>CAZNPL010000022.1:0-104887 GCA_964574815.1 uncultured Phycisphaeraceae bacterium
CGCACCCCCGGGCACCGCTCAACAAGGCATTATGGTACGCTTGTTTTGGGCCTAGTTGATTCTGTTGAGTAGAGTCTGTAACACGCGACGTCATCGACTTGACGATCGACTAGTTCCCCGGTTGACCACGTACACGAGTCGCCACGGCATTATCTCCGGATGATGCCGATGACGATTGATCTGCCAAGATCGGTTGGCCCGTCGGCGGCCCTGCGTCGGTGAAGCGCTTGTAGAGATGCTCGTTCCAAGGGAAAGGCCTAAACCCGGTTAATCCCTTGAAAGTTCGTGAGAAGTCACTGTTGTTGCTCATTTGGCTGTCCATATGCTCATTGATTCATTTCGCGTGGAGAGGCTACGGGGGTCCGGCGATTGGGAATAGGGGGACAATGGGCATCGAGACTGATCGTCCTCATGGTACTCACAATACTAACGATCGGAACGCTCTGCCAGTGCACAGCTGATTTGACACGTGCGATCCGACTCCTCGCTTGGTCGAGTCGATTCTGCTGTCGCACCACGGCGAGTCGTTTTCTGGCACTATAGGGTGAGACGATTAGTCAAGAAACTCGCAACTGAGTCTCTGCTTGACTCCGGCGGCGTAGTTAGGGATATGTTAGGCTTTACGATCCTGCGGTCCACGGAGGAGATCGGCCATGCCTGACGAGATACGCCCGAAACACCCGCTGCCCAAGATTCCCGATGTCGCCGCGTTCATGCGTCGCTTCGGAGTGGACGCAGCCTGTGCGGCACACCTGCGGGAAGTTCGCTGGGGTGCGAACCTGGAGCGGTTCATCTGCCCGGACTGCGGACACGATCGCGGCTGGTGGCTGCCGACTCGCGGGCTGGTGGAGTGCCGTGATTGTCATCATCAGACCTCGCCGACGGCGGGGACGGTGTTCCACGGCGCTCGCATTCCGATCTGGAAGTGGTTTTGGGCGATGTATCAGGAAGCCCATTCCAAGAAGGGCATCGCGGCCATGACCCTCGCGAAGCAGATTCAGGTCTGCTACCAGACGGCCTGGACGATGCTCCACAAGCTCCGCGAAGCCATGCGTCTGCGATGCCAACATTATCTCCTGCAAGGACTTGTGGAGATTGACGAGACGTATGTCGGCGGCAAGGAGCCGGGTCGCCCGGGGCGTGGTGTGGAGAAGAAAGTCCCCGTGGCCGCGGCTGTTGAGCTGGACGAGTGGGGCAAACCCAGGCGGATCGCCTTGCAGGGCTTGAAGCGAGTCGATGCCCGAAGCCTGACGACGTTCACGACCCGTCACGTCGCGATGTGCCTCTTGAATCCCAGCGATGCGCTCAAGAATTGCAGGCCGCCAACCGCAATTCGCCGGCCGGAGGACGGGGGATGCAAACCCCCCGCCCCCTTCGGCGGCGCGACGGAAGCATCTGGGCCGAATCGACCTCCCGAAGTTCACTGAAAGTACAGTGATCGGAGTCGCCGTCATGTCGATCGGGTAGAAAACGGTCCGCATGACGCCGATTCTGGACGCCCTTGACGGCTGCGCCGCGTTTGGATAAAGATACCAGCAAGCGCACACAAGTGAAGGTGGTTTTATCCACGATGTCCAACAACGTCCCAGAAAAGGACCGCAGAAGGGTCCGCGAGCTTTGCCTGCAACACGGCGGCGTGGTTCGCACGGCACAGGTGCTCCGGGCGGGCGTTCATCCCCGAACCCTGTACGCGCTACGGGACTCGGGCTTCCTCGAGCGTCTGGAGCGGGGCCTCTTCCGGCTGGCCGAGCTACCCGAAATCGGCAACCCGGATCTCGTGACGGTAGGGCTCAAGGTGCCTTCCGGCGTCGTGTGCCTGATTTCGGCGCTGGCTTATCACGAGCTCACCACGCAAATCCCGCACGAAGTGTCGGTTGCCCTTCCGCGCGGCTCGGAGCCGCCACGACTGCGCTTCCCGCCGATCCGAATCTACTGGTTCTCGGATCAAGCGATGACGAACGGGGTCGAGGAGCCAATCATCGACGGCGTGCGTGTGCGCATCTTCGGGGCCGAGAAGACGATCGCCGACTGCTTCAAGTATCGCAACAAGCTCGGTCTTGACGTAGCGATGGAGGCGCTTCGCCTGTACTGCAAACGCCGACGGTCGAACCTTGACGAGGTGGTGCGTTACGCAAAGATCGACCGCGTCGAAAAGGTCATGCGACCCTACCTCGAGGCGGTACTTTGAGCGCCAGGCGGATAGTGAACACGGCCGCGTCGATACGCCAGCGGCTACTGAACCAGGCACGCACGAGCAATCGTCCTTTCAACGAACTCCTTCAGCATTACGCGATGGAGCGATTCCTGTATCGGTTGTCGAAGTCGGAGTACGCCGGCCGGTTCGTCCTGAAGGGCGCGTTGCTGTTGCGGGCTTGGAGGGCACCGTCCGTGCGGCCGACGATGGATATCGACCTGCTCGGGCGAATGAGCAACGCCCCGGCGTCCCTTGAGGCCGTTGTTCGCCAGGTATGCAAGCAACCCGTCGAGGATGACGGCTTGATCTTCGACGCTGAAAGCGTGGAGGGTGCTGCCATCGCCGAGGAGGCTGATTACACGGGAGTCCGCCTACGGTTTCGTGGAACGCTCGGGACGGCGCGAATCACGATGCAGATCGATGTGGGCTTCGGCGACGTGATTACCCCGGAGCCGTCCAAGCTGACCTACCCGACGCTGCTCGGGCACGAGGCGCCCGAACTGCTGGCGTACCCGCGCGAAACGGTCGTCGCGGAGAAGCTCCAGGTGATGCTGCATCGGCGGATGCTCAACAGCCGCCTTCGCGACTACTACGACATCTGGCTGCTGTCGCGGAACTTTGCCTTCGACGGTGCGCTGCTCGCGCAGGCGATCAAGAACACGTGTGCACGGCGCGAGACCGAAATCACGGAACATCCGTCGGGATTGAGCGCCGAGTTCGTTCAGGACCCGGCGCGACAAACTCAGTGGGCGGCGTTTCGGCGAAAGAGCAAGCTGGCCGACTCGCCGGAGAACCTGATCGACCTGTTGGAATCTGTGGCGGACTTCCTCGGGCCTGTCGTGCAAGCGCTGAGCCACGACCGTGAGTTCCGACTCTCGTGGGACCCGCCCGGCCCTTGGGAGCCTCGGTAGTTGATGGTCCGGTGAGGCGCGCAGCCCAAGCGGTCGGTAGGCATACGCCGGGGCGCTGGTCCAGGACGAAACTGCGGTGGGGTCACGACGGTGCGGGCGTATGCTCCGCGGCCGGCGAGAACGGTGCCCGCGCGGCGCGACGGGTACCCGATCAGTTTCGGAGACGTTCGCCGGCGCCCTTCGTAACATGGTGCCGCGAAACAGGTTACGATCCTGAGGCTGGGGGCAGAATCCCCCCCGCCCGGTCAACCTGGCGTAGGGGTGCTCCGTCCTCCGGGGGCCGAATAGCTCGGTCTTGGCGCTCCGAGGTTTCACGAATTACCAAACTACCCGATGAATAGCCCTCGCGCCGGTGCCGAACCTTGTGTTGGTAATGTCCAGGCCTGTGAGTGTTTCGCAGAATCCCACGAAAATCCCGCGCGTCTGGTTACGCTATATTTACGCTATAACGCGTAATTCTTGGCGTTTTTTGGGTTCAAATCGGCGTTTTTGAGGCAGAATCGCCTATAGGCCAGATTTTGAATCCCGCGCGTCTGCCAATTCCGCCACTCCGGCTTATTGATCCCGCGCGTCTCATGATCGTACCGTTGTTGCTGCCGGACGCAACGGGCGCGGAAACGGCATTTTCGGTGCAGAAAAGCCGGCTTTGATGCTCGGATGGTACGACCTCTCGGCACGGGCCGATGCGAGCGCTTACGCTGTATTTACGCAATAGAAATTGGCTCCGAGCAGACGTCAGGTACCCGTCCGGTGAAACCCGTCTTGTCGGTGCCCGTATCCTGGGAGCCTGATCTCAACGCTCGTCGCCTTCCGAAGCAGACAGTTTTGCTCGCGCCGTCCCAAGTCGCAGGTACCGGATTCGGTGGCGCTGGTGTTCTTCTCGAGTCTGAGAGCGACGCGCGAGGCAACGGCGGTGTCGACCTGACGGGACGCAACACCTGGCGGTTCCTCACGATTGCGATCGCCGGCGGTGTGATAGCGTCCTGAGGATTGTATCCAGGATCTCGCTGAGGCGCTTGCCCACGTCCTCGGCGAGGAATCGCAGCACGAAATAGCCGTGCTCCTGGAGCAAGGCGTCCTTGCGCCGGTCGCGGCGATAGGCATCGGTGTCGGCCAGGTGCTGCCCACCGTCCAGTTCGACCACGATTCGCAGATCCCTGCAGAGCAGATCCACTTCCATTCGCCCCCGCCCGTCAAAGGCGATGGGCAGCTCGACATTCAGGTGGAACCGTCCTCTCGTTTCGGGCAGTGATTCGAGGCGACGATACAGGAACGCCTCCGTCGCGCTTCGTGCACGGTCGATGCCTTCCGCGCCCGGATGGACCGTACGCGACACATGGACGAACAGATTCGCCAGCGGCGAATCAACGCCGTCGCGAACCAACCGCTGGACACTGGCCGCATAGTCCTGTTTCCAATCGGGGTCGACAGGAAGGGGTACGTCGGCCGGCCAGCCCGGCACAGCACTCGCCGGCAGTAGCACTTTGTAGCCCACGGCTTCGTATCCGCGGCAGCGTCGGTCGAACATCCTCGCCAGCATCGACACATTCAGGTCGGCGTAGTCGTACACGCGCACTTCGCGCTTTTGATCGTGCAGCCGGTGCAGCCGCCCGGCATACTGTGCAATCGTCCCTCGCCATGACACCGGAAGTGTCAAAAACAACGTGTCCAACCGCGCATCGTCAAAACCTTCTCCAATGTATCGCCCCGTGGCCAGAAGTACCCGTTCCTCGGGCTCAGGGATGCCCGCGAGTTGAGCGTTGACCGCATCGAGCTCCTTCTTTCGCATGCCGCCTCGAAGCACAATCAGGTTGTGGATTCCAGGCGAAAGTCGCTCTGTCAGCCGATCGAGGTGCTCGTTACGTTCGGTCAGCACAATGGGCGAGCGGCCTTCCCGGACGACCTGCACCACGTCCTCGCAGATTTGCTGGTTGCGTGCTTCGTCAGCCATCAGTTCGCTGTACAGTTCGTGAAACTGGCGCCGGGCGCCCGGATTGGCAGGTCGCTGTGGACGGAAGGCAGTGGGACGCACCACCACGGTATGTTCAAACGGCCTCGCGGATGCCTGTTTCTTCGCGTCAACACGATGGCGTATCTGTCCGCACTGCATGAAGATGATAGGGTGGTGGCCGTCCTTGCGGGTTACCGTTGCAGATAAGCCGGTGACGAATCTCGCCTTAGCCCGCCGGGCCACCTGTTCAAAGCTGTGGGCTGACAGATGGTGGCACTCGTCCACGATGAGATGACCATATTCCCCAACGCGGTCATCCACGACACCCTTGCGCACAAGGCTCTGAATGATCGCCACATCCAGCGCGCCGGTCGGCTTCTTGCGTCCACCACCTATCCGCCCGATAGCCTCGACGGGGAGCCCCAAGAACAGGGACAACCGCTCCAACCACTGCTCCAGAAGCTGGCGGCGGTGCACAAGAACCAGGGTGTTGACACCGCGCTGCGCGATGAGCCACGCGGCGATCACGGTCTTCCCAAAGGCCGTGGTGGCAGACAACACTCCCGTGTCGTGTGCGAGCATGGCATCTGCCGCAGCCTGTTGGTCTGGTCGCAGCTCGCCTTGGAAGGCAACATCCAGGGGTATGCCATCGAACCGCTCATCCCGAATGACTGCGCCGATCTTAAGGTCGGTCAGAAGCTTTTGCGCGTCGTCCAGGCAGCCGCGAGGCAAGCCGATGTGGCGCGGATGGTCCTCAGCACACGCAATGATTCTTGGTTTGCCGTACGTTGGCAGACGCATCGCCTGGGCTTTGTAGAACTCCGGGTTCTGAAAGGCGGCCAGACGAAGCAGCCGATTCCGTAGACCTGCGGGCAACACATCTTTGGCGATGTAGACCTCGTTTCCGAGAATCAGTTCCACGCTATTCGGCAGTGGACCGATGAGCGGCGATTCTCTTCGACGCCGGGAAGCCGGCGCCGTCCAAGGTGCCGGGTCGTCCTCGTCGGGTAAGGCGAGGCGTACTCCGACAACACGCCCTCTCCTCTCGGCGTCATGGACAATCTCCTCGGCCTCGGAACGACCGAGTTTGCGAACCGCCGAGAGGAATGCCCACTGATCGGAATGAGGGGCGAAATCACCATCGAGAAAGACGCTGTTCCCGTGCTGCCGCGCCTTTTTCTGAAGGGGAAGCGCGATCAGATTCCCGAACCCGCCCTGGGGCAGCGTGTCCTGATTGGGGAAGAACCGGTCATACGAATCCAATCCAATGTCCGGGCGGCGTTCCATGGTCTCGGTCAGAATGTGCGAGCCGAGCTTGCGTGCGATGCCGGCCGAGATGGCTTCATCGAAGAACAGCCAGATGTGTCCGCCGTTGCCGCTGCGCGATCGCTCGAGTGCGGCCGACAGATGCATGGAGTCACACGTCTCCAGGAATGCCCCTGTGTCCTCGCGCCAATGGGTCTTATCGAAATCGACGGACAGGAAGAAGCAGGTTTCGTCCTGGAGCATTGGATAGACGCCCATGACGAAGTCACGGCCGGCGTCATCCTGGCCGGCGAGATGCCGGCGGATTACTTCGTCCGTGATCGGGAGGAAGCGGCGGTGGGGGCACTCCGTGCACTTGACCCTCGGCTTTTCACAAACGCCTCGGACCCATTCATTCGCGCAGGCAGGCTGGTAGCCTGCTTTGCGAGTCCTGCGGCTCTCGAAACGGCGAGGATAGACATCCTCGCGCCCGCGAAAGAGCGATCGGAAGAGAGCAACCTTCGCTTCCGCTGAGGATTGGTGATCGACGAGGCTCGCCATCATCTTCAGTTTCAGTCGCCAATCAGTCCTCACCCGCTGAATGCGCCGCTCGCAAATCTGCATCTTGGGTCAGTTATGGCGTTTTCTTCACAACTCGTAACCCATCGCTGTCCAATAATGCCAATCATCGATGGCCTGTATTGTCTGTTCATCCGTATCCCTGGAGGGTTGCAGTTGAGACAAGGGCACGGCCAGACCATCTTTCCTATCCCAGCGCATGGTCACGAACATCTCGTGCAAACACTCGTCTTCCCCCGGCATTCCGACGACTTCGACTTCATCTCCTACTCGTAAAGGAGAGATCGCACGGTGCGCAATACAGCTTGCAGTAAACGGAAAACGGAGTTGCTCTTCGAGGTAGGAATACCATGCCGTGGCCTGCTCACCTGGGTCGTGAGCGTCCACTACAATCTCCATTGCAATGCGATCCTCGCGTTGCCGGTCTCGCTTTGGCTTCGTCTTCGCCATGACATCCCTCCACATGCCGGCCCAGTCCTGAAAAGCCACCGTCCATTAGGCGCCCAAGCGCGGGGACCCGAACGCGAGCCGAAGAAGGCGCCCGCGCGAGACGCAAGCCAGGCGCCTCCCGCTTCACGGTGTCAGCCAGCTTCCTGCGGCCCACGATGCCCTCGGCGTTCAACGTTGCCGGCTTTCACATGGCAGTCAAGATGTCGCTTGCCAACACCCTGCGTCTGAACAATGTGCGATAGTCTTTGCCGGACAGCTGGCCTGCCGCGGTAGGCCATGCGCAAAGGTCCAAAACTCTTGGACCATTACGCGCATTCACGACGTCCGCGTTTATCCGTGCCACGAGCCACGCCTCACAGTGAGACAAGTGGTAGGGACGCCATGGCCGAGCCTGGGGACCCGCGGTGGCCGACATCCTAAAGACTGAGCCACGACCCTGAAAGGGCCTTTCAAACGCCCCGGGGGCGCATCCGGACGTGCCGAAGATGTAGAGAACCGGCCCGACGGCAACCCCGCTGCCAGCAACTCGACCCCGAACAGGTCCTATAAGCACATGACCTCCGGGCACCGCCAAGCCTTGTGTAAAAAGATTGACATATGCGATCAAGTGCCGACAATTGTACACATGGCGACAACTGACCGCAGCCGAGTGCTGGAACTCGTTCGAGAAGCCGGCATTGTGCGCGTTCGCGACCTCCGGGCGCACGGGCTGCACCCCGAACACCTTCGTCGTCTTGCGGCCGAGGGACTGGTCGAGAGAATCGCGCGCGGCGTTTACGCGCTGGCCGAGGCCGAGCCGACCGCAAATCACTCGCTGGCCCAGGTGGCGAAAAAGGTCCCTCATGGCGTGGTGTGCCTGCTCTCGGCTTTGCGATTTCATGAGGTCGGAACGCAAAGCCCATTCGAGGTGTGGCTGGCCATCGACCGCAGAGCCCGGAAGCCGAGCCTCGCCATTCCGAAGGTGCGAATCGTCCGGTTCTCCGGCGCGGCACTGACTGCCGGGGTCGAACGGCACCGCATCGAGGGCGTGTCGGTTCCGGTCTACTCCGTGGCCAAAACGGTCGCCGACTGCTTCAAGTATCGCCACAAGATCGGTCTTGACGTCGCCCTGGAGGCGCTACGCGAAGGGCTACGGGAACGTCGATTCACGCATGACGAACTCTGGAAACACGCGAAGGTCTGCCGCGTAGCGAGCATCATGCGCCCCTACCTGGAAACGATGGCGTGAGTCCAGCCGAACATGGCATTGTCCAATCGGTGCGCCAGCGGTTGCTCAACCGCAGCCGCGAGAGCGGCGAGGACTACAACCTGCTGCTGACACGCTACGCAGTCGAGAGGTTGCTATACCGCCTCAGTCAATCTGAGCACGCCAACGAATTCATCCTGAAAGGGGCGATGCTTTTCACCGTTTGGACCGGTGCGATGCATCGCCCGACCCGTGACCTCGACCTTCTCGGATTCGGAGAACCCTCCGAAGACCGACTCATCGATGTGTTTCGAAACGTGTGCGAACAAACTGTAGATGACGATGGAATGGCCTTTGACGGAAACACCATCACTGCAGCCCCGATTCGAGACGAGCAGGCATACGCGGGAATTCGGCTTCGAATCGCAGCCAAACTGGGCAACGCTCGTCTGAACTTGCAGATCGACGTGGGCTTCGGCGACGTTGTCACCCCTGAGGCAAGGAGCGAAACCTATCCCACGCTACTGGACCAACCAGCGCCGGAGCTCCGCGTGTATTCGCCGGAAAGCGTGGTTGCGGAGAAGCTGGAAGCGATGGTGTCGCTCGGCATGGCGAACAGCCGGATGCGGGACTTCTACGACACATGGGTACTGCTCCAGCAATTCGAACTGGATGACCAGGTGCTCGCTCGAGCGATTCGGGCGACGTTCGAGCGACGGGGTACCGTGATTCCGTCGAACGTTCCGCTGGGTCTCACCGAGGAGTTTGCCGGAGATCCCGACAAGCAGCGTCAATGGTCCGCCTTCCTGCGCAGATCTGGCTTGGCGCGGTCGCACGAGTTGCGCGCGGTCGTTCAGACGCTTCGCGATCGGCTCTGGCCCCTCATCGCGCGCTCGCCGGAGTAGGTCGCCACCACGATACGATTGGGCCTCAACGCCGGCTGTTGGTCGCCCGCTGCCAGGAAAAAAAACCGCCAAGCTGCGCCGCAGGAAGCCGTCATCTTGGTGAAATCCAGGCCTGTGAGTTCTTCGCAGAATCCCATGAAAATCCTGCGCGTCTGCCGATTCCGCCACTCCGGCACGACTTTCATTCACGAGTGCCCAAGGCGGTGCTCGTAACATTCTCACACGTGCAAGAGCCCCACGCGTACAACACCAGACCACGCGTCCCGGGGAGTTCAATGAACATGGCCGGCTCTGCTCAACCGGCTTACAGCTTTTGCGGCTCCCAAGGAATCACCACTGCTTACCCAATGTGTACGCAAGAAGGTCGCCAGTCCGAGCGTGGGTCTTGGCGACCAGGCGCGGCTCCTGCCGACCGACCTGAAGGTCCTGTGTGAGCCCGCCGGCATTCCGCTCGTCCAGGACGACGTCAGACTGTTCAGGCGCCTGTCCAGCCGAGTCCGAGGCCTTCGGCACATACCTCCGGCACAGGCACCGATGACTCTCGCCGCCCAGCCAGCATGCTGCACGCTTGGAACTAATATCCGAGACATTTCGAACGTGGCGACGAGAGACGATTTCAGCGTTGACTCCCGCGGCGGCAGCTCTTACAGAATGCTTTGTGTGAACGTTTTCGGGGCCGCATTTCAAAATCGTGCTGCGCCGGTTCATAAGCAACGATTGTGGAGTTCGCCTATGCCAGCGACACAGATCGACCTCCTCGTGCGGCGTGCCATCGATGAGGCCGAGCAGGGCAACCCAATCGGTGACCCGGAAAACGTCGCCGCGTTGTTTCGAATACCAACGTTTTCGGCCGAGTCCGCGATGCTGGTCGCCGCCGCCCGGCGCCTGTCCGCACGGGCCTGCAACGGCCGGTCCGAAGTGCATGGTCAGATGTCGGTGAATGTCGGCCCGTGTGCGCGCAACTGTCTGTTTTGTGCGTTTGCCCAATGCAACGAGGTCTTCACCGAGCAGCGCGAGTTCGACCTCGACGATGTCGTCGCACGAGCCTGCAAGCTGGAAAGCGACGGCGCCAACGCGGTCTTCCTCATGGCGACGGGCATTCTCCCGTTTCGGCGGTTCCTCGAATACGGCGTCGCTGTGCGCGCCGCCTTGAGGCCGGAAACCACGCTCATTGCCAACATCGGTGACTTCAACGTCGACGAGGCGCGAGAGTTGAAGCAGGCGGGCTTTGCGGGGGTGTATCACGCCGTCCGGCTCGGCGAAGGCGATGTGACGAAGATCCCGGTGGAAAAACGATTCGCGACGTTCCGGGCCGTTCACGAAGCCGATCTGAGCCTCGGTACCTGCCTGGAGCCGGTCGGCCCCGAACACACCGTCGAGGAGTTGACCGAGAAGCTGTTGATCACGCGCGATGTAAATCCCGTTTACAGCGGCTCCGCCCGCCGCATCGTCATCCCCCATACGGAACTCGCAACGCTCGGCCAGGTCAGCGAGGCGCGCATGGCGCACATCCTCGCCGTTTGTCGCGTGGTCTTGCCGCTGAACATCCCAGGCATCTGCACCCACGAGCCCAATGCCCTCGGCGCCGCCGCGGGCGCAAACCTCTTCTGGGCCGAGGTCGGTGCCAATCCCCGCGATACCAACGACCGCACGGAAGACAGCCGTGGCATGACCGTCCCTCGCTGCCGCGACATCATGGCCGAAGCCGACTGGCAAGTCCTGAATGGCCCGTCGCGATTCTACGACGGCCGTGGAGAATGTCTGCACGACGGAACGAGGACAGACTGTGCCTGAACGTCGGCGGTGTTCCGTCGAAGTTGCTGATCCGTTGGATCCGGGCGATGCATGAAGCCGTCATGCGGCTGGGTTCCGTGTTGATGTGTTCAAGATTACCTCGCTGGATGTCGCCGCTACCGGGCTCCGGGCGCCGCAGATGCTGGAGAACTTCGGCGCGCCACTGGGTCCAGACGGCGCCGTGCGAGTGAAGCCCACGCTCCGGTCGGCCGGCGACGATCGGATCGTCGCAGTCGGGGACTGCGCAAGCCTGGAAGGGCGCGACCTGCCGAAGCTCGGCGTGTTCGGCGTACGCCAAGCTCCCGTGTTGCGAAACAACATCGAGGCCATCCTGCAGGGGCACCAAACGCAGTGCTACCGCCCGTAAAAACGATGGCTGATGGTCCTGAATCTGGGTGATGGCCGGCCTGCCGAGCATCAATCGTGAATGCGCCGGCGTTAATGTTCAGCGGAGGTTGCACGGGGCTGATCAATCCGGTGAGAAAGCAACCTGCAAACCGCCCAGGTCTACCAGGGTGATGACGCCGCTGCCATCAAAATCGTGAAGAGCGCACAGCAGATTGCCCATGTCGGCGATGCACCCGTCAGCAAACGAGAAGTCAAACAGGTCCACGTCGCCGTCGAGATCAGAATCGCCCAACATCGCCGCTTCCGCCGGTCCGTGGTAGTTCGTGTTCCCCGCGTCCATGGAAAGCCCGACTTCGACGGCCGTCACACCCGCCGGCAGGTCGTCCGGGGCCGCCGCCAACGTAATCTCGGGCGGCGGCGTATAGCCCAGAAAAAGACTGCCGGCCGCCAGCACGATCCGGCCCGCGAAAGGTGCCCGCACTTTTCCGCGGCTGTGCAGCGTGACATCCAGACCAAGCTCAACGCTCACCAAGCGAACAGTCGCGCCGACTTCATACTCCGCCGAATCAATCTGGAAGTTCTCCGGTGGTCCGATGCCGCCAACCACCGCCTGACCGGACTCCAAAAGGCGCGCCTCGTATTCCAGCAGCGTAACGTCGACGGCCACGCTCCCCTCCACAAACTCGAACGACGCGCTCGCCGGCTCCACATCCGCATACCATGACTCGACGACGATACCCGTCAGCGGCGCTTCCGCCGGGAAAGCCATGACGCGAGCCGTACCGAGGATTGATCCTCCTCGCCCCTGTTCAGCGGACAACTCGCCGAATTCCGACGATTCAATCAGCAGATCGATCCGTAGCCCACTGTTGTTGCCGCCCGACTCCACCAGATCGCCCCGAATCTGGCCAAGCGCGGTCGACGCCCACACGTGTGCGAGCAGGGCGGCCATAACGCACCGTGTGCAACACCTCGTCACGATCTTCGGCTCCTCGCAGCAACGCCAGCCGTCAATGCACCTCGCCCGAAGATCGTCCGACCTTCGGGCGAAGTGCATCATGGCGCCGTCTATCACTGGCCTCGAGCGGTATCCGTGCCGACCGGCACAACCGTCACGCTGAACTTCCGCTCCGGCTTGTAGTACTGCTGAAAGACCGACTGCACCTGCGCCGCCGTATATTTCTCGTATGCTTCCTTGGCCTTCTTCTCCTCGGCCAGGTCACGATCGTGCAGGTCGTGATGCTGCAGGATGCCCCACCAGTAGCCGGGCTCCTTCATCTGCGTGTCCAGATTGTTGGCCACCTGCTTCTTGGCGTTGGCCAACTCCTCTTCCGCCGGTCCGCCCTCGGCGAACTCGGCAAACATCTTGTGGATCTGCCCCGCCACCTTCTTCGCCTGGAGCGGATCGCACGGCGCGCCCGCACCAAACTGAGCATAATCCTCGTAGCTCCAGTTCGGCCGATAGCGCGCCCCGATTGAATAGACCAGCCCCTGATCCTCGCGGATACTTTTCACCAGTCGAGTAGAAAGCACCTGGGCGGCGAGCTGAAGGGCCCGACGCTCATGCGCCTTTCGCCCGTCGGCGCCGACAAAACCCGCCATGGCCATGCCCTGGGGCGTGACCGTCTCGATCGCCAGATGACGGGCCAACGGACCGGCGGGACGATCAACCTTTCTCAGTTTATCCAGTTCGTCCGTCGACCGCCCGCGCTCGGGAAGCGAGCCGACGTAGCGCTCGATAAGCGGCATAACGTCGTCAAGCTTGACGTCGCCGACAACCGCCACTTCGATGGGGGCCTCGCGGCACAGCCGGTCGTACCACGCCTGCGCCGCCTGCAATGATTGAGCTTCGATCTCACCCGGGGTGGGGAAAGTCAGACGCGGATCACCGCCGGAAAGCAGATCCGCCGCGGCCTCCATGGCCTTGAAGCGCGGCATGGTCTGCATCCGCTCGAGCATCTGCAGCGACTGCAGCTTCCAGTTCCGGAAGGCCGACTCCTCAATCTTGCCGTCGGTCAGCAGCGCGTGGGCCAGTTGCAGCCCCGCCTCCAAATCCTTCGGAGATCCCTGAACGCTGATGGTGAAGGCGTCATCACCCTGCGTCATGCCCCCGCCCCGCCGGCCGCGGCGCCCTCCGCCTCCGCCGGTTCCCACTCCGATATTCTTGCCGGTCATGATGTCGCGAATATCGGTGGAGCTGAGCCGGTTGGTGGCCGGCTCGTTCACGGCCAACGACGCCACCGTCGTGATCCCCGCGTTGAACTTGGTCTCCTCGATCCCGCCGCCGGCCAGCGCAATGCTGACCATCACCGTATCCTTCTTGTAATCCATGAACCGGTGGTGGACCCGGACGCCGTTCGAAAGCCAAGCACTCGTGACGCCCAGTTCCGTGTCTTGAGTGCTCTCCACCACCTTGCCGGGCTCGGGCAACGAGGCCAGAAGATCAGTCGGCGCAGCAGCCTTCTCGAGGGGCGCAACATCCCGCGCCCACGCCGCTCCGACCACGGTCATCACTTCATTCTGCGCCGGAACCGCAACGCCCTCCTTCTCCGGCATCTGAATCACATAAGCGAACGCTCCGGGCTTGAAATGTTTCTGAAAGGCCTCGGTCACCTCTCTGAGGCTGATCGTCGGCAGCAGTTCGGAATAGAGCTCCAGGCTCTGGCTCGCCGAGAGCACCGGCTCGCGGTCGTTGACCGCCGACAGCATCTGGAAAAGCACCCGGCGGGCGTCGCGGGTCGATTCGGTGCGAACGGCTCGCTCGGCATCCGCGAGCATCTCCTTCTTGGCCAGCTCGAGCTCACGCTCCGTGAACCCGTGTTTCAGAACCCGGCTCACCTCGACCACAAGTTCGTCGACCATCCGGCCCCAGTCCTCCGGCTCGCCGCTTGCGCTGGCCTCGGCCACGATGGCCTCGTTGAAGAAGTCGCCGACGCTGGCTCGGGCGTACCGGTAGCTTGCCTCACCCTTGTCGACGCGCTCACGGTAACGCCGGCCGATGATCCACGTTCCGATCTCCTCGACCAAATCGGTACGCCACTGTTCGACCGTCGTGGTCGGCGGACGCCCGGTGCCGATATTGGTCATCTCCACGTCGCAGCGCGACATCTCCGGGTCGGTGACGATCAGGGCACGCCTTTCGGTAAACGGCTTGAACCGGGCGCCGAGTGGCTTGCGCGCCGGCACTTCGGCCTTGTACTGGCCAAACCACTTCTTGATCAGCGGAACGAACCGGTCGGGCTCGGCATCGCCGACCAGCAGGACCGTCACATTCTCCGGCCGGTACCAGGTGCGATAGAAATCGACGAATTCGCCCCGAGGAGCGTTCGCGATAATCTCTTCTTTGCCGATGGGCAGCCGCTCGGCGAAGCGCGAGCCTTCGAACAGCTCCGGCCAGAGCTCGTCGCGCATGCGCTGCTCGGCGCTCTTGCCCGTGCGGGCTTCGGCCAGGATCACGCCGCGCTCCTTGTCCAGCTCCTCGTCCAGCAGAAGTGCGCGGAAAGCGTAGTCGCTCAATACCATCAGCGCCTTGTCCACGCGCTCGGTATCGGTGTCGGGCAGAAAGAGCATGTACGCGGTCTGATCGAAGCTGGTGAACGCGTTCAGATCGGCCCCGAACTCCATCCCGACGCTCTCGAAATAAGGGATCAGCTCGCCCGGCGGGAAGTTCTCAGTGCCATTGAAGACCATGTGCTCCATAAAGTGCGCAAGCCCGCGCTGCGCGTCCGTCTCGTTGAGCGAGCCGGCGTCCACGTGAATCATCATGGACATCCGGCCCGGAGGATTGTCGTGCTGCCGGTACTGCCACGTGACGCCGTTATCCAGCTTGCCGGTGACGATCCGCGAGTCATGCGGCAGATCGCGGCCCGACAGCGGTGCGGCCCACACAAGCAGAGCGGATACAACTGCAATTGAAACCAGGCATGTTCTTCGTGAGTTCATGGTGTGCACATCCTATTCTGGTAAGCCTGAAAACCTCTTCTGACAACAACGCACGGGTGCCGTTCGCGCCTCACCCGTGTCGAGCATGCGAACAGTCGGTAAATAGGCCGGCCCCTCTTCATTGCGTCGATTTCGCTCGTTGAGAATTGCCCCGGAGGGGCAATTGAGAATAGCCCAGCGATTGATCGCTGGGACTCTGTCGCCCCTCGACAAATCAAGTCCCGGAGGGACGGCTGAATCAGCAGTCTCTTCCAATTGCCCCTCCGCAAATCCACCACTCATCGAGCCCTCATCTCCCAGCGTTGAATCGCCGGGCTCTACCCGCATCATTCATCCCCAACGAAGCCGCTCTAATCCCGCGCGATGCAATACAAATGCCGGTGCCCGCGCAGCAACAACTCGTCATCGACAATCACCGGCGACGCCGCAAACCCGTCGTCCAGGATGTTCATGGCAAACAACCCGAACTCCGGCCCGCTCCGGATCACGGCCGTCTTGCCACCCCGGCCGGCCAGATACACCCGATCACCGGCCGCAACCGGCGACGCATATACGCCCTGCATGCCCTCGAGCCTCTGGTTGGTGTACCGCGGCTGCCCGGTCTTCGCATCGACGCACGACAGCATCGCGCGGTTGCCGTCCAGGAAATAGAGCAGCCCGTCATGAATCGCCGGCGACGGGACGTACGGCGTGTTCTTCTCCTCATATGTCCACGCCACCGCGTCGGTGCCCGTGATGTCGCCGGACGCCTCGGCATACCGCACCGCCATCAAGGCGTTCCCGCGAAAGCCGCTTGCAAAGTACAGTAGCCCGTTCCACTCCAACGGAGATGGAATCGTGTTCAGCGTCATACCGCCGCACTGCCAACGCAACTCGCCGGTTGACAGATCGTAGCTGCGAATCCGGTTCGTCGCGCTGGTGACGACCTGCGGGCGTCCGTCGACGTTCACCACCATCGGCGTCGCCCATGACGTCGGTTCGTCACGATCACGCTTCCATTTCGTCTCCCCCGTCATCTTGTCCAGAGCGACAACAAAGGACTGTCCCTCGTGATCCCAGTTGATCACCACCGTATCGCCGTAAAGCGCGGGCGAACTCCCTTCACCGAAGCCCCGCCGCGTGCGCATCTCGCCGAGGTCCCTCTCCCATACGGGCCGCCCCTTCATATCGAGACAGTACACACCCCTCGATCCGAAATAAGCGATGATGTGCTCCCCGTCGGTAATGGGCGAATTCGACGCGAAGCTGGCGTCCTGGTGCCCCCCCTCGTGCGGCAACGCCTCAGAAAGAGTCCGCTCCCAGACCGTTTCGCCCGTAGCCCGATCGATGGCCATCATCTTGAACTCGTGAAGGTGCGCAGGCGTGTCCCCGCCCATCGGGCCCCGCCGACCCCTGCGGCCACGGCGCTCCGCCGTCCCAGGCTGCTCCGCCCCTTTATCCGGCTTCGCCAGCCGATCGGTCTTCACGGCCGTCTGCACGTAAATGCGGTTCTCCCAGACGATCGGCGTCGCGTGCCCGAAGCCGGGAATCTCGACTTTCCAGCGGATGTTCTCGGATTCGCTCCACTTGGTCGGCGGGTCGCCATGCGGGGCAACGCCGGTCATCAGCGGCCCGCGCCATTGCGGCCAGTATCGTGCCCATGATTCCGACGGCTTGTCCGCCGCCACACTCGCCGCCATGACGCCAACGCACGCAATCGTGAACAGTTTCAATCCCATCTTTCCTCCACTTTGCAGGGTTTCAGGCTCGCCCCTCAACGGGCGATTCAGGTTTCCATTACTCGTGTCGCAGCGCCTCGATCGGATCGAGGTTGGCCGCGTGCCGCGCCGGATACAACCCGAAGACCAGCCCCACGGTCACGCTGATTCCCACCGCCAGAATAAGGCTGTAACCGGTCACGATCGTCGGCATGCCCGCCATCTGCGAAATCACCCACGGAATCGCCAGGCCCGTCGCGACCCCGAGCAGCCCACCAGCGCTTGATAACACGACCGTCTCAATCAGGAACTGCCCGATGATCTGAGCCCGCTTCGCGCCAATGGCCCGGCGAATGCCGATCTCGCGCGTCCGCTCGGTCACCGAGGCCAGCATGATGTTCATGATCCCGATACCGCCCACCAGCAGACTGATCCCGGCGATCGAGCCGAGCACGATATTGAACCTCCGCTTGGTGTCCTCCGCCGCCCTCAGCAGCGTCAAAGGCACGCTGATCCGATAATCCGTTTTCGGGTGGAACTTCGCAAGCATCCGTTCCAACCCCGCTGCGGTCGCCTCCACGTTCTCAGGCGCATCCACCTCGACGATGAGCTGATGCAGTTCGACCGACTCGCGCAGCATCGACCCCGCCGTTAGAATCATCGAAAAATCGCCGTAACGCTCCCGGGCCACCTCGATCGGAATGTACGCATCGATCTCCTGGTCCGGCGTCTGAATCGCTCCACCCTGGCCGCCTTCACTCTGAACGATCCCGACAACCTCGTAGTAATCGCCGCCAATCCGCAGAGATTGCCCGATCGATCGCTCGGTCGCCAGCAGCCGTCTCGCTCCATACTCGGTAAGCACGACGACGCCGGCATGCCGCTCGCCGTCGCGTGGATTAAGTGTACGCCCCGCAATCACATCGCGCTGCACCAGATCGAACCACCCGGCCGTCGTCCCGACAATACGCATGTCGAGCGTACGCGCCCGAAGCCGGCCCTCCTTACGCACGATCTTCGCCGGCACGGTGCGCCGCACCGTCTCAAACGTCTCGCCGGCCCGGCGCTCATCCTTGTAAAGCAGTCCGTACGTGCTGATGCTGAACGGCGAGCGCGTCGTCTCCTGCTCATCCTCCGCCGGCTTGATCGAAGTGATAATGATGTTCGTCGAACCGAGCTTGCGAAGCTGTTCCAAAGCATCGCGACTCGCCCCTTCCCCCACCGCAAGCATCGCCACGACGCTCGCCACGCCGAAGACGACCCCCAGCATCGTCAGCAACGACCGCAGCTTGTGCAGCATCAGCGTCTTGATGCCCAGGCGAACGTTGCGATAGAGCTTGATCACCTTCACGCCATCTTCCCCTCGATCCGGTCGATCAATCCGTCGCGCATGTGCATCCGCGAGGTCGCATACTCCGCAAGGTCGGGCTCGTGCGTGACCATGATGATTGTCTTCCCCTGGCCGTTAAGATCGACCAGGATGTTCATGATCGCCTCGCTCGTCGCAGAGTCCAGGTTGCCGGTCGGCTCGTCGGCCAGGAGCATCGCCGGGTCCGTCGACAGCGCTCGGGCGATGGCGACGCGCTGCTGCTCCCCGCCCGACAGCTCGGCCGGACGATGCCCGATCCGCCCCGCGAGTCCGACCCGGCCGGCCATCTCCTCGGCGCGGGCGGCGCTCTCCTCCGGATCCCAGTCAAGATAGTAAAGCGGGAGCTCGATGTTCTCGCGGACCGTGAGCTGCGGAATCAGGTTGAAACTCTGAAAGATGAATCCCAGGCGCCGCAGGCGGATCTCGCTCAGGGCGTTGTCGTCGAGATCGGCCACGTCTCGGCCTTCAAGCAGATAACGGCCCGAAGTCGGCCGGTCCAGGCAGCCGAGCAGATTCAACATCGTGCTCTTGCCCGAACCGCTCGGACCCATGATCGCCCAGAAGCTGCCCGCGTGAAACGAGGCCGTTACGCCGGCCAGCGCACGAACCTCCGTCGCCCCAAGCTGGTAGACCTTGGTCACGTCAGACAGCTCGACCAGCACCCCGTTGGACGCGGCCGTCGGCGTTATCGAGATCCTCGGCGCGGCGGCCGTCATGGACGCTCTCCGCCTCGATCAGCGCGTCCACCGCCGCCCGAGTCGCCACTTGCGCCCCCGCCGCGGCCACGCCACTGCCGCATACGTTCCATGAACTGTTCCCGCTGCTCGGGAGTCATCTCCCTGAGCCGTTCCTCCATCGCCGCTCGGCGCTCTTCCGGCGACATATTCATGAACTGCTGGCGCCGCGCCTCCCGATCGTCCTGCGAAACCTCACCGGCCGGAGGTCGCCCACGGCCCCTCTCGCTCACCCGGGGAGTGCCTTCCCCAGGCGTCTCTGTTGCGGCAGCAGGTTGCGAGCCAGCCGGAGCGTTTTCCTCGCCGGCCTGTGCAATCTCCGCCTCAGCAGGCATCTGTGCCGGCCCCGTCCCGGTATCAAGAGGCGGCTTGAGACTGACCACCTCCCCGGCTTCGAGACCCGACGCAATGTGCACCATGCTGTTGTTGTCCAACCCGATCTCGACCAGTCGTGGCTCAAACGCATCGCCTGCGCGCACGTATACCCTCGGTTGCCCCCCGTGACGGACCACCGCCTGGATCGGAACGTACGTCGCATCGCTGAGCTTCTCGATCATGATCTCGGCCCGGCAGCTCATCCCGGTGCGAAGCTCGGGATTACTTCCTTCCAGGTTGACTCTTGTCGGGTAAACCTTTCGGTCGGGGTTCAACCACATGCTGCGGGCGTCCGGCAATGGAGCGATCGACGCCACGTGTCCGCGAAACGCTCGCCCCGGCATGGCGTCAATCGTCACGCGCACCCGCTGCCCGACGCGAACCTTCTCCAGGCTGGACTCGTGAATCATCAGCTCGGCCATCATCGTGTCGGCCGACGGCAGGTAGATCAGTTCCTGCCGCTCGCGGACCGCCTGGCCCTCCTCCAGAGGCTCGCTACTGCCGCGCCGGCGGAACTCGGTTGACGTGGCGTAAACCACCAGGCCGTCTCGTGGGGCGTAGATCTTTGTCTTTTCGAGTTGCTCTTCGATCTTGGCCAACTTGCCCTGCTGCTGTTCGAACTCGGCTTCCTTCGCCTTGAGATCCGCCTGCGCCTGCACGATGTCGGCGTTGGCCGCCAGACGCGCCCTCTCCAGCGCCATCCTGGTCTGTTCGACGTCGCTGTTCAGTTGGGCAAGCTGCCGCTTGTGCGTGTAGTCCTCGAGCAGATCCTTTGCGGCAACAGCAAGTTGATGGTCAAGCTGCGCCCGCTTGTACGTCAGTCGGTCGGCGTCCAGCTCGGTTTGCGAAATGTACTTTTCCTTAAAAAGCCGCTCCGACCATTTCAGCTTCTCCGACGCGCGCTCCTTCTCCTCATGGGCAATCGTGATTTTCGACTCCGCCTCGCGCAGTTGCTGCGGATACTCGCCCTCCAGATACTTCGCCACGTCCTCCTGCGCAAACTGGTAGTCCAGTTCTGCTTTCGAGATGTCGCTCTCGGCCTGGTTCTGCACAACGGCGAGATTCTCCCGCGCCCGGATGAACTCGGCCTCGGCGTTCTGTACGCGAATCTGCTGGTCCACACGGTTGTCCTCGAGCTGACTCGCATCGAGCTCGACCAGCAGCTCGCCCTCGCTCACGCGCGTGCCCTCCGGGATCAGATAGATGATCGTCGTCTGACCCTCCACCTGACTCTTGATGATCACCTGCTCCTGCGACTTGATGGTCCCGGACTCAGCCACGCTGATCGTCAGCGGCCCCTGCCGCACCGAAAACGTCGGCACCAGGGTCGTTGACGCGGTCAGGCCGGTTGATCGCGCCAGCACGATCGCACTGGCGATGGCCACCACAATCACGGCCGCGATGCCAAACGGGAGAATCCGGCGAAACTTCGACTGCCCGGCCTTGTTATTGGCCATATTCAACTGCCCTCCTCTGAAGGGTCGTACTCCTGCCACAGTCCTTCGTCGTTCACGGCCAGCACCCCCAGATCACGCTGCAGCGCGAGCTCCCCGATGCGATAGTTCACCAGCGCGGCCGTTAATGTATTCTGAGCCGAAACCAATGCCTCCTGCGATTCGAGCAGGTCACGGACCTCCGCCCGGCCGGCTTCGAGAAACAGGTTGGTGCTTTCCACACGCCGCCGGGCCACGGCCACGGCCAGCGCCTGAATCTGAATCGTCTCACGAAACTCGAGCAGCTCACTCAGTCGATTCTGAACCGCGAGCTTGATCTCATCCTCGACTTCCTGCAGGTTTCGGACCGCCTGCTCAAACGCAATGAGGCTTTCCCGATACAGATTGCGCTCCGCCGTACGCTCCAGCGGCAAATCCACCGTCAGCAGAGCCGAGTAAAGTCCCTCGTCCACTCGAAGATCCGCGTCATCGAGTCCCACGGTGGAGACGGTCCGCCGCGCCCCGATCGATCCGCTCCCCAGCAGCGTGACGTCGGCCCGCAACTGGTCTGCTGCCACCGCCACCTGACGCTGCGCATCGTGGACGCGCCCCAGCGCCACCCGTAAATCCAGCCGATGTTCCAGAGCCACAAGGGTCGCTTCCAACTCGTCATATTCATACGGCCCCGCAGTACCTTCGCCGGGCGGCAGCAGCTCGATCGGGTCGTCCGCCGCCGCAGCCAAGCCCTCAGTGTCTCGCATCTGCTCCTCGGGAATAATCCGCGCCGCCCGCACCGCGAGCGCATCGAGCTCCGCACGGTCCAGTTCGATGTCCGCGTCCACCGGCAACCCCAGCGTCAGCTTGAACGCGTCCATACGGCGATCGTATGCCTCCACCGCCGCCACCCAACGATTCCGCGCCCGCAGCTCGTCCTGGTACGACTGGTCAACCTGAATCTCCGGAAGCCGACCCGCATCAGCCAGTCGACGCGCCCTGCGCGTCGACGTGATCAGCCCGCGATAGTTCTCCTCCTCGTTCCGCACCTGGTCCTGCTGCCGAAGCACACCGAGATAGGCGTCCGCGATCTGCACGGCGAACTCGCGCTTGAACCGCTCGAAGTCGTAGATCGCATAGACGACGTTGCGCTCCGCCTGTGTCAGCGGCTCGGTCACCACGAACTCGCCCGCACCGCGCATCAACGGAATGGATATCGAAGCATCCGCAAAAACGCCGCGCGTGAACAGACGGTCCTGTGTCAACAGCGACACCAAATCGAGACCGATCAGGCCGCTGAACGTGATTCCGTTCTTGAACCGCCGGGCCAGCCCGAGCGAACCGCCGTACTCGATGCCCGACACGGTCTGCGTCTCCGTGTTGCCCTGGCTGTCGACGACGAACTCCTGCCCCAGATCCGACTCCGAGAGCCCCGACAAGATCCCCGTCCACGTGCGGCGAAAGGCGTCGCGCTCCAGGTCAAGCCGCAGCGCCGCCTCAAACACCAGTTCTTTCCGAGTCTGGTATTCCCGATTCTCATGAGCCGCGATCTGAAGCGCGTCCACCAGCGTCAGCTTGAGACGCTCGCCGGTCGGAAAACCACTTGTAAACTCGTCGCCCGACGCCTTCTCGTCCAGATACGCATCGTCGGGCCACTGCTCGATTCGATCGACGTCGGCGGAGCCGAGCGAGGCCGCCGCCGCATGCGGTAGATGCTGATCGAGCAGCAGGCGCCTCCGAAGCGTGTCGGCCGGCGACTCAATCGTGAACGGCTCCGTGCGACCCAACGCCTCGGCCTGCGTGTCAGCGATGATGTCATACGCTACGCCGTCGGCCTCATGACGATGATCCATCGGTGTGCGGCACCCGACGCCGAATAAAACGCCCACTACGCATAAAGCGAAGACCCACCCGCGCAACATTGACTCAGATTCTCCGGGACGTCACTTCCGTCGATGCGAAGCCCCGCCGGCGTTGCTTGCGCCGACACTCCGTCATCCCTGCTCCGGCGGCTCACGCTCGGCCGACTTGTCCTTGTGGTGCCGCCCGCGCCAGGGCGGCGACAATACCTTGCCGGTGAACTCCCTGAACGACTCCCGCTGGTCCGGCCCCAGAACCTTGCGAACGGTCAAAAGGTGCTCCACCAGCCGTTCCTGCATTTCGTTGCGAACAGCCGCCACACGCGCAACCTGCTCGGAGATCGCTTCGGAATCGACCTCGTCCGCAGTCAGCAACTCCGCCAGGGCGTCACTCTCCTCATGCAACTTCCCCTTCATGCCGCGAAGCTCCTCGAAGAGCCGCTCCCGCGACGCCGCCACAATTTCCTGCTGCTCCGGCGAGAGGTCGAGTTCGTCGGACAGATGTTTGCGATGTCGCTTGCGATCGTCATCACGACGATCCGCACCTCTGTCGCCGCGCACCTGCACCGCGACGGCCAGACACGCCCCCAGATTGAAGGCCAGCGAGATGATCAGGAGCAGTGTCTTGCCCCTGCCGTTCATCATGAAACGTGCCATGACTCACTCCTCGCCATCGGGGCGCACGGTGAGCGAAACGGCCTCGGCCGGATCCTCAGCGAGAGGATCGAATGCCTTGACCGCCACCAGCTCGACCGCGCCGTTCTGTACGACGGTAACGCTCTCGCGGTCAGGCCAAAGCAGTGACCCGACAAAAAACCCGCCCAACGCCGCCGCAACACCCATCCCGGCCGCGATCGGCCGGAAAACCGCCGGACGTCGAAGAACCGACGACCGCCACACCGGCGTTTCCCGCAGACGCCCCACAACCCGCATCGTGAAATCCGGCGCCGGCTCCGCAGCATTGAGCAGATCGAGGCCTAAATCCTCCAACTCCGCCGCATAAGCGCGACAGGTCTCGCACCGGGACAGATGTTGCACCAGACGGACCTCGCGCATCAGGCTCAACTCGCCGTCGAGCCTCCGCGAAACCCATCGCTGGGCTTTCGAACACCGCATCACATGTCCTCCTGTATGCTTAAGCACGCCCCCACCCCCGATCCCTCGCGCAATCTCGAGTTTTTTCTACGAACGAAGCCGGCCGTGGAGCGCACGCCGCGCCCGATGCAACATGGAATCAACCGCCGACCTCGACGTGGCCATCACCTCGGCGATCTGGTCGTAGGAAAAGTCGTGAAAATACCGCAAGACGACCGCCGCCCGCTGCTTCGGCGGCAGATCGGCAATCGCGGCCCGAACCCGCCGCGCTCTCTCCCCCTCTTCCCCCGGTTCCGGGGCATCATAACTTCGACCCCTGAGCGCCCGCTGCTGATCCCGGTCCAACGGCAGCGCCGGGCCACGAGCGCGCTCGTAGCGGCGGAAATTCAGGCACGTGCTCGTCGCGATGCGAAAGAGCCACGTCCGCACCTGCGCCCGTGGCTGAAACGTCGCTGCGTAGGTCCAGGCATTCAGGAACACCTGCTGGGCGAGATCTTCCGCCGTGGCCCGATCCGCGGTCGCCAGAAATCGATGAACGAAATGGATAATCGCCCGATGGTGCCGTCCAACCAAAACGCCGAACGCCTCACGATCGCCCCCACCAGATGCAAGCAGCAGATCCTCGTCGGTCAACATCCGTTTCACGTAGACCACGTCGTAAACATGGAGGCGAACAACTCAAACCCGGATTATAACCCCGCTGCTCACTCCTCCCAGTCGCGTCCTCCGTCCCGAACCGCGACCCGGAACATCGTCAGGGGGGATTCGAAACGGATCCGGACCGGCGCAGCGAGTGCGTCCGGTCAGCATGACGATCTCTCCGAAGTGAGGCAAGGCGGGGGCAGCTGCGCCATGAATATCGCGTATAATCCACGGGAAGAGATGCAGCGCTACGGCCCGGCCGCGTTAATTGAGGTGCGCGCCAGTCTTCAATGCAAGGACTAAATCCAATGGAAACAGCTACGTACGCCTTGCTCTTGAGAAAACACCTGGAGGGGACGCTTGGCCCGGCGCGATGCGCTGCGAAAATCTCAGCCGCCGTTGTCTTCTCCGTCGCCGGCATGGTGCTCTGCGCAGGCTGCGGCACCCAGATCGGCATCGCCGCGTCGCCCTCGGAAATCTACGTCGAAGTCGGCGACGCGGCGCCGGTCAATGTCCTGGCCATATTCCAGATCGAGGCCCCCACGCCCGTCACCGATGGACTGACCATCGCATCCAGCGACGAAAGCGTGGCCACCGTGTCTGACGGCATCGTAACCGGCGTCGCGGAGGGCACGGCCACCCTCGCGATCACCGACGGCGAATTCGACACCACGGCCACCGTCAATGTCGTCGCACCCGGCACCATCCCCTCCGAAGTGGTGATCACGCCGACCTCGGTGTCATGCGCGCCCAACTCCAACGACACGCAACTCGAAGTCTTCGCCGTCTTTCCCGCCGGCGGCGGCGAAGACGTAACGGATCAGGCCGCCTACAGCACTGACAACAGCGAGATCGCCCTTGCGACCGTCGACGGCGTCGTCGTGTGCATCAGCACCGGAACCACCGTCATCACGGCCGAGCACTTCGGCGTCTCCGACACCGTTCAGGTTACGGTCGAACCGGCTCCCCCGGTGGACGTCGCGTTCCAGTTCGCCACGTTGGAATGCGAAGTGGGGCAGTTCGTGCAGATGCCCGTGGTAGCCCTCTGGGAGGACGAAACGACGACCGATGTGAGTCTCTCCGCCGTCTACTCCTCCAGCAACCGCTCCGTCGCAATCGGCTCTCAAGGGTTCATCCAATGCATCAACGAGGGAACCGCCACCATCACCGCCGACGTCTCCGGCGTCACGGGCGAATTGGACGTGAACGTCCTGCCCGTATCCGCCAATCCCGACGAAGTCGTCGATCTGGAGATCAGCCCCGCTGTCGTCGAGTGCAGCCCGGCCGAACCGCCCGTCTTCACGGTTACCGCTGATTTCGGTGACGGCCGCACAGCCGACGTCACCGCCAACGGCGGAACACAGTACCAAAGTTCCAACAGCAATGCCGTGATCATCATCCAGGGCCGGCCGCAATGCATCGGCCAGGGCCAGGCCACCGTCCAGGCCACCTTTGGAGACGCCACCGCAACGGTCGTTGTCAACGTATTGTAAAGCGCGCCCCGGCCGCCGATGATTCA
The DNA here is from genome assembly GCA_964574815.1 of uncultured Phycisphaeraceae bacterium. Classification (GTDB taxonomy): domain Bacteria; phylum Planctomycetota; class Phycisphaerae; order UBA1845; family UBA1845; genus CAZNPL01. Next base: position 26,223 of record CAZNPL010000022.1, read on the forward strand.
ACCCGCGGCAACACCCGGAATCAGAGCCGGGAGCGCCGGCGAACGGGCCCAAAACACAAGACCCTCTCAACCTGAGCTCATAACGACTGCGACCGGTCCAACGCCGCCGGAACGCCACCGACGAACACCCCGCCCTCGGGCTCTTCGAGAACGCCGGAGCCCCAAATCAACCCCTGCCCGCCCCGCCAACGCCCAAGAATTCTCGCACCCAAGCTGCCCGCTCGGCAACGGACGCCCATAACCTGCTATTCAACAGAGGTTTACGGAAATACTAGCCGCGAGAAAGTTTTTTCTAACCGATATAGTTTACACTTGTCAAATACAACGATGGATCAAACAATAGAGCGTACGGACCCCATTGCCACGGAGGACCTGACCATGAAACGCCGAAACGCAACCAACGCAAAGAAGTCACTGTTCGCCGCCGGTGCAGCACTCGGCCTGATCGCGCTGGCCGGCGCACCCAACGCCAGCGCCGATGACTGGGGCTTCCACATCGGCATCGGAACAGCCCACTCGCGACCGCTGCCCGAAAGGAAGGTCCGAATCGTCAGGTCCGGACCGCCCTACCGCCTGGTCACGCGCCGAATCTGGGTCGAGCCGATCTACGAAGAACGCACGGTGCGCATCGAAGTGCCTGCGGTGATCGAGGAACGCGTCGTGCCGACCTACGACCACTTTGGCCGCCTCATCAGCCGACAGATTGTCCGCGCCGTCGTGCAGGAAGCACGCGTCGAATATCGGACCGAGCGCGTGCTCGTCAGCGAAGGGTACTTCAAGACCGTAACCGTTCGCGTGCCGGTGGAACGCGTCAGCCGTGAGGTCGTCCGAGTCGGACACGGCCGCCCCGGGTTCAGCCTGGGCTTCTCTTACCACGATGACGACGCCCCGAGGTATCACCGTCGCCACGGTTATAACGACCGGCCACACCATCCGCTACGTCGATCGGTGCGTGTCAGCCATCGATAGTAACGGCGACGGCGGCTCAAGAACCAACGCCTCATCGTGTCTCACCTGGCATGCCATGCCCACGCTCGCGTGGGCATGCTTTTTGCGCTGGGTGCCATGCCCACGCTTGCGCGGGCATGCCTTCCGCTACCTCCGACCGCGTGCGGACCACCCCGAAGCGTCCCCATAACGCATCAAGCCTCCTTTACGCTATCTTTATCCCGCCCCGTGTACAGAGGTTCTTCAACACAACGCCAAGGCTGACCGATCGCTCATAGTGGCGTCTGACAAGAGTCGCCGTCGTCCCTCGGGACTCGGCGAGGCGCCGACGGACCACCGGCGGTTCCCGGCCCGACGGGACCGGTGACGTCCGTGCACTGGAGGGAGCCGAGAAACCGGTGTCAGTCACTGAACAGAGCAATAAGTCTCTGCGCGAGGAGCTCCAGTTACTCTTCGCACGGGCCAAGCTGCCGACCAGCCCGACACTGGCCGCAAAAATACTTGAACTCGTGAACGATCCGAGGTCCACCCCGCAGCATTTCGCGGCCGCGATCCGGACCGACCCGGGCCTTTCCGCACGACTGCTGGCCAGGGCGAATTCCGCCTACTTCGCCCAGCGCGTACCCGTCAGCACGATCGAAAGAGCCGTAACGGTTCTCGGCCTGCGCCGCCTGAAGACCACCGCGCTGGCTTTTCAGTTGGTCGCACACCTCAACCGCCTCGGCGGGGCACGCTACGACCTGAAAGCGTTCTGGCAACACTCGTTGCTACGAGCGTGCCTCGCCCGCGCCGTTGCGGACCACTCGATTAAGGAGCGATCCGAGGAGGCTTACCTGATCGGCCTGCTGCTGGACTGCGGCATTCCTGTGCTCGTTCAGTTGCTTGGCGACAAGTACGCCGCGCTCGCACGAAACAGAAGACTCTCCCCCACGGCGCTCTTCACGGCGGAACGGTCGTCCTTCAGATATACGCACGTCGACGCGGCAGCCGCGCTGGCCGCAGAATGGAACCTGCCCGCCCTCATCGCCACGCCCCTGGCGCAGCATCACCACGAGCCGGTCATCGACTACAACGCCTGCGACACCGACCGACTTTGCGCCGTCGCCTTCTTCGCCGGCGGACTCGCTTTTGACAAGAAGAGCAGAATCGATGCGAGCGAACCGGCCCTTCAGGGTTTTCGCGAAAACGTTCTAGGCCTCGACGATGAAGACTGGCTGCACGCGCAGGAGCTCGCCGTCGGCGAATTCAACCAGGATTCAGCGCTGTATCAGGACCTCGTCGGAGAAAACCTGAACATCGCCGAACTGCTTGCCGAAGCCAACCGCCACCTGGCCGCCGCCACCGAAGACTCCGACCGCAATACGATCGACGCCGAGTCAAAGCGTAGCACTATCTTTCGAAAGCACGTTCTCGTCTCCAGCGCCCTGCGCGATTACCGCGAGCGCGCCGCCAACGACCCGCTGACCAACCTTGCCAATCGCGGCGCCCTCGTCGAAATCGCACGCAACGCAATCGCACGCAACCTCTCCAACCCCCAGTCGCTCGGCGTGCTCTTCATCGACCTGGACAACTTCAAACACCTGAACGATACCTTCGGCCACGCCGCCGGAGACGACGTGCTCAAGACCGTCGCCGCCACGCTTCAACATCAGGTGGGAGATGCCGGGAAAGTCGGCCGTTTCGGAGGAGAGGAGTTCGTCGCCGTCGTCGAGGGACTCGCCGCGGAAGACTTCCGCCGACTCGCCGAGAATTGTGTCTCCCAGGTCCGAGAGGCCGCATCCGATAAACCCCGATGGGGCATGATCACCTGCAGCATCGGCGGGTTCTGGGCCCACGAGGTGCCCGTCCGTTCGGCCGAGGACCTCTTCAGCCTCGCCGACGACCTGATGTATGAGGCCAAGCAACGCGGAAAGAACCGCTGCTGTCTGCGCCTGCTCGGGGACCCCAGCGACGCCGAACCGGACGCCGAAACGCCGGTGGTCGACGTCGAGTCCGAGCACGAAGCCGACGACCCGACCATGAGCGACCTGTTACTCATCGCGCGACGACTCACCAGCGTCGAGTCCGAGCCGATCTTCACCAACGCCCGCAAGGAGCCGCGTGACCGCGCCATTCAACCGTGCACCCTTCGCCTGTTCTGTCAAGGCGGCCACAATCCTCGATCGTTCGACGCCGCCACCTGCGACATCTCCGCGGGCGGTATCTGTGCGCTGGTCGGCCTTCCCGTCGCACGGGGCGAGCTTGTCGAACTCGTCTTCGACCACGACGGAGAGCAGAAGTACACCGCCGGCCTGGTCGCATCGTGTCGCCACGTCGTCGGCAGCGTCCACGAGATCGGCATTCAGGTCATTCAGCGATCCTACGACCCCATCATCGTCGGCGACGCCAACGAGACCATGCGCCGCCTGCGCCGGCATCTCCTCAAACCGCCCGGCGAATAGCCCCGACGAAAGACACGCCCCGCCGCTCTCCGCCAGTCCCCTACGCAAACTTGACCGCCAGACGTGCCCCACGCACCGTTCGAATCTCGACGTAGTCGTCCACTGCGTAGCTGAACACCGTTCGATTCGGCGTCGGTCGCGCGACCTGGTCCGGAAGGCCCGCCGCCGTCGGATAGGCAGGCGTCCCGGCGTAGACGTACGGCTTGACCAGCACGTGCGGGCCGTGCACTGAATCATAGTACACCAGGGCCGTCACCCGGCCGAACGTCGTCACCGGCGCGACCGACTCGGCCGTGCGCGCCGGCTCCTCCGGCGCCGCGCCGGATCGATACTCCGCCAGCAACGCCGCCTGGTCACGATGCAATCGCGGCAACGAACGCACATTCATCATCTCAGCCCTCCAACTCGTCCAGCAGTGTCGCCGTGACCACCGGGTGCGCCGGCGGCGCCTCGGAATCCGCCACTGCCGCTGCAGTCAACACACTGCCGCCGTCCACGCCTTCGGCCGTCACGGCCCGCACTCCCCAGACCCGCCGCGCACCGTGCGCAAAGGGCGCCGAGATGTACCCGTAATGAATGCGCCCGCGGCGGTACGGGACCGTCCCCACTACTGTCCCATAGTCAACTGCACCAAGTCCCGAATCGTGATAAACGCCAAACCCCGCCGGCGCCGCTTCCTGATGCCGAGCCGGGTACACCCATCGCAGCTCAAATCGCCCCCCGGCTCCCGAACGCACCGTCAGCTCAGACAGCCCGTTCGGCCGCGGTCCCAGCAACGCCCGCGCGGCATCGAATTCCGCCACCCGTGCCGGATACGTCGCCTCGCTCTCGACTCCTCCGCCGCCGATCGCCTTGACCACGTACGCGTAACGCGCCAAAGCAGCGTGTGGGCGCCACCTGAAGTTCGCAATCGAACTCGCCAACGGACCGGCCGCCCCCACCGGAAGCGCGAAGTCAATCGACTCGACCCCGCGGCAGCCGCGATAGAGATTGTAGCCCCCGTTCACGCGCGGAAAGCACCACCCGTTCGTCGCCGTCACGCCGTTGGCAATCCCCCGAGGCGTATACCCGCGATGAATCGAATCGTAATGCCCCAACCACTTCTCAAACAGTCCCGATGCCATGAGTGTGTCACCTGGTCACAAGTACCGCCGCCCGGGTGCGGGTGCCGGGTTCCCCATCCTTCGCGAAGCGAACGGTGGGGGACGGAGGGACCCACCAGTGCCTTCCCGACCTGCCGATGTCGTGACATGTGATGACCATTTCGCAAGGTGGTCCACCAATCTAACTCGGCTCCACTGCGATCGTGTCGTCACCACCGTCCGTCGGCGTCATCGTCCGCAACGGTGTCGCTCCGTCATTCTCCATCACCACGTCCACGCCGGTCGAAATCGTATGCACCCGCTTGTTGGCCAGCATGGCGAACGCAACATGCAGCTCCGATTCATCCGACTCGACCGCGATGATCTCACCTTCCTGGTAACGATCGACCTCGTCCGCGCCGCCGTCCGCACGAACGTCGTACGCAGTCGGCCCCGCCAGCAGCGGAAAATCAAAATGGTAAGCCCCTGGCAGGCCGACCGGATCCGTCTCGATCATCACATACTCCTCCCCGACCGGGGCGGGCGTAACCCAACTTCCATCGTCCTGCAGATAAAGATCGGTCTGCCGATCACGAATGCGAATGGTAGGCACCAGGCCCGTGACGCCCTCGCCCTCCGCGTCGACAAAAGTAGCCGCAAGCCGCGTCGTCGTCCCCATCAGAACCCGTTCGCTCGCGATCATCCTCGCACCTCCTCACGTCGCTTTACTCAGCGCGCAGCCAGACCCGCGGCGTCACGCCACCCGCGTCGTAATCCGTCACCACCCCGAACGGGTCCGGCAGCGGACCGAACGAGCACCCCCGGGAAACGAAACGGTGAAACGACGTGTTGTCCGCGTCGTCGTAGCCCAGCATCGGATCGCCGCCCACCGTCCCGGAGGCCGCCACCCGCCCGGTGCCCGTCGCATCGGACAGCAGCGCCAACCACCACCAACCCGGCGTCAAGGTGCTCGAAAGCACCAACTCCCGCTTGCCCTCCACGCCCAGCGACACCGTGCCGGTGTCAAGAAACAACCCGCCGGGCGCAACGGCCTCGCGATCGTGTCGGTAGATACCCAGCCGAACCGACTTGCCAGCCTCGGGCCCGGTCACGTTGATCGCGATGCGGTCGTACGCGCGTCGCCGGGGAGCAAAGAACGGCTGCGCTGCAAGGACGTTCTGCTGTACGATATAACTCGACGCGTTCATCACGTGCAGCGGGCCGAGATACCATCGCCCGCCCTTGTGTTCCAGCGCCGGCGCCGCGACCGGCCACGGTTTCAACGGCTTCAATCGCATCACAAACCTCCGAAACTGCGCTTTCCCAATGTAGCGTCACCCCTCGTGGGTAACGCGGACACCCGACTCTCCGGATGAATCCACTTGCTCGCGCGGGTGCCATGGGCAAGCGGAGCCGCCACAGGCGGCGGAGCTTGCCCGTGCGTTCCCGTTGACAACAGCACGGGCGTCTCGATCAACACGCCGCTATTGAATCCGTAGGAACACACGCGCACCCAACCCTCCTAAACCTGAATACCTGCCCGCCCGTTCAGCACGACCGTCAGATCGCGCCCCGCCTGCGTCGAGCCGACCTGCTTCACTTCGAACGTCAGCACGTCACCGGCGTCCACCGCGTGATCCACCGTCGCGGACGTGTCCTGCTTCGTCCCCGAAGCGATGTTGATCCGGTCTGCGTCGCTCGCAAAGATGCTGGTCCCCGCGTCCCGCACATCGACGATCAGGCTCGTGCCCGTCGGCGCCGTCGCCACTCTCCCCGTGGCATCCACCAGCGTGAACGCCACCGGCGCCACCCACTCGATCTCCCACACCTTCACCGACAGCTCGCCCCCCAGGAACACGCTCGGCGCAAACGGCAGATTCCGCACCGTGGCGCCAACTGGCGACACTTCGAACAACGTCGCCGGCCGTTCGTCCGAAATCGTCATGCCGCCCGACACCGTCACAACGGTGGCCAGCGGCAGAAAAGCCGCCAGGTCTGCCGGAAAGCTCTCCGCAATGTTCAGCGCATTGTTCGCGTCGAGATAAACCTTGCGCGTCGAGTCGTCCGGTACCGCCTGGGCCGTCGCTCCGTCGAAACGCTTGCGCACCCCGCCAAGCGTGTAGTCCACCGGATAGACGCCGATCGCGAGCGATCCCTCGTCAACCACCATCCCGCCCCGCAGCGCCGCGAGAATCCGATTCTGCCGCCACAGCCGCCGGTTGTAATGAATCTCGTAACTCGGGCTGCTGTTCGGCCCCACCCCCTTGGCCACGTACGGCAGCCCGGTCTCCGCATCGAGTGTGCCGTCCAGCGACAGCACGGCCTGGTCCGCAGGAAACGCTTCATTCGGGTAAATCGTTGCCATGATGCTCCTCTCGTGTGATCCTGCCTACTTCCCGGGCACGGCCTCGAACCGGCTCGGGCTGAACGAGAACGTCAGCCGGTCCGTCTCCGGATCGTACCCCGCCCGCTCAACGCACCCCGGCACCGACGGCGCGCCGTTGATCGTCACCGCAACCACGGTCGATTCCGACACGTTGCCGGCCCCGTCCAACATCCGCACCGCGTGCTCGAACCGCCCGAAGACGTAAGGCGGTGTATCAAAGGACATCACCAGCGCCGGGTAGAGATGCTCGCCCTGCAAATGCCCGCCCTCGAGGTGCCCGTCGGGGTTCACACTGTCCAAATGCCTCAACGACAGATGACCGTCGAGCAGATGGCCCGCGCGCGCCGCCGCCTCGGGCCACAACGCCACCGGGCGCGGCGTCAACGGATGAGCGAAATCGATCGGCCCGATCCCGAGGTTTCCAAGAACCTCGAAGATAGTGTCGGCGTTGTACCGCCTCAACCGCTCCACGTTGATCCGCACGCGCCGCATCACGCCCCTCCCGCCACCGAGACCGGAGCATCCGAATGCTCCAGCAGCAGTTCCGTATCCCACCGCCCGCCGCCCGTGCGAAAGCGCTTGCCGACCACCACCGGCCCCACCGCCGCACCGTCCTCCCGCGTCAAGAACGAAACGCCGCGCCCGCGGATCTTCTCGATCTCGTCGCCGATCGCGAACGCCGTATCGAGCCGCGGCACCACCGGCGACGCGATCACCCGCCGATCCTGCCCGCGCTCGGCCAGCGCCCGCGCAAATCGCTCGATCGCTTCCGTGTCATCCACCTCGATGTCCCCCGCCTCCGCGTTGACGCCGGCCAGCACGTTCGTCGTCCCCGTCCGAGAAACAAAACGATACGCACTCGGACGAGCCGTCACGCGCGACGTCGTCAACAGCGTCGGCGACGACGAGTCGTTCACATCGGGCCTCGCCACCAAGCGCTCGTCGCTCTCGATCACGGCCGTGACCCGCACGCGAAACGTCTGATCGACGATGGCAAACCACAGATTCTGTTCGACCGAATCGATCCCCGGAGGCGTGATCTGCGTCGGATTGGTCACCTCGAATACAATGCCGGCCGGGTTTTCCAAAACAGTGATCGCCCCGGACGGCACGTACCAGTTCACCCCGCCGTCAAAGCTCACCTCGACGTGCACGCCGTACCGCCCGCCCGATTCCGATCGCGTGACGGTCCCAAGCAGCGAGCGGCTGCGCCGCGACCAGGACCCGAGGCGCGCAATCTCAGGCTCCGCAACGGTCGAAAACTCGAACGGCCGGTAGTCATCGAACGGCGCATTGCGATTGTAGGTGGCCCCGTCGAACCGCCCGTCCTCGTTCAACACCCACAACCGTCCCACGTATCGATGCCGCCCGAACTCTGACCCCCGCCGATGATACCTGCGGAACCACTCGGACTGCTCCGCCAGATCACCGAGCTTGTCGACCTGCTCCGGCGTCAACGCCAGCTCCTTGGCCGCGGTCCGGTCCTGCAGCGCGACATTGTCCAGGTGCTCCGCAGGTAACCAGCCCGGCACCAGCGGCACCGTCATCTCATACGCCTTCATTCCACCGATCACGATCGGGGCGTTGACGATCCGCTGATAATCCCAGCGAATGTCCGCCGCCACGACCTCGTTGGCACGCAATACGTCCGCCGCCCTCAGCCCCGAAGCGTCGTAACGCGGAACGCCGTCCGCATGCACCCCGCCGCGTGCCAGATGCAACTGCTTGCGAACGCCGTCGCCCGCCGCCCACACCCGCAAGCTCGTTTGGATCGCAGAATCGCTCCCGGTCGTATCCGCCGTCACGTGAACACCCGCGGCGTCGGCCAGCAACGCCAGCGACTCCACCAGGTTCGCCGCCTCACAAATCAACGTATCACACGGAACCGACAGCCGCGTGGCCAACCGGCTCGACGCCCCGTCAATCACGTTTTCTTCCGTCGCATCCAGCACGTCATCAATCCCGACCGGTCCCTCCCGCAGCGCATAAAACCAGACCAGGTAACGCAGCGCCTTCGCGTACGTCCACGCAACCCCGTTCGCATCGTTGTCATAGGTGAAGATGTGAATCGAACGCACCTGCCCACCGCTCGAAACCATCTGCAAAGGCGTCGGCGAACAATTGCGCGCCCCGTCAAGGTTGAACACGCACGGCAACGCCTCAACCAGCACGCTTTGGTCCGACCACGTTGCCGGGTCGGCAATCAGCCCGTTCTCGATCGCCCCGCTGCGCATCCGCCGACCGTAAATCCAACTTCGCCGATCACGGGCCAGCCGATCGTACACGTGCATCGCGGTAAAGCCGAACGACTCTTCCGCCTTGTCCGGCTCACCGCGCCATCTGGCCTCCTGCACCGGCGCTGTCCCCTCGAACAAAACGACACGGTCCGCCGGATCAGCCTCATCGGTGCGAATCAAAACGCGCGAGTCCGGCAGGTAACGCGCCCGCGCTGCCGCGGTGTCAAAGTCGTTGTCCAGCCGCACGGACAGTCGGGCCGTCGAGATATGTTCGTCACTGAGCAGCGTCACTTCATCGACACGCAGCCGCTCGTCAACTGCAAACACGCCCGAGCCCGGCGACGTCTCCACCGCCGCCACCAGCGTCTGCGTCCGCCCCGCGCGCCCGCAATCATCCACCATCGATGCAGCTCCTTATGGACTCAACTGCGTGAAATGAAGTTCGAACGGTTGCAGCGCCCCGCCGCTTACCGGATGCCGACGCCGCGGGCCCCGCCGCACGAAACGATCCAGCACGCAATCCCCAAACGTACGCGAAAAAGCGTCCACCAGATCATGAGGCCGCGGATCGGCGACCGCGGCTTCGATGTTCTGCTCGACCGCATTCAGCACATTGTCATCCGCGCCCCGAAGCTGTCCGGCCCAGCAAATAGGCCGCCCGCGCAGACCGAGTTGATGCCGAAACTCGCCGTCGATCCCCGGAAAGCCAAAAGAAACCGACTCAGCCTCCGCCTCGCCCACCAGCACACTGACGACACTCTCCGCACCGGCGAGAACCTCACCGTTGAAAGTCGGCTGCGCCACCTCCGACAGGCGCTCGACGACGTAACGCTGCTCGTACACAACGTGCGTCTCGTCGCCCGACACGACCTGCTCGTCAATCAAGACCAACTGCCGGTCCGCAAGCACCGCCGCCTCGTCAAGAGCCTCCGCCACACGCTCCAGAAGTTGAAATCCGCCCTGCGTCGTGCCGTCACCACATCGCACGTCGCAACCACCTTGAAGATTCTCCGCCCGGAGCAGAACGGTGAGCCTGGGCGACCCGATGATGGCCGAGCCGGCGTCCCCTCTCACGCGACCGGCGTAAATGACCAGCGCGGCCGGCGCCGGCCGGCCGCTGATGTACGCCAAGGCCCGGCGCCGATCTCCGTCAGAGAAACCCTCGACCGTACGGAAGATCGGTGACCCGCCCTCCTCGACATTCGCGATCAAGTCCCGAACCGCCGTTTCGATATCACCCAGTTCGCTCACCGTTCAAGCTCCCATGCCCGTCAAAACTGCGACAGCTCATCCCGCGACAACGTCCGCGGCTCGCCGACGCTTGCCGCCCGCGGCCCCTGAGGCACACCCGGCGAAATGGGCGCAAGCGAAGGCAGCGCCGCCTCGCCGCGCCCCACGCGCGCCAGCCACTCGATCGCCGCGTTTCGCTTCGCGATCACGTCGGCCGGCACGTCGCGCCGCCGGGCATGCAACCGATACTCGACCAGATCGAGCGTGATGCTCCGCAGCAGAGCAGCCGCCTCCGGATGCGCCACCAGATCGATCGGAACGGCGTAGCGCTGGGCAATCGCGCTGTTGACCTCGCCCTCGGCCCCGAGGCGCGCCTCATCGGCCACAGCCGGATCAGCCGAGCCGCCTCCCGCGTCGTCGGTCAACTGCACGTACCGAGCCGATCCGAGCCGCAGTTCAATGTCCTCGTTCGTGACATAGCTCATAACGCAATGACATCCTTGCTCTCGGGTTTCGGCAGCGCCGCCAACCTATCCGAGCCGCGACCGACCTATCCGAGCCGCGACCGTGAGGGAGCGGTTGCCGAACCCATCGCCATCAGACTGATCACACAAAGTCCGTCTTCACGGCGAACTGCCAATACCCGTACGCCAGGCGGTAACGGGCCCGCACGCCGTACAGGAACTTCTCGCGCTTGAAACCCTCCTCACTGTTCTCCGTTAAAGCGGCAAACTCGATCGGCTCGCGATCCTGAAAGATGAATGGCCGAACCACCCCGTCCGTCTTCAGCAGGTACCACGCACTTGCGTCGGCCAGCCACGGAACCGGAACGACCCGGGCCGCCCCCGCCATCACGTTCGTCGTGGCGTTGATCACCGTCGCGTTGATCGACTCCAGCGCGGTGAAGAACATCGTGGGCGGCACCACGCAGACCAGCCCGCTCGCCCCCACCGCCGCCGGCTCGCCCTGATCGTCCTTGAACGACATCAAAGCGGCGATCGCCTGCTTGAGCGCGCCCTTGAACTCCTCGACCGTCGGGCTGTCGACCGACTGAGCGTCGTAGGTCAGGTTGTTGTCCTGCGGCCCGCTTTCCCCGGAAACGTGCGCATCGTTGAAAAACGTGACGCCGTCGTAGCTTACGAACCCGGCGTCGCCGCCGCTGTTGAGCAGTTGCGCAATGAGGTAGTCCTTGTGGGTCGCCGCCCGTTGGGCCAGCTCGCCGATCCGAACGCGGATCTGCCCGGTCTGGTCATCGGCGATTTCGTCGCGGTCCACCTCGATCGTGGCCTCGTACTTCAGGTTCTCCACCGAGTACGACTCGGTCCGCAGACCCTTCGCAAGCCGACCCGTGCCCCACTGCCGCATCCGCGGAACCGTGCCCAGCCAGCGATACGTCTCGCTGTCTGAGTTGCTCGGAATCCGCGTGGCCAGCTCCCGGTAATGAACCGGGGTGGCCTCATACCGGTTGAAGAACTCGCTTCGCAGGCCCTTGGTCAACAGGCCGGTGTTGATGACTGCCATGATATGCTCCTGTCTTTCCGCCCCGCCACGGCGGAGGCGTCAATTCCCTGAAGTACCGTATGCCCTACGCTTCGACCGTGATGTCCGCGTCCGCGCCGCCGATCGAAGCGACGGCCACCCAGTCCCCGTTCCTGTCGGCGATCAGATGAACGAAGTCGCCGATGTCCGTGACCGAGACGTACTTGTTGTCCGCCTGCTTGGCCCCCTTGATGTAAATGCCCCCGGCCGCCCCCGGCTCCAGCCGCAGCGGTTGGTCGGCCATGCACACGAACTGAAACGTCGTGCCCGCAGGCGGCGACTGCGGCAGCGTCGCCGTCACCACGCCGGACGCACCCAGGTTCGTGTGAACCGTACCGCTCTGCGCCGCAAGCAGCGTGAAGTTCGCCGCGTGATGCCAGATCGGCGCCAGCCCCACCGGCCCCCGCGAGCCGATGCGCAGCACGATCTCGTTGGCCGCGACGACGTCCTGCACGTACCCGACGAACGAACTCCCGTCCGGATCAAACGTCAGCGTCGCATCGTCCGAGCCATACACGGCCTGCCCGATGCTCGCGACAACCGCGCCCGCCAAGGTCAAACCGAAATCACCCAGCGTGTAGACGCGAACGGTTGTGTCTCCGCCCTGCCCGTCGCTGTTGTCGGCCTCTTCGTAAGCAATCCCGACGAACGGCATGCCGGCCACGAGCGGCTCCGCATACCCGTCCCCGGCGAGTCCGACCAACGACCCCTTGAAAATGTGCTTCCCCGCTGCGACCTGATAGCTTCGCAGCTCCTGATCGATGTAATGATCGATCTCCCGATTCTGTGTCAGCGCCATGACTCTGCGATCCTTTCCTCTCGATGTTCGTTAACCATCCGTATCACTCAGCCCCGCCTGACGCAGAGCGTCGTTGACGAAAGCCTCTTCAGCAGTGAAGGCGGCCAGCTCCGGGTGCGCGCGGAACTCGGCCCGGGCATGGGCCACAACGGCGTGTCGCGTGTTGCTGCCGTCCGCCTCACGCGGCGGGGCGGTGCGACCGACCGGAACGACCACCGGCGCGCTTTTCAGCCAACGGTCGAACAGGCCGTCCTCACGCAAAGCCAGTTCAATGGCGAATTCACGCTGCGCTTCGGTCAATCGCCCCTGTCGGATCGCAACCCCGACCCGCTCCTCAGCCTGGCGCACCGCGCGGTCGCGATCGAGCTCGTCGAACTTCCGATTGGCCGCCACCAGCACGGTGTTGACGTCGCAGTCGGCATCGAGCTCCAGCACGTCACGAAGTGACTGAAGCGCCCCCGCCGCCACGCCCTCTCCGTCATCCACCTTGTTCACAATGGGCTCCGCGCCCACAATCGCCGGCTTGTTGGTCAGCGCAACCGAGTGCAGCCCCACCAGCTTCCGATCGCTCTTGCGAACCACCGCCACCGGCGACAGATAGCGATACTGCCGCGCCACAAGCTGCGCTCTCGCCGGCTCGGTCCACTCAACGACGGCGTAAAGCCCGTCCCCCGGAACGGTCTCCAGCCGCTTGATCCACCCCGCCGCCGGGGCCTGCCCGGTGGGCGACGCGTACGGACCACCCAACGTCTGGTGCTCGTAGTCGATGGGCAAATCCGTGCCGTGCCGCGCGAACGCGTCCAGAACCAGCCGCGCCGCATCCTCATCAACCACGAACCTGCCGCTCGAACTGTCCACCTCGCCCCACGGCGCAATCCGCACGCGTTTGGGAATCTCCGACCCGGCCAACCGAGCCGAATCAAGCGGCGTCAACTCGCGATCGCCGCCGCCGTCGGGTTTGAATTGCTCTTTCATCGCTTCTCTTCTCCAAGTGCCAACACCTGTCACCTACGTCTCAGTCCGAGTTCCTTCACGCCCTTCAACAACCTGGGCGGACGACGACGCCATCGGCAGAGCCAGATTCTCGTGCGCCCAGTCGGCCGGAACGCGAAGTCCGAGTTGATTCACCGCCGTGTCGAGCAGATCCGCCAGCTCCGACGCCGACCGGGACCGCCGCAGCTTCCTCCGAAAGTGAGGAACTGGAGCATCCGGTCCGAACTTGAACCGCGTGAGCGGCGTCAGAATGTCTCGCCGGACAGTCCGGGCCTCCTTCCGCAAGTCGTCCGCCAGAATGTCCTGCCGTACCTGCTCGTGAACTGTGCTGGCCGCAAACGTGCCGCGGGCGCCCGTCGTGTCCGTCGTCAATGTCTGCCCCAGCCACGCCTTGCTGAGCTCGCGATTGAAAAACTCGATGAGCCGTTCGTAAGGCGCAGCCCGCTGCCCCCGGTTGGCCTCGACGATCTGCAAGTCAACCGCCCGCGAGAAAACCCCCGCCGCGTTCGCGCCGAGCGACTCGAGCATGTCCATCATCTCTCGCTTCTCCTCGGCCGTGGCCGACGGCTCATAACGCGCAATGCGCACAGGCATGCCGAAGATCTCCGCAAAGATCATCCAGTCCTTCATCGCCAGGTTCTTGCCGAGATACGCCAGCGCCGTAACGCGAAGCAGCCCGCCGCGCTGCGGGTGTGCGGTGGCGCTTTGAGGCACGTGGACGACAAACTTGTTCGGAACCAACTCGATGCCGTCAACGGGTTCCTCGTCCGTCAGAATGCGTGGCCGGTCGAAGTCATCGAAAACCAGCCGCGTGAAATCGACGGGAACCAGATCCACGAGGCTCAAACCACCACCCGAAGGCTCCCAGACCAGTTCGGCCACGGCGACGTTCCGCCCGACCGCCAGCGCCAGGTGCTGCAAGGCATCCTCAAACGCATCCACGTGCCCCAACGCCGACCGTGCGTAATCCGCGACACCCTGTGCCAGTGGCTTGTCACTTGCCGCTGGATCGGGCTCGACGGTCCACTCGAGCCCGGTCAAAGCAAGTCGCCGCGTATTCGCAACCGCGTAGAGATGCGGATCCTTCTCCTCCATCTCCTCGTAGAGCTGCATCGCCACAGAAAGCGATCCTGCGTCGGCCTCACGCAAAACGGCCATCAAACGCGATGGCGTCAGACCGCTGGAAGGGTAGTCACGCCAGGCGTCCTCCGGCCTGGGGTACAAAAGCCGACCGGGTCGAGGTCTGCCGGCCACCGACTGAGGGCGGATCGCATTGATGATTCGTCGGGTCCAGGTCATGAGCGCAACTCCTCGATCGTTCTCGTCTTTCACCATGTCCCCTCGCGGGCGAACGCCAGTGGCTTGACATTGAGACTGCTCACCGGACCGGCCTCGTTTCCCGCCGCCCGCACCGCAAGCGCCGCCGCCCAAAAGCGATCCGCGTGGCCATCGACGTTTCGACCGGCGTCGTAACGAGCAACTCCGGTCGGTGAGACCGATCGCCGTACGCTGTGCCAGTCGTTCCGCAAACCGGCGTCCACCGGAATGCGAATCCGAGCCTCCTCCACGGCGATTCGCAGCCTCGTCGCCAACTCGTTTTTCACGACGCTCGTAAACGTGACAGGCTCGACGCGATGAGCCCCGAAGTCCTCGACGGCCGATTCGGCCAGTTGCATGCCGATGCCCCCGGCGTCGATGCAGCAGCGACGCAGCTCCGGCAGCCTGAGAATCTCGGAGAGCCGTTCGTACTGATCCCGGAAAGGTAGCTCGCGGTGCTCGTAGACGGCGCGCGTCACGAGCCGCTC
Organism: uncultured Phycisphaeraceae bacterium; assembly: GCA_964574815.1. Classification (GTDB taxonomy): domain Bacteria; phylum Planctomycetota; class Phycisphaerae; order UBA1845; family UBA1845; genus CAZNPL01. The sequence continues at coordinate 41,683 of CAZNPL010000022.1, forward strand.
GCCGTCCCGCCGCAGCACCCACATCACCGTCAGATCACGCTTGCGACCGACGTCAACGCCGACGAAAAGCCCGGACCCCGCATCGGCAAGCCGATCAGGCTGAACCACTTTATCGAGCGACGGATCCTCGCACGCCGCAATCTGTTCGTAGGTGAGGAACGCCGTCGTCTCGTCGAGAAACTCGCACAGAAACTCCTGGCGAAAGAGCTCGTCGTCGCCCATCGAGGCACGGATTGCCTCAACGTCAACGCGCAGCCCCTGGGCAACCGCATCGTGCAGCGTGACGACCTCGCGTTCGAAACGCTCGTTACCCGCAAGCTCGTAGAACACGTTGCTCTTGCCCTTGGGCGTGGACGCGACGTCCAGTTCCCCGTCTCCGCGCAAAAGAGTCGGAAAGATCGAGGCCCAGATCTCGCGGTCGTCCGCATGCATGGCGAACTCGTCGAGCAACACATCGCCGGTGAAGCCGCGAATCGTCTGCGGGTTGGCCGGCAGACCGATGATGCGAACGCCGTTGGGAAGCGCGATCTCGAGCTGGCTCGTGCTCATCCCCTCGAATAACCGGCTCTTACAATGCCTCGCCGCAACCTGAAGAGCATGGCAGTGCTGCCGCGCTTTCTGCATGAGCTCGCGGCTCTGACGTTCGCTGGCCGAGAGAAAAACCTGGCTGCGACCCCGGTGCAGGCCCCTCAGGATTCGCCGAAGCGACTTGGTGAACGACTTGCCGGTCTGCCGCCCCCAGCACGACCAGCGGAACCGGGCGCGTGATTCAACATCCCGTTTCTGGTACGGCAGGAGATTCACAATGGGTTTCGGTGTTGCCGGATGCATGAGCTTCAGTTGCCAGTCCTCAGTTCTCACGTCTCGCACGACAGCCCTCAGACCTCGACTCCCGTTACCAAAGCCGGCGGATCCACCCATCCCGCGGCCGACGCTCTCGATCTCCTCCTCACCCGCCTCGCGTCCCTTCCGCGTGAACGCGGCCGGCCCCGCAGAGCGGTTCGCGGAAGGATCGCCGCTCGACCGAGCCGCCCTCTCCCGCTTGCGCCTAAAGAACACGGGGGCTGTTCCAGAATTTTCTCGAATTCCTTGAACACCCCGTAACACATGCAAAAACGCGGTTTTTCCCGGGAGCCGTCGGCCCGACGGCAGGAGCGCATCGTCAGACTGACGCCGAACGACAGCCGGAATCAGGAAATGCCGATAAACGCCACGCCCGGCCGTCAGCGGCTTCGCCCGCAGACACCGACAAGCGAAGGCTGGCTCCGGAGCCGTCACCAAGGCTCGCAACACAAACCCCGGCGCCAACTCGTCGCACGCCGCCGGCCCCGGGAAATGGAAGAGCTCGGCTCCGATCGTAAAAGCAGAACGGTAAACTTAACCGTGACGCTTATAGGCCGTCCTCAAGCGACCCGTAGGGGGCGATCAAACTGGACCGCCCCTCTGGCGTGGAATGGCCACGCGGTATAACATGGACGCTTTCGAAGGTCCCGTAGCACCGAAGACGGCGTAGCATCGCACATCGGGGTTACCGGCCGCTGATTCTCAAGGTTCGTCAGAAAGGAGTTGTGTAAAACACGTGATCAAGGTTCGCCCGCGAGGAAACGAGAGCGTTCAGCAGATGATGAAGCGCTTTAAGCGTCTTTGTATGCGTGAGGGTTTGACCAGGGACATCAAGCGCACCAGCTACTACGAAAAACCCTCAGAGAAGCGGCGCCGCAAGACGCGCAAGGCCCAACGAAAAGCCGCCGCAGCCTAACGTCAATTCACTTTGTCTGTTTCGCAGTGACGCACGCCGTGTAACACCGCGCGCTTTACTATAAATAGACCGCTCGTATCCCGCCTGGCGCGGAGTGCGCTCCGGGTGCCCGTGCTCATCAATACCGCGACAGTCAAGGAGCCGCCTGGAAAAAACCGCCCGCGCTTGCCGCGAAGGCAAGCCGTGCCAAAACCGCTTTAACTTTCAGGCGCTTCCTCGATCTGAATCGCCGCCAACCCCAGCGAGATGTTGTCCGCAAACTTGAACAGCTTGTCCAGACCCGTGATCAAAAACACACCCCAGACGTGCGAGTTGATCGCACACAGAATGAGCTTACGCTGGCCCGCGAGACTGACCACTTTGCGAAGCTTGAGCAGTTTGGCGATGTTGGAGGAATTGAGGTAGCTCACATTGGCAAAATCAAGCACGACGTCCACAGGTGGCCTGTCCTTGAACTGCTCGATCAGCATGTTCAGGTCGTCCGTAAGCGAAGGATCGTCCTGAAGCTTCGCAATAACGATGTCTTCCGACCACCTTTGAATGGGCATATCGTCCCTTTCGCCGGACCTCGATGTTGAACGCAGAGTATCGCGTGGAGATTCGCGTGTCAAACGAGCCTAACGCGAACGAATCAACAGAGCCCGGTCGATGCGGTCCCGATCCAGAACCGAGGCGATGTCGGCCAGAAACCGCCGGGCATCCTGATAGTACCCCGCCGTGGGCGTGAGGCCGTCGACGCGCCCCGTCCAGTACCGATTGAACGCGGTCATGTACAACTCCCGGACGTATTTGCTGAAGATCCCGGCCAGCGCAATGGCGAAGTGATGATCCTCCCCCTCCGTGATGAACTCAATCCGCCCCGCACGTCCGAAAATCTTCAACGCATAAGCGCTGCGCAACTCCGACTCCGCCAGGATATCGATGTGCGGCACATCAAACGCCGTTCTCAAAACCGAAGCGTAATGCGTGCGCCCCCCCTGACGATCGATCAGCACGTGAAGGGCCTGCCCGGGTACCGCCGCTGCAACTCTTTGAACAATCCGTAACGCCAGGCTCATCGACACGCTTGCCTTGTTGCGCGTGTTGGCCACGAGGCGATTGAACCGCCCCTCGAGAAGGGGCTCCACAAAGATTCCGGCCAATCGGGCACCCGCCCGCCGCAGATCGGCCACCAGAGCATTGGCGTGCAGCTTCAATGATCCCGCATCATTCTCCAGCGGCAGACCCACGTCGAAGCCCCGGTACCAGGGATAGTCGTCCATCCGATCGGACGCTTCCGAAACCACCGCCCCCAGAAGCGCCCGAAAATCACTCACCGGAACGCCCCCCGCGAGCGCGCCCACCAGCGCCGTACGTTCGAGCGGCCCCAACCCTGATTTTCTTTGATAAAGCCGTTTGCTGTCCAGCACGGGCAGACGCGGATCGTGTCGGTCGATCCGGTTGGTCGTGCTGGCGCGCAAACACTCCCAGAGACAACGGCCGACCGCCGCGTCGGGCACCTCGACCGCCACCCCGCTTACCACCAGCGGCCCAAGCATCGGCCCGTAACCGGCCTCGTCAATCCCAACCAGAACGGCCAAGATCGTATCCCCTTCGCGACACAGATCCTCCATTGACGATCCGATTCTAACCGGCGCGCCCAACGCCGCAACAAGAAGGCGTCCGCCCTCCGGCAGGCGATGACCTCGAATCGGAATGTCCCACAAAGGTATGATTCGGACCAGGACGCTCGGTGGCACGACAGGGCAGACGCCACCCCGGTAGTGTCCGTCCGCAACACCAGGGGATCGCAATGGAGACCGGCCGCTACGCGACCAACGAATAAATCGGCGTGATCACCGCGATCGCCTGCGGGGAACGGTCCGTGGAACTCGACTTCTCGCAATGACGCCAAGCGGGTCAATCGCGCCCCCGCCCGGCCGCCGGCGATGGGTCATCCTCCGCAGCAAGGATCGATCCCCACGATCGCGTTAAGCACCGCGAAAACATCCAGCAGGTTGATCGTGCCGTTGCCGCCGCAGGGCTCCACGTCGTCGTCCTCGAATGAGCACGTTGAAAAGTCGCCGCCGATGCCGTCCAGAACGCAGAAAATGTCAAACAGGTTGCGCACGCCGTTCCCGTCAACGTCACCGTAAAGCCTCGGGATCACGTCGCACACGCCTCCGGAACAAACGCCGTCGAAACAAGGGTCGCCCGACGCGCACGCCGGCTCCGGACCGTCAGGAACGGGCGTCAGCGTCACCGAGCCGTCCGGATTGCACGACCCAACCGTGCACGGATTCCCGTCGTCGATCAACGTGATGCCACCGGTCAGCGGATCACAGCATTCGGTCTCCGTATCGTAGTTGATCGGAAACGTGCAGAACCCGTCAACGGTACACACGTCGTCCGTGCACAGATCACCGTCATCGCAGTCCTCGGGACCGGTGCAGGCAACCTGACATTCATCGGGAATCGAGTCCCCGCCGGAAGGCGGGGGGCAATTGGAGCAGGTGCTCTGCGTGACGGTCACGCAAACCGAACTCCAGAAGTTCGTGCAGCAGTCCGGTTGGAAGCCGCAGACACAATCCTCGACGATCGGATCGTCACAGCCGGGCTCTTCGTGGATGCTGAAGCAGTCGCTGTCAGGCCCGTTGCAGTCCAGGCTCGTGCCGTCACGAATATCGCAGAAGTCGGGCACGCCGTTGGGTTGACAGTCGGGATCGGTTCCCGAGGCGATGTCGCATTCATCGGGTACGCCATTCGGCTGACAATCCGGACTCGTCAGATCCGCAATGTCACACTCATCCGGCACACCGTTGCTGTTGCAGTCCGCACTGGACAGATCCGCAATGTCGCACTCGTCCGGCACACCATTCGGCTGGCAGTCCGCACTTGTCATATCTGCGATGTCGCACTCATCGGGAATCGCGTTGTTGTTGCAGTCCGCGCTTGACTGATCCGCGATGTCGCACTCGTCCGGCAGGTTGTTGCCGTTGCAGTCGGGACTCGTCTGATTGGCTACGTCACAATCGTCCGGCACGCCGTTGCCGTTGCAATCATCCTCGCATTCGTCCGGTATGAGGTTGCCGTTGCAGTCCAGCGACCCCCCGCAGCCCGGCACGTCGCAGTCACCGCCCGGATCCCCGCAATCCACGTCGCAGACGTCCAGCACCCCGTTGTTGTTGCAATCCTGCTGCACACCCACGTCGTCGATGTACCAGTCGTCCCCCGCATCGTCGACCTCCGTCCGGAAACGGACGCGGAATTCGTCGTGCAGCGCATCGGCTGGCAGCACGTGGAAGTACGAGTCGAACGCCGTCTGGTCCGAACCGTCCGATGTCACACGATTCAACTCGACCCACGATTGCCCGTCGTTCAAATACTCCACAACCAGTTCTTCGCCCGACTCGACCCCGCGATGTTGCGTCTGATAAGACAACGCCGCCGTGATCACGCTGCCCAACTGGATTGCATTGCTCCGGATCTCATCGTCTTCGTACAAACCGGATCCTCGGGCGTCCAGGTTGAGCGACAGCGCGCCGCTCGGCTCGTTCTCAGCATCCCCGTTCACGGCCCCGCCGTTGTTGAAGGACCACTTGGCCGTATCGAGCGTCGTGGACGGAAAAGGGTCAAAGAACGGCGTCGTCTGCGGATCCGCCAGATCGCTGAGGCAGGTCCGCGTGTCCTTGAAACCACTGATCGTCGTCACCGAGATGGGAGCAAAGCTCGTCAGGATGCCGTCACAACCTCCCAGCCCGGAGCACATGATGTGGCAGCCGGTCGGCTCACCGTCACAGTGAAACGCACTCCAGTTGTGCCCGATCTCGTGAGATGTCAGCGCCACGCGGCGGGTCAGATTGCTCGAGAATCGCGACTGCGACAGGCCATAAGCGCTCCCCCCGCACACGACGCTGACGTAAGCGATGCCGATCGTCGTGCCGTCAAGATTCTTGCCGGTGAAAAGGTGCGCCACGTCACGCCGGATGTCACTTTCCGGTAGGCTGTTCCACACGCCGCGGAACTGGGGAAGCAAATCTTGGGCGTCGGTGAACGTGTAAGTGCCGCTCACGGTCCGCACAATCACCGTCGTGATCTCGTACGTGATGCCGATGCCCGTTACCTCGTAGATCGGCTCCATGTTGAGAACGATGTTCTCCATGTCCGCGACCGTGGCGCCCACGTCAGAGCCGTTCAAGACGTAAAAATCGAAGTCTGCGTCGAGGCCCAAATCCGTGATCTCGAGTCCCGTACCGCTCGATGAAGCCGAAGCGCTGGCAGCTCCGTTCTGAGCAAACACGTCCACCTCGCCCATATAATGCGCGAGCGTCGTCCCACACGAGTGCGCTTCGTTGCTGTCCCAGTCGCTGTCGCGATAAACGACGTATTCGTCAGCCTCGCCCGGCAACCCGAGGCGGGTCACCGAATCCACTCCGTACTTCTCCTCGGGCGTATGCACCACCGCCCGTAACCGCCCGTTGACAAACGAAGCCGCTACCTTCGCCTCCGGCATGCCGCGCACGGTTCCCCGAAACGTCTGCACCGGCGGGGCTTCGACCGGCAGCAGCGCTCCCGTCTGATCAACCTGCACCAAGACCTGGAAATCATCACTGCGAATCGAGTGCTTCTCCAGTTCGAGCGTCACCGGTTGCCCCTCGATGACGACCGGCGCGAAGATGCGATCGTCGTCCGGTCGCCTCACCGCGATGCGCTGGATGCTTGATTCGGAAACGTCCAGCGCCGCGTTTGCGGCCTGCTCCAGCGATCGCAAACGAGGCCCGGAGGGCGACCCCACGCTCCCCTGATCCTCCGCCGCCGTCGCGGTCGAAGAAAGAAACGATGCAAAAATCAACACCGCAGGAAGCACGAAGACGAGAGCGGCGCACAAAACACCCGAACGGCTCCGATTGTTGGAACGCGGCATGATCAACTCCAATTCTGGATCGTGAGGGCCCACTTTTTGGTGTCGCAAGAGGCAACGTCACAACGGGCGTCGCAGGCGGTTCAGATGCGCACGGCCCAGTTGTCCTGAGACATCGCCCATGAAGAACCCGCAATTCCCACCCGTCTCATAATAGCGGCGCCCCCCACAGCGTTCAAGGAAGTTGGCAACAACGTCAGCGTCCGTAACCGCCCCGCAACCGCGATTTCGAGGAGCGTGCCAGCGCCCGCGCGGCGTACCACGCGCATCCGAGTACCATGGCCCGTGTGTCCGACCCACCGACCGAGTGGTCTCTTTTAATCGTCCAAACCGCTCATGATTCCGAATAAACGCCACGAATCCTCACGCCGGAATTTGTCGAATCCTGCTTCAACCGTTGGCGCCGCTTCTTAAATCGATTAACATGGCCAACAGCTTGTGCTATCGGGCCGGCGGAGGGCATGGGAGACCGCAAAGGTGAGCGGTCGAAGTGGGTCAAGAACGCCCGGGGACCGGCCTCAACTCCTCATGATGCGAAGTGTGCGCCCGGTCTGCACTACGCAGCCGATCGTCGTTCCCTTCCGCGTCGTTCCCGTTGCAGCCACACCTTGTGCGGCGCTCTTCCCCGACACGATTTTATGCAGGAGGAAGCCATGTGCAGAATGATTGAGCCCGTCGGCCGGATCACGTCCGTACTCATCGTCGCCCTCGCCGCAGCATCGATTGCCGCGGATCCGCCGAGCAGCTTCGATCTTCGCAACGTCGCCGGCGACAACTACGTAACCTCCGTCAAAAATCAGACCGGCGGCACCTGCTGGACGCACGGCGCCATGGCCTCGATGGAAGGCAACCTCTTGATAACCGGGCTGTGGGAAGCCGCCGGCGAATCCGGCGAACCGAACCTGGCTGAATACCACCTCGATTGGTGGAACGGCTTCAATCAACACAACAACGACGACACGGATCCGCCCACCGGCGGCGGCCTGACCGTCCATCAGGGCGGTGACTATCTGGTAACCTCCGCCTACCTGAGCCGGCTCGAAGGCGCCGTGCGCGACATCGACGGGCAATCCTACGACACGCCACCCGCACGCTGGGATCCAAGCTATCACTACTACTACCCACGCCACATCGAGTGGTACGTCGTCGACCAGGACCTCAGCAACATCGATGTCGTCAAGAACAAGGTCATGACCTATGGCGTCATGGGCACGTGCTTATGCTATAGCGGTGCCTACATCTCCAATTACGTCCACTATCAGCCCCCAGCAACGTCCGACGAGCCGAACCACGCCGTCGCGATCGTGGGATGGGACGATTCGAAGGTCACCGCCGCTCCGGATCCCGGCGCATGGCTGATCAAGAACAGTTGGGGCTCCTCCTGGGGCGAGGCCGGCTACTTCTGGATTTCCTACTACGACAAGCACGCCGGCCGGCATCCCGAGATGGGCGCCATCTCCTTCATTGACGTCGAACCCCTCCGCTACGACGGCGTCTACTACCACGACTACCACGGATGGCGCGATACGAAGTCCGACTCCAGCGAGGCCTTCAACGCCTTCGTCGCCACAGCCAACGAGTCCCTCAGCGCAGTCAGTTTCTACACCGCCACCGACAACGTGACCTACACCGCCCGAATCTACGACCGATTCGAAGGTGGACAGCTGCTGGACGAACTGGCCGCAAAGTCCGGCGCATTCGCCCATCGAGGATTCCACACCGTGGACCTCGATAGCCCCCTCGGCCTCACCGAGGGCGACGACTTCTTCATCTATCTCCAACTCTCCGACGGCGGACAACCCTACGACCGAACCTCCGAGATCCCCGTCCTGCTCGGCTCGTTCATGCGCGGAACCTGGGTCGACTCCTATTCCGAGCCGGGCCAGAGCTACTACCGCGACGGAGCCGTCTGGGCGGACGTCTACGATTACGACAACACCGCCAACTTCTGCATCAAGGGACTGACCGAGGTCCTCGGAATGGCCGTCAGCCCGATGGCCGACATGCGGTGCGAGGGCCCCGTCGGCGGACCATTCGATCCCGCAACAAGCACACACCAGATAACCAACAACGGCTTGGTGCCGATCGACTACGAAGTCACCGTCGATCCACCCAAAACCTGGATTACCCTCTCCGGACAGCCCTCTGGCACGCTCCCAGCCGGGGACACGGCCGACGTGCAAATCGACATCAACGCGAACGCTGCGAGCCTCCCGGCCGGCACTCACATCGGCATGATCCACTTTACCAACCTCACCAACCACATGGGAGACGGCCACTACTACCTCATCCTGATGGTGGGTAACGCATCCACCGAGTACGAATGGACGCTCGCAGACGACCCCGGCTGGACGACCGAGGGTGCCTGGGCCTGGGGACAGCCCACCGGCGGAGGAGGCGAACACGGCGGACCGGACCCAACGTCAGGCTACACCGGCGATTTCGTCTACGGCTACAACCTCAACGGCGACTACACGAACAGCCTCCCGGCCAGCCATCTCACGACACCGGCAATCAATTGCAGCGGGCTGTTCGGCGTCCATCTCGACTTCTGGCGCTGGCTGGGCGTCGAAAGCCCCACCTACGACCGGGCCGCCGTACAGGTGAGCAACGACGGAACGCAATGGACCACCGTCTGGGCCAATCCGTCTGAAATCACCGACACGGCCTGGACGCCGATGGACCTCGACATCTCCAGCGTCGCCGACGACCAGCCGACAGTCTTCGTGCGCTGGGCCATGGGCCCCACCGATGGAGGCTGGGTGTACTGCGGATGGAACATCGACGACATCGGCCTGTCCGGATACGCATACAACCACACGCCCGGCGACTTCGACGAGGACGGCGCCGTGAGCCCGACGGACTTCATCTACTTTGACGGCTGCTACACCGGCGCCGGCGGCGGACCGATCGGACTCGAATGCATACCCGGCGACTTCGACGGAAACGATGACATCGACTGCGACGACTTCAACGCATTCGCTCTTGCCTGGACGGACCCGTCACCGCCACCGGGATGCTACGGAGAATGCGCCGCGGCCTGCGAAGACAACGACGTGTGCACCTGGGACCATTGCGACAACGGCCTCTGCGCATACACGCCCAACACGTACGGCGACGTCGATCATAACGGCACGTGCAACCTGCTCGACATCTTCTGCATTCTCGACGGAATCGCCGGCGACTTCAGCCAATGCTCGTTCAAGGACGATGACATTCACCCCTGTAGGCCCAACGGAGCCTTGAACCTCTTCGACATCTTTGCTGCGCTGGACAGAATCGCTGGAATCGACGCGTGCTGCGGCGGTCTCCCGTAGTCGTCGCAGCCGAGTGACGTTGACTGTATGGGAGTTTGAAGTCGTGAACGGATATCGAACAGCAGTGCGGTTTCTCGCAGTCATAAGCGCAACCGGCGTACTGATGATGCCCGCGCCGGCCTGGTGCGCAGAATGCCCCGGTGTCGGTTGGCCGATGACGCTGAAGGCGGCGACGCCTCTGGTCGCCGCACCGTCGCACCAACTGAACATCGCGGCGGAGGCCGATCTCCAGCCGACGAGACTGCCGCCGGTCGACCTGCACACCCTGCTGATGCAGGATGCAGCCACCCTGCAACGCAGACTTCCCCCGCGCGTCGGTATCAGCCGTGACGTGAGCCAGACCCTCCAGTGGACCTGGCGCGACGCGGGCGACGGCGCGCGAATCGCAACGGCGACCCTGCAGTCTCCCGACGCAAGACACCTCCGCGTCCGCTTTACCGAAATGAACCTGCCGCCGGGCGCGGCACTCTATATCTACCCCGCAGGGCACCCGGAAGCCGCCGCCGGACCTTATGCCGAATCCGGCCCGCGCAACACGGGCCGATTCTGGTCGCCCGGTGTGCCGGGCGACACCGCAACGCTCGAATACTATCTCCCCCAGCCGAACGACACGCAGGTTCCCTTCCGCGTCGATCAGGTGGCCCACATCTACCGACCGCTCGAACAGGCCGGTGCACAGGGTGGTCAAAGCCCCATGAGCCCCCTGGACTGCATGGGCGACGTGGCCTGTTACGCAGATTGGGAGGACATCAGCTACGCCGTGGCCCGAATCGTCTTCTACGTCGACGATCCGCCCGATCCGCCCGGCTGGCACCTGTGCACTGGGACGCTTCTGGCCACCGAAACCGGAGACCTCACCCCATACTTCCTCACCAGCGCTCACTGCATCGACGAACCGGACGAGGCCGAGAGCATCGAATGCCGTTGGTTCTATCAGCACGCCACCTGCGGCGGTTCATTCATGACCTCCCGGTACAGCTACGATGCCGACCTGCTCGCAACCTCGGGCGAGATGAACGACGCCGACTGGTCGCTCCTGCTCGTCAAAGGCGTCCTGCCCCCGGGCGTATTCTGGAGCGGATGGACGACCGCCGACCCCTCCTCGGGAGCCTGGTCCGTCGCCGTCCACCACCCCGACGGCTCCTGGAAACGCTACAGCAGAGGGCAGCGCTACGCCGGCCCCTACTGGGACTTCCACCAGTTGCGCTTCAACGTCGCCGGTGCCGTGGGACACATCTACTATGGCTCGTCAGGTTCGGGAATCTTCCGGGAAAGCGACCAACTGCTCTTTGGAAACTGCAGTTGGGGACCCGGCGAACCCGGCTGCGACAACTTGAATACCTACGTCTACTACGGCCGCTTCAGCAGCTACTACTCCACAATCGCGATGCTTCTGCTGGCCGGAAGCGACGACTCCTTGGAACAAAACGACGACTGTCCCGGAGCAACGATCCTGCCTCTCAGCCCGCAAAACGACCTGGTCGTTAAAAGCACCGACGAGGACTGGCACTCGATCAACCTCGACCACAGCAATCAGCTCACGGTCAACCTCTCCTTCTCCGACCCCTGGGGCAATATCGACGCGGAACTTTACGACGCCTGCGACGGCTCGGTCGTGGCCTCCGTCCATTCCATCACCAACGACGAGACCCTCACTTACGTGCACCAGGAGGCAACCAGCGACCTCTATCTTCGCGTCTACCTCGTCGACGACACGCGTAATACCTACAACATGCAGGTGGTCGTCGAGGACGACGTGCTCCCGCCCACACCCGACCCGATGACCTTCGCGCTGCCTCCGACCGCACCCAGCACCGTCTGGGTCACCATGTCGGCCACCGCCGCAGCCGACGTCGCCTCGCCCCCAGTCGAATACTACTTCGAATTCAACTCCGGTGGAGCCGGCGGTAACGACAGCGGATGGCAGAGCGAAACCGACTACGTGGACGATGGCCTGCAGCCCGATACCCAATACTGCTACCGCGTCAAAGCGCGAGACAGCGCCGCCGTCCCGAACGAAACGGCCTACTCCTCGCAGCAGTGCGTCACAACACCCGCCGTCCTTCCGGGCGATTTCGATTTCGACGGTGATGTGGACATCGACGACCACGACGCATTCGCGAATTGCTTCACCGGTCCCGGCGGCGGCCCGATCGGCCCGACATGCGAGCCGGGCGATTTCGACGCCGACACCGACATCGACTGCGACGACCGAGTGGCGTTCGAGGCCGCCTGGACCTCGCCCAATCCTCCGCCGTACTTCCCACCGTGCCCGGAATCCTGTGGAGACGACGCTGATTGCAACGACGCCGACGTATGCACCGACGACCAGTGCGACGCCGGTGCCTGCTCGAATACGCCGATCCCGTACGGCGACACGACGCACAACGGAACCGTGAACCTGTTGGACATCTTCTGCATACTGGATGGGATCGCCGGCGACTTCTCCGAGTGCTCGTTCGAAAACGACGACATTCACCCCTGCCGCGGCGACGGGGCACTGAATCTGTTCGACGTTTTTGCGGCGCTCGACGCCATCGGCGGCATTGATCCCTGTTGTTCAACTCCATGATTTGCGGAGGGGCAGGCGGGGCGAGTTCGGTACGGACGCAGTCCGCCAGTGTGCTGCGCCGCACCGACCGCCCCTATTAAAATCATTGAACACCAAAACCCGCGACAGTTATGGCGAACTGCAACCTGGGTGCCATCGCCGGCTTGTCCGTGTTTAGCAAGCTTGCCAGTGTATGCCTCCGGCCCGCCAACCGTCGCGCCATGCCCACGCTCGCATGGGCATGTGTTTAGCATGCTGGAAGCGCGCCATGTCCAACGCGGTTCCCGCCCCCGAGGCGGGAACCGCGCGGGGCCGTGAAGCAGCAGCCCCGATCATTGACCACCCCCAAGCCGCCGCCTAACATCCGCCCTTCCTGATGCAATCAGCCGTGCGTCACCGAAGGGGACATCAGCCGTGGCGTTGATCGGAATCCGTCAAGAGGACAAGAGCCGCTGGGAAGCTCGCGTGCCCCTCGTGCCCGATGACGTACGCCGCTTGGCCGCCGACCAGGGCGTCCGCTTTCGAATCCAGGCGTCGACCACCCGAGCCTTCTCCGACGACGCCTACCGTCAAGCCGGGACCGAGATCGTCCAAGACCTGGGCGATTGCCCCGTCATCATGGGCGTCAAGGAAATCCCACCCGAACGCCTCCAGCCCAAGCGCACCTACGTCTACTTCTCCCACACAATCAAAGGCCAGCCCGCCAACATGCCCGCCCTCAAACGTCTCATGGACCTGAACTGCAACCTCATCGACTACGAACGCATCACCGACGACCAGAACCGTCGGCTCGTCTTCTTCGGCCGATTCGCCGGACTCGCCGGCATGATCGATACCCTCTGGGCCTTCGGCCAACGCATCGAGACCGAAGGCGTCCCAAACCCCTTCACCCGCATCCGGCCCGCCCATCAATACGAAGACCTCAGCCACGCCGAACGCGAGATACGCGCCGTCGCCGACACCATCCGGCAAGATGGCCTGCCGGAAGCCGTCCGCCCGCTCGTCTGCGGCTTCGCCGGCTATGGCCAAGTCTCCCAGGGCGCCCAGCAGGTGTTCGACTGGCTCCCGACCCAGGAAATCGCCCCCTCAAACCTCGCCTCGGTCCCGCCGCAGCCCGACGTCTGCTACAAGGTAGTCTTCAAAGAGGAAGATCTCGTATCACGAATCGATGCCTCGCAGCCCTTCGACCTACAGGAATACTACGCCCGCCCCGAACGCTACCAAACCGCCTTCTTCCCGCACGCCGAGCACCTGACGATCCTCGTCAACTGCATCTACTGGGAACCGAAGTACCCCAAGCTGATCACCCGTGATCAGTTCCGAGCCCTCTACGCAGGAGCAAAGCCGCCCAGGCTGCGCGTGATCGGCGACATCACCTGCGACGTCGACGGCTCCATCGAGTGCACCGTCCGCTCCACCTCCCCGGACGCCCCCGTCTATGTCTACGACCCCGCCGAGGGAACTACCCGCGACGGCGTCACAGGCCGAGGCCCGGTCGTGCTGGCCGTGGACTTTCTCCCCTGCGAACTACCCGTCGACGCCTCCATATTCTTCAGCGCGTCTCTCCGGGGGTTCATTCCCGCGCTGGCCGCGGCGGATCTCACCAAACCGCTGCCCGACAGCGGTCTTCCGCCCGAACTCCAACGCGCGACAATCGTTTACCAGGGAGTCTTGACCGAACCGTATCAATACCTGGCCGAGTTCGTGCAATGACACTCGACCGCAATAAGCCGCCGTCCGTTCAAACCCCTTTTTCCCCGCACATTGGCACGGCTCGTGAATGGCGAAGTACCGTCCATGTGAGTGGCATGCGACCGGCTGAACCGCCCCAGAGGCATCGTAACCGCACCGACTTATGATCAACCCGACATCCTCGACTTAGGAGGTTTTCCCGATGAACAAAGTTCTCCTGCTTGGCGCCGGACTCGTATCCCGACCCCTGGTCCGCTATCTACTCGAAAAGGCCGGCTTCCAGGTCACCATCGCCAGCCGAACGGTAAGCAAGGCCGATAAACTCGCCGACGGACACCCCAACGCCAAAACGATGGCCCTGCTCGCCGACGACAACGACAAACTCAGCCAGCTCATCAGCGAGCACGACCTCGCCATCAGCCTGCTCCCGGCCCCCCTACACCCCGTCGTCGCCGAATTCTGCATCAAACACCGCAAGAACATGGTCACCACCTCCTACGTCAGCCCCGCCATGCAGAACCTGAACCTCGCCGCCGAAAACGCCGGCGTCCTCCTGCTCAACGAGATCGGCGTCGATCCCGGCATCGACCACATGTCGGCCATGCGAGTGTTCCACGACGTCCGCAACCGCGGCGGCAGGGTCACCCACTTCAGATCCTACTGCGGCGGCCTGCCCGCCCCCGAGGCCAACACCAACCCCTGGGGCTACAAGTTCTCCTGGAGCCCCCGAGCTGTCTGCACCGCCGGAAAAAACTCCGCCCGCTACCGCATGAACGGCGAGGAGGTCGTCATCCCCGGGCCGGAACTCTTCACCGATTGTGGCCACGGCATGAACGTCGAGGGCATCGGCGAACTCGAGGCCTACCCCAACCGCGACTCCCTCGGCTACATCGACACCTACGACCTCGAGGGCATCAAGACCATGTTCCGAGGCACCTTCCGCTACCCCGGCTGGTGCGAAACCCTCAAGGCCATCGTCGACCTGGGCATCCTAGAAGAAACCCCGGCCACCTATCCGGCCGGCACCACCTACGCCGGCTGGCTCGGCAACCTCCTTAAATCACCCGCCACCGGCGGCATCCGCTCCGCGGTCGCGGCGCAGCTTGGCATCGACGAAGGATCGAAAATCCTCGACCGCTTCGAATGGCTGGGCCTGTTCAGCAACGAAGAGATCGCCATCACCGACAAGGAAACAACGCCCCTCGACGTGCTCGCCAAACGCATGGAGCAGAAGATGATGTACGCCCCCGGCGAGCGCGACATGATCGTGATGTGCCACCAGTTCGTCGCCGAGTTCCCCAACGCCCCGACCGAGAACATCACCTCGACCCTGATCGACTTCGGCCAGCCCAACGGCGACAGTTCGATGGCCCGCACGGTAAGCCTCCCCGCCGCCGTAGCCGCCCGCCTCGTCGTCACCGGAAAGATCAAAAAAACCGGAGTCCAGGTCCCGGTGGAACCCGACATCTACAACCCCGTCCTGGACGAACTGGCCACCATGAAAATCGAATGCAAGGAGCGCACCGAACCAAAGTAAATCGGGTGGCCCACCTCCTCCGGAGGTGGGTTCGCGATTCAATGCCGGGTGCCCCGCCTCCTCCGGAGGTGGGCTCACGATTCAACGACATCGGATGCGCGGGTGCCCCATCCCTTCGCAAAGCGAAGAGGTGGGGGACGGACACACATTGTCACCGCGGTACTTCACCACCTCCGGAAACGGCCTCGCGACGACAAGCACTGTATCTCGATCCACCAGCGCACTGACAACTGAGAACTGATAACTGACGACTACCACCGCCGGGTGCCATGTCCACGCTCGCGTGGGCATGCGGAGCGCAATCGCCCCGCCTGCCTGCACAGTCTGGCCGGTTCCACCCGCCACAATCTGCAACCTGAAACGCTGAAACACAGTAGCCGTGGGCAGAGCGAAGCACCGCCCACGCACCCGCCAACCCCAACCACCCGTCCGACCCCAAAGAGGCCGAATAACCACCAAAGTAAACCTCCCCCGAGCCGTCGCGCCCAATCCACCCCACAGCTCCCTCGCACAACGCCATGGCAACCATCAGCGCACCTCAACCCGACTCCTTCCGATAATCCCTGTGGCCTCCGGGTTCCCTGCCCACTTGTCGTACCGCTACAATAAGTACGAGGGCCCGAGAGGGCATGGAGAAGCCTGCCATGAAAGCATATCAAACGACTCTACTTATCGCCCTGGTGACTTTATCACATGCCTCTGCTCGCGCAGACTCGGTCTGGATCTGGACCAACAGCGCGGTCGGCGAGGGCTTAGCTCAAGTCTTCGACGGTGGTCCTGCCGTTATGGACTCCGTCGACCGGCATGGAACAGTAGCTCCAACGCTCGCGTTTCGGGCTACCGACGCAACGCGTCCGAGCAGTCTCGGTGCTTTGGCTTCTGCGAACGGCGAGTCATTTGTCGGCGATTTTGGTCGAATCCTGCGCGTAATGGTGGACTTCAGCGCCTCCTATGCGTCATCGCTGAGCCCGGGCGGCGATCGTCCCGGGGGACGGGCGGAAGGGATGCTCACCTCGGTCGTCGAGTTCGTCATGCCCGTCGACGAACTGGATTGGTTCTACGGCCTCGGAATCACGGAAGACGTGGGATTCGAGGGTGCAAGCAGTGTAGTCGTTGAGAACATGACGCAAACCAGAACGCTTCTTACGCTTACGTCCGAGATGGGAAACGAGACTATTCTTGAAGGGCATGCGGGCGACCTGATCCGCATCACGTCCCAGATGTCGGGAAGGGGCGACGCCCCCGGCGGTTTCGGAATTCTCCAGAATTACAGCGCCCGGCTCGACATGATCTTCACCATCCCCGAACCCTCCACAGCCCTCCTGCTGCTCGGGGGCTTGCTTGTTCTGCAATCGCGAAAGTAACCCCCGACAATCCGTCCTCACGCCCCCAAACGCCGCCCTGCCGCCCCGTCTTTCCCGCGATACCCCAACAGCGCCCCACAAACACACCCCCACCCTCCCCCGGCAGAGTGCGACAAGAATTGATAACAAACAGGAGCCGGAATGAACGAAACGCAACCGCCCCGTCCATTCCGCCTCCCGTCCCTTCTCCTCTCTCCTCTCTACTTTCTGCTCTCTCTCCTCTCCTTACCCTCCCAAGAACTTCTCCGCCAACTGCACGATCTCCTTCACGTGCGCCACGCTCGACTCGAACGACTTCCGCTCCTCGTCGTTGAACTCGATCTCGATGACCTTCTCGACCCCGTTGCGGCCCAGCATGCACGGCACGCCGACGAAGTACCCGCCGACCCCGTACTCCTCGGTGCAGAATCCCGCACACGGCAGAATGCGCCGCTTGTCCTTGATGATCGCCTCCGCCATCGCGATCGTCCCGGCCGCCGGCGCATAGTACGCACTCGTCCCCATCAGCTTGACAATCTCCCCGCCGCCCATCTTCGTCCGCTGGATAATCGCGTCGAGCTTCTCCTTGGGAATCAACTGCGTCACCGGGATGCCCGCCACCGACGTGTACCGCGGCAGCGGAACCATGTCGTCCCCGTGCCCGCCCAGAAGCAACGCGTCGATGTCCTCCACGCTGCAGTCCAGCTCCATCGCGATGAACGTGCGGAACCGGGCGATGTCCAGACACCCCGCCTGCCCCACCACGCGCTTCGTATCAAACCCCGTCCTCTTCCACGCCGTGTACACCATCGCATCCAGCGGGTTCGAAACGACGATCAGAATCGCGTTCGGCGAGTGCTTGGCCACCTGCTCCGAGCACGAGCCGACAATCTTCACGTTCGTCTCCACCAGGTCGTCCCGGCTCATACCCGGCTTACGCGGCAGCCCGGCCGTCATGATCACCACGTCGCTGTTCGCCGTGTCGGCGTAGTCGGCCGTCCCCACGATATTGGCGTCGAAGCGATCCACAGGCCGGCACTGGGCCAGGTCGAGCGCCTTCCCCTTCGTCTTGTCCGCCAGATCCGGAATGTCCAGCAGCACGATGTCGCCGAGCTCCTTTTCGGCCGCCCACACGGCGCAGCTCGCACCCACGTTTCCGGCCCCAATGATGGTGATCTTTGCGCGCTTCATGTCGTGTTCTCCTAGGAGTTGAGTGGTACGGAACCAGACTACCGCCGCTTCAAACGCAAAGTATACAGCATCACCAACCCCTGCCAACCGAAATCACAACCCCCCGCAACGTGCCCCATCCGTTGCGAACCAAGGGGTGGGGTATCACCGCATTGCCGGGAGAGCCCCCTCCTGCGTCCCTGCGTCCCAGCGCCCCTTCGTCCCTCGCCTCGCACACACCAACGGCCGCGCTACGCAAGCACGATTTCCCTTGTTCCAATAGCCGCGACCGTATACCCTTCCACCGGCCGGAAAACAAAAGCAATTCCGGGCCGCGCGACGATGATATAAGGCCGGAGCGCGGCACGCTCGACTCGTTCGGCGCGGTAGCGAGTCTCGAACATGCACGTGGATCGACAACCCATCGCAGTCTTCGACTCCGGGCTCGGAGGCCTGACCGTCGTCCGCGAGCTCCGCCGCCGCCTCCCCCACGAAGACGTCGTCTACTTCGGAGACACCGCCCGAGTCCCCTACGGCACCAAAACCCCCGAAACCGTCCTGCGCTTCGCCCGGGAAAACTGTGCCTTCCTCCTGCGCCTCAACCCCAAATGCATCGTCACCGCCTGCAATACCGCCAGCGCCGTCTGCCTGCCCGAGCTCGCCAAGGAACTCCCCGTCCCCATCCTCGGCGTGGTCCGACCGGGCGCGGCCGCCGCAATCCAGGCCGCCGCCGCCCGCGACCTCATCGCCGTCATCGCCACCGAGGCCACAATCGCCTCCAACGCCTACCGCAACGCCATCCACGCCCTCGACCCCCTGCGAGCAGTCATCCAGACCTCTTGCCCGCTCTTCGTCCCGGTGGTCGAAGAAGGCCTGGACCCGGAAGATCAAATCATCGAACTCCTCCTGAACCGATACCTCGCAACCCTCCGCCGCCTCTCCCCGGCCGTCGTCGTACTCGGCTGCACGCATTACCCCATGCTGCGCGAGGCCCTCGACCGCTTCTTCGGCCCCCGCGTCACCCTCATCGACTCCGCCTCGGCCACCGCCGCCGCCGTCGAACGGACCCTCGACGCCATGAACGCGTTGTCGGACCTCCCCGGCCGTGGTAGCCTCCATTGCTATGTCAGCGACAACCCGCGCAGATTTCAGAGCCTCGGCTCCCGCTTCCTCGGAGAACCGATCCCCGATGTCGTGCGCATATGCCCCGAAGAACTGCCGGCCACCGGCGCAGACGCCCGTACCGCCGCGACGCGCGTATCGGCCTAAGACTCGAACACACGCTCTGTGGCTTACCATTCCCCTGCTAACGATCGCCTGCGGCTGCGCCGGCAAAAAAACCCACAAACCGGGCTGGCTCATGTCCGAGTCCGACGCAAGCCGTTATGTCTCCGTCGCACTTGATGACCCCAACCCGGACGCCCGGCGCGACGCCATCGAGTGCCTTGCCGAAACCCGATTCGCCCAAGACAACATCGTAGTCGACGCCTGCCGCATCATCGCCTGTACCGACCCGAGCGAAAGCGTCCGATGCGCCGCCGTTCGATTGCTCAGTGAATCAGGCCGCCCCGAAGCCGCCACGACGCTCATCGAAGTCCTCCAATCGTCGAGAACTTCAACAAGCGTGGGAGAAAGGGTCCGCCTGACCGCAGTTCGCGGACTCGAACACATGGCTCGCAATAACGTGCTCCCATCGGACAAACAGGACGCCGCCGTCGCGGTCACCATCCGCCTCTTGGAGGAAGATCCATCGCGCGACGTCCAGATCGCGGCCGCCACGCTCCTCGGAGAGTTTCCCCGCCTCGCCGCCGTAAACGCCCTCATCTCGGGCCTGAACCACGGCGACTTTGGCGTCGTCTACCACGCGGAACGATCCCTCATGCGACTCACCGGCGTCACGCACGATCACGATCCCCACGACTGGCGCGCATGGCTGGCACAGGTGGACGATCCCTTCGCAAAAAGAGGAGCGCTCGACGATCAGTTGACGCCGGTCGAGCCAAAGAGCTGGTGGCAGCGGACAAGCGCGTCGATGAAACGGGCGCTGTCCGGCTTCCGCCCCAAACAGGACGGATAACAGGCGGCCGACCCATCGGCGCCGGCAAAAGCAACGTAAACTCACGTGCGGGCAATTACCTTCGACCAAAAACTGGCTTACACCGAGACCCACCCGGATCCCACCCCGACCGACGGCGAGTGCCTCGTCAAGGTGCACCTCGCCGGCATCTGCGCCACCGACCACGAGATCACACGTGGCTACATGAACTTCCAGGGCATCCCGGGCCACGAAATGGTCGGCACCGTCGCCCACGGCTCGACCAATTGGCAAGGCAAACGCGTCGCCTGCGAAATCAACTGCGTCTGCGGTCGTTGCGACATGTGCCAAGCCGGCCTGTCCAACCACTGCCGAAACCGAACCGTCCTCGGCATCGCAGGCCGCGACGGATGCTTCGCCGACCTCGTCGCCGTCCCCGAGCGAAACCTACACGAAGTCCCCGACACGATCACCGACGAAGCGGCCGTCTTCATTGAACCCCTCGCCGCGGCCTATCAGGTCATCAAACAGGTTCCCATCGAACGGCGAATGAACGTGGCCATGGTCGGCAGCGGCCGCCTCGGCCTCCTCGTGGCACAAGTCCTCGCCCACACCGGCTGCAAGCTCGAGGTCTTCGGCCGAAACCCACAGACGCTCCTGTTCTGCGAGAAAAAACGCATCCAGGGAACCCCGATCGACGACATGCGCCCCAAAAACGACCGCGACGTCGTCGTCGAATGCACCGGCTCACCCGAGGGACTCCGCATCGCCCTCGCACTCGTCCGCCCACGCGGCACCATCGTCCTCAAAAGCACCCACGCCACGGACGCCCCCGTCAACCTGACGCCCGCCGTGGTCAACGAGGTCACCATCGTCGGCAGCCGATGCGGTCCGTTTCCCGAAGCAATCGCCGCCCTCGCCCGCCGAGACGTCGAGGTCTCCTCAATGGTCGCACGTGCGTACCGCCTCAATCGCGGGCTCGAAGCCTTCGAAGCCTCGGCGGATCCCAACAACATCAAAGTGCTCCTGCGCATCCAGCCGCGCTGACGCGAGACACGAAACTCGGGTTCGTCTGCCGATGACACGTCCATCTTTCAACTTCTGGCGATCCGAATTGCTTGCAGACCAGGACGGCCTCATACACGCCATGACCCTGCGCGACGCAAACATGGCACTGAGCGTCGGCTCGGACATCGGCGGCACCACCGAGCGCCGCCGCCTCGCCTGCGACGCACTCTCCGTACCGTTCGATCGCCTGACGTCCGGACATCAGGTCCACGGAACACGCATCGCCGTTGTCACCGGACCACTCGTCGGCCGCGGACGGGACCGTTCCACCCGCCGAATTCCTGAGACCGACGGCCTCGTCACTAATGAACGCAACGTGCCGCTGATGGTCATCGGCGCCGATTGCGCCTTGATCGCAGTCTACGATCCGACAAAGCACGCGATCGGCGTCGCCCACAGCGGATGGCGAGGCACCGCTGCAGGCATGCCCGAGGCCCTCGTCGCCTCCCTGTCGAAAACGTACGGCTCGCGCCCCGCGGATCTCCTGGCCGCGATCTCACCCTGCGCCGGGCCTTGCTGCTATGAGGTTGGAGACGACGTGGTCACCGCTTTCCACCGCCGGGATCGCGGCTCACCGGCGGCACTCTCGCGTCGCAATGGCACGTGGTACCTCGACCTCGCCGGCGCCGTCGAACGAGGCTTGCAAACCGCCGGCCTCCAGCCACACCACGTGGACCGCGCCAACCACTGTACCATCTGCAACACCGACTGCTTCTCCTATCGACGCGAAGGCCGCGCCGTCGGCCAATCGGCCCTGATTGCCGCACTGGCGTAAACGGCCCGCACGGACCGTCGGCCAGCCCGCGTCCATTCGCCTCCGAAGTCCACGGATTTACCTTACCAAACACTCACTGAATCTTCGCGCCACCTTCATCGATCTCCAGCTAGACTACACGGAGTATCGCGCTCCGCCCGGTCGCGTGACCGGCGGATACGAAACTCCCCCGGCAGCGGATCCTGTCCGGAGGGAACGGGGACTGCTTGGAGGGGCTGCCGTATGGGCTCAAGGTTCTACCGGAGCGTCTGGATCTCCGACGCACACCTGTGCACACGAGACTGCCAGGCCGAACTGCTCTATTCGTTTCTCGACAGCATCAAGTGCGACTACCTCTACCTCGTCGGCGACATCATCGACGTCTGGGCGCTCAAGCGAAAGTGGTACTGGCCGGGCCAGTACAACGAGATCGTACACAAGCTGCTAAAACGATCGCGCAAAGGCGCCAAGGTTATCTTCATCCCCGGCAATCACGACGAATTCTTCAACGACTTCATCGGCTACCACTTCGGCGACGTGGAGATACGCGCCAAGGCACACCACCACACCGCCGACGGCCGCTCCTTCCTCGTCATGCACGGCCACGAGTTCGACGCCGTCGTGCTTTATCATAAATGGCTGTCCCATTTGGGAGCCTGGGCGTACGGACACCTCGTCGTGCTGAACCGCATCATCAACGCCGTCCGGCGCGCAATCGGAATGCCCTACTGGAGCCTCTCCGGAACGATCAAGCGACGCGTCAAACGCGCCGTTAACCACATCACCGAATTCGAAACCGTCCTCGCCGAGCACGCCAGACGCGAGGGCGTCGACGGAATCATCTGCGGCCACATCCACCAGCCGGCGATGCACGACCTCGACGGAATCAGCTATTGCAACACCGGCGATTGGATCGAGAATTGCACCGCCCTCGTCGAGCATTTCGACGGCAAAATGGAGATGGTCTGGTGGCACGAGGTGGTTGACCGGCGCTGCCAGGACCTCTCGGCCAGCGTCGCATTGCCTCAGGGCGTCCTCGCACGCCCCGAGAACGGTGACCGCCTCGCCCCGGAACTGGTGAACCTCTAATAGGATGTCGTCACCGGTGCCCCATTCTCGGATACAAGATCGCCGCGGGGCCGCAGTCCGCAGGTTCTACACCTACCAATCCCGCATCTACGACCACACCCGCTGGATGATCCTTCGCCACCGCCGCGATGCCATCGAGCAACTGCGCACCCGCCCCGACAGCCGCATCCTCGAAATCGGTTGCGGAACCGGCCTCAACTTCTCCCACCTGACGCCCCTTCTGGACCCGAAGCAAGGGGCCCTGATCGGAGCAGACTTCTCCGAACCCATGCTCCGTCGGGCACAGACCCGCGTCGACCGTCACCAATGGACAAACGTCCATCTCGTGCTGACCGATGCGTCGAACATGCACTTCACGCAGCAATTCGACGCCGTCCTGTTCTCCTACAGCCTGACAATGGTGGGCGACTGGCGCCGAGCGATTCAAAACGCCTACGACCACCTGAACCCGGGCGGACGGGTCGTCGTGCTCGATTTCGGTGACTTCGCCCGCTGGGGCCTCCTGCGACCGCTGATGCGCCTCTGGCTTCGCGCAAACCACGTCGATATCAGCAGGCCCTATCTCGGCGGTCTGCAGCAGCTTTTCGCCGACCTTCACGTTTCCCGCTGGCTCGGCGGCTATGGATTCGTCGCCGCCGGCACGAGGTAAATCCATGATTCCGACCACCGATATGAACAGCGGATGCAAGCGGCCTCTGCTGGAACGCTTGGTGTTCCGCGGCATCGTCTTCAACATGTCGTGGGAAGATCCCGAAATGGATCGCCAGGCGCTTCACGTCGGTCCTAACGACACCGTCGTCTCGATCACCTCCGCCGGCTGCAACCCGCTGAACCTCCTCTGCCAGCGCCCGAAACACCTGATCTGCGTCGACGGAAACCCCGCCCAGAACGCCGTCCTCGAACTCAAGCTCGCCGCCATCGACCAACTCGATTACGAAGCATTCTTCGACATCTTCGCCGCCCGAAATCCCGCCCGCGTCAAGCCGTATTACCGCAACACGCTCCGACCCGCGATGTCGCCGCGCGCACAGGCGTTCTGGGACAAGAATCTCAAGCTCGTCGCAGGCGGTCTCTACAACTACGGTCGCACCGGCTTGTTTTTCCGCGTCCTGCGGGCCTACCTGAAATCGCTGCGCCTCACCCCGAAGCAGATCGAAACGTTCTTCGCATGCAAGACCCTCCAGGAGCAGCAGGCGCTTTACCACGCACTGGTGGCTCCCCGACTCTGGGGCCCCGCCAGCCGGGCCTTCGTAAGCTTCCGCCCGCTCATGTACCTCGCCGGCGTGCACCCCACTCAGTTCGATCTCGTCGATGGCCGACACAGCATGTTCGACTACGTCAAAGAGCGAATCGAGCACGTGCTGACGCGCGTCCCGGTCGGCGACAATTACTTCCTCTCCCAGGCCGTCACAGGCCGCTTCCGCGAAAACGCCGTGCCCCCCTATCTGCGGCGGGAAAACTTCGAGATCCTGCGAGACCTGCTCGACCGCATCCAAATCGTAAACGGCTGGCTGGGACCCTACCTCGACACACTGCCCGCCGAGTCGGTGAACAAATTCAACCTTCTCGACATATTCGACTGGATGTCGCCCGAAGCCTTCGAGGACACGATGCGCAGCGTCCTACGCGCCGCCGCACCGAACGCCAGACTGATTTACCGCTCGGGCAGCTACCGCTTCGATCCCCCGGCCACAATCCAACCCCACGTGCACCACCACGCCGAGCTCTCCCGAAAACTCCTCGCCATCGACCGCTCCGCTACCTACGGAAGCTTCTACGTCTTCTCGGTAACAAAGAACCGCCCTACTGCCCAAACAAATCCCCGCTGTAAATCGCGTTCGGCATGACCTCGCACTCAGCCCAGCACCCCGGGCAACCATCAACCCATTCCCGGGAGGCCGTGGACTCCCCGTTCCCCCAGACCTCCTCGAACGATTGCCTGAGCAGGTTGCCCACCTTCTCGGTGTTGAACTGGCAGACCGGAACTGACCCGTCTGGCAGCAGCCGAATGTGGCTTCGAAGCGCCACGCACTTCGGCCTCGGCTCCGCCTGCGCGTCGCAACGCACCCGCGCCAAGAGCCCGCGAAGGTAGTACTCCTTTCCGAACCTCGCAAACGGATCCCGGCACGCCCCCACGCGCGCCAACTCCCGTTCCACCAACCCCACCACGTCCGCCCCCTCCAGCGCCGGATGCAAAGGATACCCGCGAGGAACGATCATGTGGTCCGCCCGACGGCCACGCAGCTTCACGCCGTACATCGACGATTCCGCATACGCCAAAACTGAATGAACATCGACGTCGTAGCGGCCGAGCTCCCGCCGCAACCCGTCGTTGTCGAGAAGCGATTGCGGCGAAATCACCGTGTGATTCGCGCTGACGTTTAAACCGCAGCGATCGCGCAGACTCGCCAGAAGGCGAACGGACTCCATCGCCGTCGCGAACGATACCTCGGCTCCGCGACTTCGATCGTGCTCCGCCTGCATGCCGTCAAAGGAAACCATGAACCGCAGCATCGACGGCTGGGGAAACCGCTCCACAAACGACGCGATTCGCTCGGGAAAAGACCCGTTCGTCGTTACGTGAACCACCGTCGGCTGGGAGGCGTGCAGAATCGCACCGGCAACGTCGGAAAGATCTCCGCGCAGAAACGGCTCGCCGCCCGTAATCCGCACAATATCGAGTTGCCCGATCTTCCCAAAGACCGTCTCGATCTCCTCGACCGACATCTCGTCGCCCGGCTTCATGCGCCACGAGTCGCACATCGGGCAGCGGGCGTTGCACCGAAAGCACACGACGAACGTGCACCAGCGCGGGCGTGGCACCCCCCCAAGCTTGTTCTGAAGAACGTGGAACGCCAGCGATACCGGTCTCATGCGGCTGTCCTCGGTGATTGCCCGCTTGCCTTCGCCTTCTCAACGCTCTGCAGAAACTCCTCGACGGCCGCAAGTGCCCCCCCCCGCCCGTCGCTGCGAAGCATGCGAAGGTTCTCTTTGTATTGAGGGCAGCACTTCAGGAAGTCCGAAAGCGTGCCCATGGCGAATTGGCGCTCAGTCGTGCGCATGCCGATGCCCAGCCGCTCGACTGCCAGGGCGTTGATCCGCTGCTCCACGCAATCCTCGGGGATCATGAGCATCGGTTTTGAAAAGTGCATCGCCTCGCCCACAAGCTGGTTGCCCGCCGTGCTGATCACCGCACGACACCCGGCCAGATCTTCAATAAACGCCAGGTTGCTGCGAGGTCGGAACTCCAGATTGCCCCGCCGGCCGACGCGCCCGGTGCCGTACGCAACCACCGGACACCCCGCTCCATTCAACACGCCCTCCATGCGCGCCGAAAACAAGTGCTTGCCCTGGTTGAGATAAAGAAGCAGATAGTTCCCCTCCACGGCAGGAATCGCCAGAACCTCATTGCGTAACAGCGTCCCGACGATCACGACCCCCGGACGAACCGCCGGCGCCGGATAGAAGCTCGATACAACCACCCAGTCAGGCTGCCCCATCAGCAGCCGGTAGATCCAAACGTCCCGCCGACTCAGGATGCGATCCTGCCAACTCATCTCAGGCCGGCAATGCACCAGAACGCCGAAGTGATCGAATCCCATCCTCGGAACGTTCAACCGAGATGCAATTGCGTGCGTCCAGATTTCCGCGTCGGATATCACCGCATCCGGCGCGAAATCACGAAAGATCGCATCGACCATCTGATAAGTCGGCCCACCGGAGTACAGGTCCACCAGAACCGGCAAGTTCTGCCGTAAAGTCAACAACGTGCTCCGCTTGCCGTCCGACCCATACACGTGCCCAAGCACCGGAACCCGCACCGCCGGATAGCTGGACCCGATCACGTCGTACGCATCGCCGCCCGTAACCAGCAGTACGTCGTGCCGCGCGGCCAGCTCGGACAGCACCGTCGCCGCCCGGGTAGCATGACCCTGCCCGTATCCGTGAACCCCATAAACGATTCGCATCACGCCGACCTCAAAACCGACCGTACACAAAACCCGAAGCATCTGCCAAGCGGGTTAACTTCGCGTTCGGATCACGTTAGAGGTCCGCTAAAGTGCTTTTTGTAAAGCTCGTCCCGAAACCGCTGATGGGCGCCACTGGCGGCTTGCCCGTGCGCCCCTCCGTCCCAGCAGCGGTCAGATGCCGTGCCCACGCTGGCGTGGGCATGTGATCGGCAAGGGCGTCGCAAACCAACACCAATTTGCCCTTGTGACAGCCGACCCCATCCGTACCACGACAGTGATAATCACTGACGCCACCGCCGCTCGAGTGCACCATAGTCAATCGGCTGCGATAGATCGATTCGAGGCAATCCCACCCGCCCCGCCTCGGGATACTTCTGCGCCGCCCCGGTGTTGAACAGCACAACCCGCTCGTCCGCCCCGAGCCACGTGTTCTCCCGCAAAGACTCAGCCGCAAGCACACAGGCCGCCGCCTCCGGGCACACCGCGATGCCCTCCGCCGCCATCGCCCGGCACATCGCCTCAACGATCCGCCCCTCCGGCGCAGCGACTGCGGTCCCGCTGCTTTCCCTTATCGCATCAAGTATCATGAAGTCGCCGACCGCGGCCGGCACCCGCAGCCCCGACGCACACGTCGCGGCGCCCTCCCAGGGCGCCGCAAACCGCTCACCCGCCTCGAACGCCCGCGCGATCGGCGCACACCCGTCCGACTGAACCGACACCATCCGCGGCATCTTCTCGCTGCGCAACCACCCGAGCTCGCGCAACTCCTGAAACGCCTTCCACATGCCGATCAAGCCCGTCCCCCCGCCGGTCGGATACAGAATGACGTCCGGCAAGCGCCACTCGAACTGCTCTGCAAGCTCGAGCCCCATCGTCTTCTTGCCCTCGATGCGATACGGCTCCTTGAGCGTCGAAAAGTCGAACCACCCCATCGCCTCGACACCCTCACGAACAATACGCCCGCAATCGGTAATCAGACCGTTAACCAGATAAGATTCAGCACCGGCCCAAACACACTCGAGCTGGTTGATGATCGGCGTGTCCTCCGGCATGAACACGAAAACCTCCGCGCCGATCCGAGCCCCGTAAGCCGCCAGCGCCCCGCCCGCATTGCCCGCCGTCGGCGCCGCAAAACGCCGCAGCCCGAATCCCGCCGCCATCGTCACCGCCATCGCCATCCCGCGACTCTTGAATGACCCCGTCGGTAACTGCGATTCGTCCTTGATCCACAGATCCGCCAATCCCAGCGTTTCACCAAGACGTCGAGCCGGCAGAAGAGGCGTCATCCCCTCACCAAGCGTGACGATCGCCCCCTCCAAGCCGACCGGCAGCAGCTCCCGATACCGCCAAAGCGTCGGACGCCGCGACGCAAGCACCCCCGGATCGCAATCGCGACCGACCGCCGCAAGATCGTACCGCACCCACAACGGACGATCCTTATGCGTCGTCTGCACCTCATTCGCCGGAAAACGCGTCCCATCGAGCGCCGATTCAAGATGCGTCACATAAGTGTCCATAGCACCAAATACTCCGCCCGCCACAAACACCCGTCAAGCAAAGTAGCTGTAGGGCGGGCTCCGCCCGCCGTCTTGCTCATCACGCAAGGTGCCCAACCCGCACGAGGCAACCGCCGCTCGCACAACTCGGCAAACCAGAAAGCCACACGGGCAAACCACTCTGCATCCCACCCGGCCCTGCCGTTGGCGAAAAGCTGATGGCTGATGGCTGACGGCCGTTCCCGATCGCTTGCCAAGCAAGCGATCGGGAACTTGACTTCTCCCACCATCGATCTAGCATCGCGTGCTGGGGACAACGGCGATGAGTGATATGACGCATGTTCACCGGTATCATCGAACATCTCGGGACCGTGCGGCGCATCCGCTCCAACCCAGGCGGAGCGCGCCTCGCCATCGAATGCGCCGAGCTGGTCGATGCCGTCAAAGCCGGTGCCAGCATCGCGGTGAACGGCGTCTGCCTGACCGTCGCCCACACCGCCCACCCGATTATTGAATTCGACGTCATCGCCGAAACCCTGCGCCGCTCCGCCCTCGGCGAACTCGCCACCTCTGACCGCGTCAACCTCGAACGCTCTCTCCAACCGACCGACCGTATCGACGGCCACTTCGTACAGGGCCACGCCGACGGCACCGCCCGTCTGACCCAGCGCGATACCACCGGAGGCGAGCACATCCTCTGGTTCGAGCCCGACCCTGACCTGCTCAAATACATCGTCCCGAAAGGCTCGATCGCCATCGAAGGCGTCTCTCTGACAATCGCCGCCATCGCCGACAATCGCTTCAGCGTCGCACTCATCCCCACCACCCTGGGCCTGACCGCCCTGCTCGATCGCAGAGTCGGCCAGCGCGTCAATATCGAAACCGACATCCTCGCCCGCACCGTCGTCCACTACCTTGACTCGATGCGCTCCGGCACGGGCGTCACCTGGGAAACCCTGAAAGAGCAGGGATACATATGATCGTCGCCGCGGACGAACTCGACGCACTCCGCGCCCGCGACCCGGCCCATAAGCCCGTCGTCGGCATCACCATGGGCGACCCCGCAGGCATCGGCGCCGAAGTGCTCGTCAAGGCCCTCGCCGACCCCAACGTCCGCGCCCTCGGCCGCTTCGTCATCTACGGCATGGAAGAGCCCATGGACATCGCGGCCGGGCTCGCCGAAATCGAGCCGTGCTGGTTCCGCCGCGTTCACGAGGAGGTCACCACTATCCGATCCGGCGTCGCCCTCGCCGATTACGACGAGTTCGACGTCGGACTCGATCACCGAGGCGCCACCGCCGAAAGCGGCCGGGCCTCGCTCAGGTTCCTCGGCGACGCCGCCGCCGCCGCCCGGAAAGGCTGGATCGATGCCCTCGTCACCGGCCCCATAAGCAAGACGGGCTGGAAGCTCGCCGGCTGCCGCCAGCCGGGCCACACCGAATGGCTCGCTCGCGAGTTCAACGCCAAACGCGTGACCATGATGTTCACCGGAGGCCGCCTCCGCGTCGCGCTCGCCAGCACGCACGTCGCCCTTTTCGACCTTCGCAACATGTTCACCATCGGACTCGTCTTCCAACCCATCGACCTGCTGGACGACGCCCTCCGACGTTACTGGGGTATACAGAATCCGCGCATCGGCGTCTGCGCACTCAACCCCCACGCAAGCGAAGGAGGCCGGTTCGGCGACGAGGAGTCCCGCATCATCGAACCCGCCATGCTCATGGCCCGTGAACTCGGCATCGACGTCCGTGGCCCGTTTCCCGCGGATACGCTCTTTGTCAAAGCAACCAGCGGCCACTTCGACGGCATTGTGGCGATGTACCACGATCAAGCACTGATCCCCGTCAAACTCCTGGCCTTCGAACACGCCGTGAACGTGACCCTGGGCCTCCCGACCATCCGCACCAGCGTCGACCACGGCACCGCCTTCGATATCGCCGGACGCAACCGCGCCAATCCCGGCAGCATGAAAGCCGCCATCGAGCTGGCCTGCCTCCTCGCGTCCAGACCCGCAATCGACATCCCGCGCCAAAGACCGGCCGCAGGACCCAACCCCATCCCCGCGCGCCCCCAACGCGACTGACCCAAGCCTCACCGAAACGCAACCATCAAACCCATCCGCCGCCAACTCCACCCTCGAACGCCACGTCCACGCTTCGCCTGCTCCATAGATGCCATGCCCACGCCGGGATATGGGTAGGAAAGACCGGTTTCCCGGTCTCTGGGATTTGGCCACTTTCACACGATGATGTATCCGGGCTGAGGGCCGATTGATCAGTTCAATTTGGGCCCGGATTATCTTGCATCCCTTTGTGTCTAGTCATATCACTAGTACGCGAAAGGAGGTCAACCATGGGTTACCCAACAAGAACCCAGTTGATCAAACGCAAGGCCAGCCGACAGTGGTACGTCAACTTCCCCACCTCCCTCGCCGAGGCCATGGAACTCGAGGGCGCCTTGCAGATGCTGCCGCAAGGCGCCCCCTTGGTGACCGCGATCGATGATACCCTCTTGCCCAAGACCGGCAGGAAAATCCCCGGCGTAGGGTATGGCCGTGATCCCCTGTCGCCGCCCTTTCATGTGAACCTGGTGCCCGGGCAGCGATTCGTTCAGCTCTCGGTCATGGTGCCCGCGGGGGCTTCGCCCTCGGCCGCACGCGGCGTGCCCGTGCGCTTCTGCCATCAACCGCCGGTTGCCAAACCCAAGGCATCCGCCAGCGAGCAGGAGAAGGCTGCTTATCGCAAGAAGCGTGCCCAGAACAATCTGTCCACCTGCGGGCGCCGTCACATCCGGCAGCTTCGACACGAGATGGATCGTCGCCATCGTGCCGGGGACCGGCGCCTGGCGGTCTGCGGTGACGGAAGTTACACCAACAAAACGGTGCTTCGAGGTCTTCCGGATTGAACCGCCTTCATCGGCCGCATCCGCAAGGACGCCAAGCTTCATCATCTGCCTCGGCCGGATCAGCAGCCCAAGGTCGGAAGCAAACGCCGCTACGGCGACGTAGCGCCCACGCCGGAGGCGTTACGGAAAGACGCCAGCGTGCCGTGGCGGTCTGTCCATGCGTATGCGTCCGGACAAATGCACACGTTCCGGGTCAAGGAGATGACCCCCATTCTGTGGAGGAAAGCCGGGGCCGACCTTCCGGTCCGCATCGTCGTGATCGCCCCGGTCGGGTACCGGCTGCGCAAGGGCGGCAAACTGCTGTATCGTCAGCCGGCTTACCTGCTCTGCACCGACTTGGATCTGCCGATCGAGGAAGTGCTGCAAGACTATCCGTGGCGGTGGGACATCGAGGTGGATCTGCGCGACTTAAAGGGCACGCTGGGACTGGAGGTACTCAAGAGCAAGCAGATGACGACGATCCAGAAAGGGGTGCTGATGTTTGTGTTGGTGCACAACCTGGTTCGGCTGGTGATGATCGAGGCGGCACATCGGCAACGGGTCAAACCGCATCGCATCAGCTTCATTGACGCCTGGCGCTGGTTGCAGCCGGCGAAGCCGTTCATTCCGCTTCCCAAGTGATGTCGTCAATCCGCCGCGTGCAAAGCGCATTGAGCCGCGTTGCGTCAAGCGTCGCCCGAAGTCGTACACCCTCATGACCCGCCCACGCTGGCAATTGCGCAAACGCCTGAGAAATCAACGAGATGCGGCTTAGCTTAATGGCATTCATTCCTGAACCCGTCTTGCCCGTTCCTGACCCCTTTTTACTTGAAATGGCGGATGCCGGTGGGCATTGCTTTGGTTGCGGCGAGGCCGGTGTACATGCTTTCAAAGGCGGTGGTGAACTCGGAGACGGACGGCGACGGGAGGACCATGTCGTGTTCGTAGAGGTCGCTGACGTCTTCGCCGTCGAATGCACTGATCGTCAGATCGCGGCGGTCTTCGAGCTTGAGGGGGCCTTCCATCTCGCTTCGGGAGAGCTTTTGGCCCTGGTCGTCGAAGGCGATCAGAATCTCGGGCAGGAAGGGGCTGAGTTGACCGTAGCGTACGACCACGGCGTGGCGGCCGTCGTTCAATTGGACTTTTGAGCCGAGGGGGAAGGGCTGGATGGCGGAGCCGAAGATTTTGAGCAGCACGGGATCGTAGAGCTGCTTGTACGGTCCGAGGGTCATTTCCCAAATGGCTCTCGGGGGCGAGAGGGCTTGCCGGTGGAGGCGGCCTGAGGTTGCGGCTGCGAAGGCGTCGGCGATTCGGAGGACTCGGGCGAAGATGTGGATTTCATCACCGCGCAGCCCGTAGGGGTATCCGGATCCGTCGTAGTTTTCGTGGTGCGTTTCGACGATGAGGCGGATCGTCTCGTCGGTGCCGAGGGGCAGCGCCCGGGCGCTGACGATGGGATGGTTGCGAACCATCTGCGCCTGCTCGGGGGTGAGCGGCGTGGCCTGCTGGAAGACCTCCTTGATGGGCCACATGCCGAGGTCCATGAACAGAGCGCCAAGGGCGAGGGCGGTCAGATCGATTCTGAGCGTGGGTCCGAGCATTCGTCGCCAGTCTCTCTTTTGATGGGCGTCGGCGACTCGGGCGCGCACGGCGTTGCCGAGAACGAGGCTGACGTAGAAGACGCGTGCGGCGTGCGAGACGAGTTGTTGCTGGTCCTGGCCGGGCTTGAGTATGAGTGCGGATGACATCACCGGATTGCGTTCGATGTACTCGAGCACGCCGCCGATGGCGACCTCGATGCCGCGGCTGTCCATGGACCTCAGGAGCAGTCGCGGGGCGACGGCATCCTGGACGCCGGAGAGTAAAGAGATGAGGTGAGTCCGCGTTTCATCGGCCACGCCCTTGATGAGGTCGCTGCCGAACGCGACCAAGGCGTCGAGGATCGGGTCTTCGACCAGGATTTGTGCGTTGGGGCATCTTTTTCTCAGGAAGTCCACGTCGGCCGAGTTGAGCACTTTACCGCCGGTGAGGAGGAGTTGCCCGCCATCGTACACCGATTCGTGGAGCCGCTGGGTGGCGGTCAGATCGTCGACGTGTGTTAGGACCGGCACTTGTGCGTGCTCCGCTGCATGAGGTCCCGACCGGTTCGCAGCCGGCATTGTTCGACAAACCACGCGATCGACGAATTCAAGGTGCTTCCGGTCGCCGACACCACCGGGCATCACGGTGTGTGTCCTGTGTGATCCGGCGTCGTGTTGGATATCGGGCAACCAGGGGCGCGGGTTTATCGCGCGGATATCGGACTTTGTATTGGTGCGTTGCGGCATGTGTGCAGCCGGTGCGGAGGCACGGGGGGTGCGTGAGGGGTGTTGATGCAGATCAGTCGTGCAGCAGGGACATGACTTCGCTGCGGGTTCGGGGGTCGGAGCGGCATCGACCTCGAACGGCGGAAGTTACCATGACGCTGCCGGCCTTCTTGATGCCGCGGCAGGTCATGCAGGTGTGGACGGCGCTGAGGACGACCGCGACGCCCTTGGCCTGGAGCTTCTCCATAAGGATGTCGGCGACCTGGGAGGTCAGTCGCTCCTGGACCTGGGGGCGGTGTGCGTAAGCGTCCACGACGCGTGCCAGTTTTGAGATGCCGACCACCTTTCCATCGGGCAGGTAGGCCACCGCCGCCTTGCCTTCGAAGGGCATCAGGTGGTGCTCGCACATGGAGTTAAACGGGATGTTCTTGAGCACGACCATTTCGTCGTAGGACTCGTGGAACTTGGCTTCGAGGAGTGAGCCGGGTTCGATGCTGAAACCGCTGAAGAGTTCCTGGTACATCCGGGCGACGCGGGCAGGGGTCTGCTTGAGGCCTTCGCGGTCGGGGTCGTCGCCGATCGCAGCGAGGATGTCTCGTACGGCCTTTTCGATTCGCGGCAGGTCCATGGAGAACAGTTTAAACGGCTTTGATGGAGGTGCAACGCCTTGGTGGGGGACGCGGCGTGGGCGACGCTTGGGGTTGGCCCGGTGTGAGGTGGGGTGTGACGCGTCGGGATCACGTTTTTTGTTTGCGGCTCGGCGGGAGCCTCGCCCTCCCTTGCGGCTCGGCGGGAGCGTTCTTGGGCGATCAAGTGCATCTTGCCCTGGACCGATATTCCAGGGATGGCCTCTGCTCTGGAACAGACGACGAGTGTGCGGCATCGGAACGACTATCGCCGAGAACATATCGGGACGGGCGACTGGGAAGCATGGGGGCCGGAGATGGGGCCGTTGGGTCCGGCGCTGGAGGATTGGCGAGCGCAGTTGTCCGGCATTGAAAAGCCGTGGCTTTGCTGGTGTGTGCACGAGCGTTTTTGTCGGATTCAGCAGCGTCTGGTGATGGAGTTCGGCTGGACGCCGGTGGTGGGGCGGGATCCACGTGTCGGCGAGCCATACGTTCTACCCGGAGGGGTGCGATTTCATTGCAACCAAGTGCTCGGACTGCCCACCATGTGGATGTGGTTCCCGCTGGAGTTCGTTCACCGGCTCTGCGCCAAGATGGCGTTCTGGCATAGCGATTTTTTGGCGAGTCGGCGGGACATGGAAGGCCTGGTGTCCGTGTTTGAGGCACTTGATGACGGTGAGACGGCCGCGTATGCGCCGCGCCGGCGGTGGTTGAGGCGATCGAATCCTTGTCCGGGTCTTGCTGCGTGCGCCACGCGCGGGGGCAGCCTTGACCAATGGGAGCGGGGATGCGGGTGGTGGCGGTGGTTTGCGAAGCATCCCAACTTCCGGGGGCACTTCGAGCTGCGCGGTGACAATTGGGATCACGGGTACGGCATCCGGTATTGGCGGGATCACTATGGCGGCGTCGTTCGACCGGTGGTGCCGAGCGATCGCGGACACTTGAAGGTTCCGTGGGGGCGTTGGAAAGGCCGCATGTCGAAGTCCGAGTCGATTGAGCAGTTTCACGACGTGGATGCGGCGTTGACCGCGCTGGGCATCGCCGATCTCGATCGGTCGTGAGGATCGACTGTCGGCGGCATCGGGAGCACTCCGACTCGGACTCGGGTGTCAGGTGAGATGAACAGGCGGTGGATCGATCTGCTGGCAGTTCTTTACGGGCTGTTGTTGGCTTACAGCTCGATTGTGCCGTTCGATTTTTCCGCTCACGCGCCGAGTGATGCTCAAGGGAAGTTCCTGGGCGTACACATCACCGACGTTACTCTCCCCGATATCATGAGCAACCTGGCGATCTACCTGCCGTTGGGCTTGTTTCTGCGGGCTGCTTTTGGCCGGCGGGCAATGAATTCTATACTCGCAGCTCTTTCGGCGTTGTGTGTGGCGTTTGCGCTCAGTTTCGTGGCGGAATGGCTTCAGACGATGCTGGTTTCTCGCGTTTCGTCGATCGCGGATTGCGCGTGCAACATTCTCGGAGCAGCGTTGGGCGTACTGCTGTACACGCCGCATTCCGCCCTGGCGCGCCGGATGGAGGCGGCCATCCGGGTTGAATTGGGCAAAGACGCGACCGGTTTGCACGTTGGCCTCTGGGGTCTTGCGGTCGCGGCGGCGGCGTTGGTGCCGCTGGATCTCGCGCTTGATCGGTCTCTACTGGCTCGCGCGGTTCGCAACGCCTATTTCGTTCCGTTCGCCAGGAACGCCTGGTTGGTCGAGTTGGCGGATCCGTACAGCGTTGAGCCGTTTTCCGTTTACAACCGGGCGGCGATTGATCTGTGGAATCTGAGAATCGATTACGTGGTGGACGTGCTGTTGTTCGCCGTGCTGGCCATGTTGGTTGCCCGGCGATGGCGAGCGCGCGGAGGCGGTGTGGCCGAGTCGGCGTTGCGTGCTTCGGCCGTGGCCACTGCGATGGCGATTCTGGTGACGGCCGCCGGCCTGTTCGTCATGTCCGTCGGCTTTGACATGACGCGGGTGCTGACCCGGACGTTGGGCGGTTCGTTGGGGGCTCTGTCGTTTGCGACGTTGTCAGCCGTCCGCACGTATCGGCGTGTGGGAGCGGGGGTGGATTCCGCCCGCTGGTACCGCGGCATACTGATTGCAGCGGTGGTCACTTGCTTTTTCTACATCGGCGTCCGGCAGCTCGTGCCGTTTCATTTCAGTGGCGACGCAGCGGTTGCCGATCCGCAGCAGATCGAGTGGCTGCCCTTGTACATGTATACCCTGGCGAAGCTGCCGGAGGCGGCGTTGGACGTTTTGCAGAAGGCATTTCGGTTCCTGATCGTCGGGGCTGCGGTTGCGATGTTGAGGATTATGCGGCAAAAGCCGGTTGGTTGGCGTTGTGCGATCGGGGTCGGAGGGTGGACGGCGGTTTTCGTGTCGTGTCTGGAGGTGTTGCAGTACTGGCTTCCCGGCCGTGTTCCTTCGGTGACCGACGTATTTCTGGCGTGGACGATGACGGCGCTGGGCGTCGTCGGCGCGAAATCGGTGTACGGGCATTTTCAGCAGATGGTCACAAGGGATAGCGAGGGGTCGGCGGAACGCGTGGTGATGAACGTGGAATTACCCGCGGCGGGGGATGAAGGTGCGAGGGAGGCGGTGACGGGGCCCGTTCACAGCCGGCCTGATTGATGCCCCAACCGTTTGAGTTGCCTGGAGGGGTGTTGCGGATGCACCGGCGGGCAAGCGGCCATACGTGTCTCGCGGATTTGGTCTACCAAGAACATGCCGCACGTGATCACGGGTTGCTCTGCCGAGGCGCTCCATAACTGTCGCTGTACCGATAGAGGGTATCGCGGGACGGAGGGAACGCACGGGCGCAAGGGATGATATTCTATGGCTCGGCGGGAGCCTTGCGCTTTTGATGCTTCCCCACCCCTTGCAGCGCACGGTATGGAGCACCTTGCCGGTGGTGGGGCGGAACCGGTTTTACTTTTTTCCGAGTGCACGTTGAGCGGCGAAGAATGACTTTAGCAAAGTCTGGCATTCGGGTTCCAGGATGCCGCCGTCCACTTGTGGGTGATGGTTCTGGCGCGGGTCGCCGGTGATGTCGTAGACCGAGCCGCATGCGCCGGCCTTTGAATCGGCTGTTCCGAAGACGATGCGGTCGATTCGCGCGAGGATGGCGGCACCGGCGCACATGACGCACGGTTCGAGCGTGACGTACATCGTGCAGTTGGTGAGTCGCCAGCTTTTGAGATGTTCCGCGGCGGAGGTCAGGGCCAGAATTTCAGCGTGCGCGGTCGGGTCCTGCAACAGTTCGCGCTGGTTGTATCCGCGGCCAATGACGCGGTCGGCGTGTACGATGACGGCCCCGACGGGAACGTCGTCGATTTCGAGGGCGGCGGCGGCCTCTGCGAGGGCTGCGCGCATCCAGCGTTCGTCGCTCGAAAGCGGCTTGGTGTTGTCATGAATGTCGGCGTTCACGTTGGGTCACTCGCTGTTTTTGGGAAAGCACGCGGGCGTTCTGCCAGTTGAGCACGCATGGTCCTGTCGCATCGAAGGAAACCGCTGTCAAGCTGCAAGCCTGGGTTGAGGTGTGGGGGGTTTAACGCAGTGCACCGGCGCTACGAGAGGCCTCAAGTGAGCGCGCGGTTTCGAAGGCCTGCGGCCATCGATTCTAACATGCCGTATTTTAATAGGTTATGGGCATTTCGGGCAACCTGGGAACGCTTGGGGCGAGGTGGCGTCTTCGGTTCGGGCGGGGCGGAGGCGTCGCTCGCCGGCCTCTGCGAATTGGCGTCGCGCAAATTGAGACCTTGAGTTGATGCCGGGGGGTCTTATCCGTCGATAGAGAAGGTCGTGACGCAGGGTCAAAGAACGTGAAGGTCTTTGAGCCGGGTATGGAATGCCCGGGATTGGCGTCCCGGTAACCGGGCGCGGGTGCGGCGGGAACCGCGGAGACGTCAAGAGGGAGACGAAACGGTCACCGCCGGGCTGCGTAAGGAGACGCGCAACGCCGGTGAAACCACCAACCTTCGGACCTGCGCCGGTCTCCACGGATGGAGTCGCGGGCTCCACGATGACTGGTGCCACCGCAGGTGGGGCGGAGAGATTCAGATCATGGCAGCTTCATTTTGCAGGGGTACGCGACGTATGAATGGTCTCGGCAACCGTCAGGGAGATTCGGCGGCCGGCCGGAAACACGGGATTCTGTCCGGCGTGTTCAGTTCGCGGCGCGGGCTGGTTGTCTGGCTCCTGCCTGCGTTGATACCGCAGACGGTGGTGTTGGCCCAAGGGACGCCCACGGCTACGGATGAGCCGCCGCTTGTGGCCACGCTGCGTGACGCGCGTGAGCAGGCCCAGCGCGTGCGAGTCCCGATGAATCGGGGCGTGATCATCGAGACGTCTTTGCCGATCTCGCGGGTTGACGTTGCGGGGATCGACATCGTGCGTGTCGAGGCCCCGACTGCTTCCCAGGTTCTGATTCAGGGGCAGCAGTACGGGGTCACGCAGGTGGTGCTTTGGACGGAAGGTGGTCAGAAGCACGTCCTCGAGGTGACCGTCGAGTTGGACCTCGATCTGCTGAACCACACGATCAAGGACCTGGATCCGCAGACCGATGCGGAGGCCTTGTCGATGATGGGCAACGTGCTTCTGGTCGGTACCGTCAGCAGCGCGGAGCTTGCCGAACAGATCGCGCACATTGCGGAGCTTTACGTCTCGCGGCTTTCGGAGAAGGCCCAGGTGCACAATCAGCTTCGTGTGGCCGGTGAGCAGCAGGTGTTGTTGAAGGTGGTGGTGGTCGAGGTGAGCCGATCGGCGGCGCGGCAGCTGGGCATCAACGGATTTCTTGCGGGCGAGAGTTTCAAAGACGGGTTTCTGGTCAATCAGATCGGAGCGATCAACCCGTTCGAGATCATTCCGCCGCCGGGCGTGAACGTGACGGACACGATTCCGTTCATCACGGGCAACAATTTCCTGACGAGCACGCCAACACTGTCTCTGGGCTTTCCGGACTTGCAGATGCAGCTTTTCATTCAGGCGATGGCCGACAACACGCTGCTGCGGGTGCTGGCCGAGCCGACGCTGGTCGCGGTGAGCGGGGAGACTGCGAGCATCCTTTCGGGTGGTGAGTTTCCGGTACCGGTGCCACAGAGCGGGGCGGCGACGGGTGCGATCACGATCGAGTACAAGGAGTTCGGCGTGAATCTTCATTTCACCCCGCTCGTCCTGCCACATCAGCGCGTTCGGATTCACGTACGTCCGGAGGTCAGCGTTCGAGACGACTCGGGCGGCGTCGTAACCGAGAGCGGGTTCGTGCCGGCGCTGACGACGCGGCGGGCTGAGACGACGGTGGAGATTGCCAGCGGGGCGACGATCGCGATTGCGGGTTTGCTGTCGGACAACATTCGTGGGATCGCGTCGCGGGTGCCGGGTTTGGGCGATCTGCCGATCTTCGGTGCGTTGTTCCGCTCGGTGAATTATCAGCGAACGCGTTCGGAACTGGTGATTCTGGTGACGCCCGAGATTGTCGCACCGATGAGTCCCAGTCAGGTGCCCGATCTGCCGGGGAAAGAGGTAGAAGACCCGGACGACTATGAGCTGTATGCGTTGGGTTTACTGGAAGGGCGTGAGAAGAAGCAGGAGCAGGACGCCATGGAGGGTGAGGAGATGGGTATGTCGTGGCCGACGCAGTGGAAGTCGGAACCCGGGCGCGTGGCGTTGCACGGGCCGTGGGGATACGCGGACCCGGAGCAACAGTAGCAGTCCGGCAGAGGCTCATGCCCAGCTGATAGGAATCAAGAGAAAGTACCGTTCTTAACTGAGGGAATAGGATGATGCTCACTCAGTCGCGGTGGTTCCCGGTGGCGGCGCTGTTGGTCGCGATGGCCGGTTGTTCGGAATACAGGAAGCAGGTTGATCCGGTCACGCATTCGCCGTTTGAACCCGATGCGATGCATCGGTTTTACCGGCCGATGATCCTGAATGCGGCCACGTATGACATGTCCATTGCGGACATTCATTTCGTGCCTCACACGGCGAGATTGAACGATCTGGGCGCGCGGCGTCTGGACCTGCTCTCGGAGGTTCTGGAGCAGTACGGCGGTACCGTGCGATACGAAACGGATTCACCGGACGGGGCACAGGTTGTCGAGCGGCTTAAAGAGGCGAAACGATACCTGGCCGACATCGGGGTGGATACCGACAAGATCGAAGTGGCGGCCAAGATGTCGGGCGGACGCGGGATGTCTGCGACCAAGGCCCTCCAGGCGGCCGTGAAGGCGGAGGAGTCTGAATTCGAGCCCGGGTCGGCGATTTATACGAAGTAGCAGCCCCTTGCGCAGCGATCCCGAGGCGCGGCGGCGAGGGGAAACGTATGGAGGCGCGTGGCATGGACGTCAACCACCTCTTGAGGCAACGGACGTGCGGTTGTGGGCGGGGGAGGGATCGGGGATGAGGAGGCTGAACGCTCTGCTGGTATTGTTCTGCATGGCCGTCCAGATCGGCGGGTGCTCGGGCGAGAAGCGGAATTCACAGCATTTTCACCAAGGGGCGAGGGGGCAGCTCACGCCTGAGGAGCTTGCCTCGGTCGAGGACGCTCCCGAGCCGCGCATCTCGCCGCATACGCGATTTGCTGCGGCGCGTTTCTTCGAGTCGACGCGTCAATTCGACAAGGCGGTTGAGCAATACAAGGAGGCGATCGCCGACGATCCGGACTTTGTCAATGCGCATGCGCGTCTGGGAATCGTTTACGGTTTATTCGGCGAGCATCGCGAAGCCGAGGCTGCGTTGCGGACGGCCGTGAACCTGCGTCCGGATTCGGCAGTGCTGCGGAACAACTTGGCGTTCCAGCTAGTTCTTCAGCGACGGTGGGCGGCGGCCGAACGGGAGCTGCGAAAGGCCCTGGAGCTCGACCCTGGTTTTCCCAACGCGCGCACCAACCTGGCGATCGTTCTCAGCGGTCAAGGGCGTTTCGACGAGGCGTTGGCTGAATACAAACGGGTACTTCCCGAGGCCGACGCCTACTACAACATCGGGCTGGCGTATCGGGGACAGAAGCGGCACAGGGAGGCTCGGGCCGCGTTTCATCGCGTCCTGTCGATCAACCCGAATTTCGAGGCCGCCCACGTGCAGCTAGGCAAGCTGGGGCGCTATCAAGATCAAGATAAATCGGCTACGGGTGACATTGCGGACGTCGGGACTGCGCGGGCTGACGCCGGCAAGGTCGAGCCGGTGGCGGCGGCATTCGCCGGCGAGCGACCTCGACGAGAGCGCCCGGACGCGTCGGCGGAGGTTTCCCCCCTGACGCAGGATCCGGTCGAAGCGCCTACAGCGACTGCAAGCAAAGCGGAAGCACCGTCGCCTGCCGGGCCGGCCGCTCGTCCGAAGTGCATGACGGGCCTGGCCTCGCAGATCGGGTTCCCTTCGTGCCTGCTCAACATGCTCGGACGCCCGACCGGAGGACCGCACCGTGCTGATTTCCGAACGGAGGCTGCAGGCGAGGATTCGGCTGTCCCCGGCTTTGGCGAGACCGCTCAGAGCGACCTTGGCGCGTGACTATTTCGATCGTTTCGACTCGGATTGCCTCCGAATGGACTTGCCCGCTCCCTGGGGCGGTTCTGGCGCGATTGCATGATGAAGCCCGCCTGCCCGGGTCCGAACCCGGGAAATGGCTGCAGCACTTTTCCGCCCACACCCGATAACTCCTGAGAAACGCGTTTCTCAGTATTGTCGGGTCCGGTCTTTGGCGCGGTCGGCCGGGTCCGGGCCCGTTGCGGGTGGGAGTATGTCCAACGGGAAAGAAGAGCAAGGGAAGCGGCGGCTGGCGTTGCTGGTGCCGGCCGTGCTGGCATGTCTGTTTTTGGGCGCCGCCCTGCTGACGTTCGATGCGGGGGACTGGCCCAGTCCGCACCAGTATCCGCACAATTCGCCGACCGTGAATGCTTGCGGTCCTGTGGGGGCGTTCGCAGCGTACCATTTGCGTCGCCTGTTTGGCACCGGGGCTTATTTGCTGCTGCTCATTACGACCATCGGGGCTTTCATCTGGCTTGGCAGGGGCCGGATCGTGCGGCTTTGGCAACGTGTGCTGGGCTTGGTTCTGCTGGTGGGAGGCTGTTCCGCGGCGGCGGATATGGTGCTTGGGCCCGGTGCGAGCACACTCGCGTTCGGTCCGGGCGGGCTTGTAGGGGCAGCGCTTGGCGGGCTGATGAAGACCTCGTTTTCCGGGATCGGTTCGGTTCTCGTGCTGGGCTATGCGGCGATTGTCGGGTTGATCCTTGTGGCGGAGGGGTGGGTCTTCAAGCTGCCTAGATTGACTTGGCGTGCGTTGGGAGCGGTGATGGCTGCCGGGCGGGTGGTCGCGGCGCGGGCCCGGCCGGCGCCGGCTGCGGCAGTGGCCGCTACTGGCGAGGCGGGCGCTGGCGGAGGGACGGGCGGCCGGCAGGCGATCGGTGCTTCGTCAGGTGAGGATGGGTTGAAAATCAACCGGCCCAGTGCGCGGGCTGAAGCTGCCAGCGGTCGGCCACCTGAGCAGTTGCCGCTATTTGACGTCAACGCAGGCGGCCAGCCCGCTACGTCCAAGGGAGCGGATGTGCAGCAGGCGGAGCGGGAACGGCAACGTCGGCGGGCGCGCAGGGAACGGCGAACGCAGCGAGAGCAACGTTCGACGGGCGTGCCTGCGCCGGCGAAGGTCCCTGTGGCCAAGGGGGGCACCTCGCAAGGAGGTCAACTGCATGCGGTCACCGCGACAAGTCCGCCGGTGGCAGCGTCCAAACGGGCCTATCCGCGGAGGTTGGCCGAGTGGAAGCTTCCGCCTCTTTCGATTCTGGACTCTGTGGAGTATCGGTTCTCGGCGGCCCAGGAAACGGCTTTGCGGGCGAAGGCGAAGACGCTGGAGACGGCGTTGCAGGAGTTCCGGCTTGATGCTCGCGTGGTCGAGATCGACACGGGGCCGGTGATCACAATGTTTGAACTGGAGCTGGCGCCGGGGATCAAGGTGAGTCGGGTGGCGGCGCTGGCGAACGACATGGCGCGAGCACTGAAGGCGCCGGCGGTTCGCATTGTCGCACCGCTGCCGGGCAAGAGCACGATCGGGATCGAGGTCCCGAACATCGACAAGGAGCGGGTCCGGCTGAAGGAGCTGCTGCTGAGCGCGGGGGACCGGATCAAGGAGATGGCGGTCCCGCTGTTTCTGGGGAAGGATGCGTCCGGGCACACGCTGGTGATGGATCTGGCGTCGATGCCGCACCTGCTGATCGCGGGCACGACGGGAAGCGGGAAGAGTGTGGCGATCAACTCGATCATCGCGAGCGTTTTGATGTCTCGCCGGCCTGACATGGTCAAGCTGATCCTGATCGATCCGAAGATGGTGGAGCTGAGTCATTTCAAGGACGTGCCTCACCTGATGTCGCCGATTGTGACGGAGACTCAGCGGGCGGAACAGGTGTTGGACTGGGCGGTTGCGAAGATGGAGGAGCGGTACGCGTTGTTTGCCGAGGCCCGGGTTCGGAACATCGCGGGATACAATCGGCTCGGAGCGGACGAGGTGTATCGCAGGCTGCAGCCTTCCAACGAGTCTGAGAAAGAGCAGATTCCGGCGCATCTTCCATACGTGGTCATCATTGTGGATGAGCTGGCGGATCTGATGATGACTTCGGCGCGCGAGGTCGAACATCATCTGTCGCGGCTGGCACAGAAGTCGCGGGCGGTGGGGGTTCACATCATCGTGGCGACCCAGCGTCCGGAGGCGAAGGTGGTGACGGGGCTGATCAAGTCGAATCTGCCGTGCCGTTGCGCGTTCCGGGTGGCGTCTCGGATGGACTCACGAATCGTGCTGGATCAGAACGGGGCGGAGGTTCTGATGGGGCAGGGGGACATGCTGTTTCTGCCGCCGGGGTCTCACAAGCCCGTGCGTGCTCAGGGCACGTATGTCGAGGACCATGAGCTTCAGGCGCTGATCAAGTTTCTGAACGAGCAGGGGAGGCCGGAGTATCATCCGGAATTGGTCCGGGCGAGGCGCAACGGGGAGCAACCCTCCGAACGCGATCCGCTGTTCGAAC
The DNA here is from genome assembly GCA_964574815.1 of uncultured Phycisphaeraceae bacterium. Lineage (GTDB taxonomy): Bacteria > Planctomycetota > Phycisphaerae > UBA1845 > UBA1845 > CAZNPL01. The sequence goes on from CAZNPL010000022.1 coordinate 86,174, forward strand.
AGGCCGTGGAAATCATTCTTGAAACGGGGAGGGGGAGCGTTAGCCTGTTGCAGCGCCGATTGATGGTCGGGTATTCTCGCGCCTCTCGGCTGATCGACCAGATGGCCGAAGCAGGCATTGTTGGGGACTACAAGGGTTCTCAGGCGCGGGAGGTAGTCATTACGCCCGAGCAGTGGACGCAGATGAAGAAGGAGGCAGACGCGGACATGGCAACGGACAGCAGTAACGCATTCGCCGAAACGGCAACGTCCGAAGCGACGGGGAACGCCGTCTCGGTGGTGGCGCGCGGGGAGAGGGACCGGTGGCGGGGGCGACAGCCGGACGATACCGAGCCGGTGGCGGTGCCGATGGGCGCCGACGACGACGAGGAAGAACTCTGGGAGGATGATCTGGACGACGACCTCGACGACGATGACGATGATGATGACGACGACGAGGATGACGATCTGGATCTGGACGATGAGGACGAAGACGACGATCTCGACGACGATCTGGACGACGACGATGACGATGACTTCGACGATGTGGACGACGTCGACAATCGCTTGAATCGTGAGGGCCGGCAGCAACCCGGCCGGCCGATCGAAGTCTCCCGACACGACCCGGACCGACCGGCGGGGCCTGACCATCCGACGTCGCGCTGAGTGGGGGCCGGCGCCACTCGGCGCGGGGCGCGCGTCACGACGCGTCGTGCTCGATGATTCCAGGGCAGCATTCACGTCGTTGCGGTTGTTGGTTACGCGCCTCCGAACAGCAAATTGAAGTTCTCCCACGTCGCTTCCCACGGCAGACCGAAGCGCACCAGCACCCCGTTGATCAGCGATAGAAAGCCTTTCCGGAACGCGTCCACGCGGAAGAATACGAAGAACAGAATGATCAGGCCGATCCAACGGAATTGCGGGTTGGCCAGGCGCATTCGCGTTTCGTCGTCCATGAAGGCTTCGATGATTCCGAAGCCGTCGAGTGGCGGTACGGGGATCAGATTGAGGAAGACGGCGAAGACCTGAAGCACGGCCAGCACTCCCAGGAGGCGCGCCCACATCGGAGCGTCTGGGTCGCCCGCGTCCACCAGTCCGATTGTCGGGTGTATGACGAGGGCGATCAGGACAAAGAGGAGGAAGTTGGAGAGGGGGCCTGCGGCAGATACGGCCGCTTCCCAAAGGCTGCTCTTGAGCATGGACCTGTTGATCGATACGGCGCCGCCGGGGAGCGGGATGCCGCCGAGCAGGAGGAAGATGCAGGGCAGGAGGATGGACGTCACGGGGTGGACGTAGAGGAGGGGGTTGAAGCTGAGGTAGCCGCGCTCGCGGACGGAGCGGTCACCTCCCCAAAAGGCGACGACCGCGTGTGCGAATTCGTGTAGGCAGACGGAGAAAATCCAGGCGATGAGGACGGCTCCGAGGAAGGGGGTGAGCTTTGCGACGGCTAAGAGCGACACCGTGGGTCCTCCGTTCGCACTGACAGGTCCGCTGAGACGTATCCAGCGAGGGTGCTATGAACAACTGGAGCCGCCACCGGCGCTGGAGCTTGCCCGTGCGTCTCCTTCGTTTGGCAGGGGCACGGGCACCGGTCCCAGCCGCTAGACGCGTGCTCCGCCTGAGGCGGACCAGTGTCCTATGCTTGAACTGTCACGCACGCTTCAGTCGGGCGATCGTATGCGATCGCTGGGCGTTCGTCATCCTGGACTCTATCATTCGAGGTATGCGGCTGCGTTTGATGCGGGAAATCCGGTTTTCTCTGGCGGGGAGTGCTGATGCTTCTGCTCGCAACTCGTGGGCGGGCTGGCCGGCTTCTGATGCGCTGGCGCCTTACTTGACATTGCAGGCGATTGTGAGCGGGGATATCGAGCCGGTGAGCGGTTATGTGTGCGGCACGAAGGATATCGACCGGGTGCTGCATGGCCATGCCGTCGGCTACTTTCGCGATGTGGTTTCGGGCGAGGGGGGATCGGTGCACCCGGCCGGTGCGATGGTGTCGCTGTGGGGCATCATTGCATCGAACGTGCCGTCGTCAGTTTGTTTGGAGCAACTCACGCTACATGTCACGCCGCATCTGTCTTTTGCGGTTGAACGGAGTTCGAGCACGATGGTGAGCATCAGTTACGATTTCGAGTTCAGCGCGGCGCACCGGCTGTATTGTGACGAGCTGAGCGAGGAGGAGAACGAGCGGTTGTTCGGTCGCTGCGCGAATCCGAAGGGGCATGGGCATAACTATGTTGTGCGGGTGACCGTTCGGGGAAAGCCTGACACAGGGAGGGGGACGATCATCTCGCTTGACGAGTTTACGCGGATCGTGAACGAGCGGATCATCGACCGGTTTGACCACAAACATCTCAACGAGGACTGCGTGGAGTTTGCCGAGGTGAACCCGAGCGTGGAGAACATCACGCGGGTCATTTTTGAGAAGCTGGAGGGGGCGTTCGGTCGTGCTGAGTTGGCGCGGGTTCGGGTTTACGAGACGCCGAAGACTTATGCGGAGTTTGGGGGAGTTTGAAGTTTTCAGACATGCCCACGCAAGCGTGGGCAAGGCGCGCCCATGACGCGAGTCAGCGGGCTATGTAGGTCTTGGCGTCAGGACGTATTGCATTTCGACCGGGGTTTCTGATGTTCCTTCGAACAGGTCCAGCTCGGGATCGCAGATTGGCTCGAGGAGCGTGCAGAAGAGGTCGACCCAGTCCCGCTTGATCTCGCGGCGCAGGTGGGCGTGGACTGAGTTCATTGCTTTGACGAGCAACGGTGCGATGGGTCGCAGGCCTATGTCCCAGATGTGGGCGTGGGTCCGCCCGACGAACGGGATGGCCGCGAGGGTTTCGAGGTCGGCGTCGTCGAATCGACTCTCCCACGTTTCAGCATCGCATAAGGACGGCCAGGTTTCGAAGCGTCCGCGGTTGATCGTGTCGAGCCATCGTTTTCCGAGGACGTTGCGATGGCGTTCGAGCGTGCAGTGACGGATCTGGTCGAGCTTGACCTGGAGGATGATGGTTCCGCCGCGGGCGGTGATGCGTCGCAGTTCGGCGAGGAACTCTTCGATGCGGTCGATCCAGTACGCAGCGTTGCAGTAGACGGTTTCGAAGTGTTCGGACCGGAAGGGCAGGGGATCGTTGCTGTCGTGGTGCAGGAGTTCTTTGTAGAAGTTGAGCCGTACGGCCTTGTCGAGCAGGGATCGTTTGCAGTCGGTGCCACAGTCGAAGGTGTAGGACGGGGGGGCGAGGACCTTGGGCTGATAGCCGGCGTCGACCGCATCAAACATGTCGGCGTAGTCGTCGGTCACGCGGTCGAGGTTGGCGACGGCGCCGAAGACGTCGAAGTCCGGAGCGAAGCGGCCTCCAGCGTGGAGGAAGCTGAAGATGCCGTCGCCGCAACTGAGGTCGAGCGAAGGTGAGCGGATGGGCACGGCGTCGAGGGCGTCGCTACGGAGCACCATCCAGAAGGCGTTTTCCGGGCGCAGCCAGTACGCGCTGAGAAAGCGGCGCAGTTTGTCCACTGCGGCGGTCCTGGCGGTCGTCGTTTTCGCTTCGATCATTGCGGGATGCACGTGAACTCCCTTTCTAGAAAGGCGTCGACCGCAATGGTGTCGACGCGGTTCAGGCGGTGGGCGTCGTCGAAGGCGCCGATCCATCCGCTTTCGGTTGTGAATCCATTCACAAAGCCGGAATAAGCGCAACGTCGCGCGATCTGGTCGCTGCAACTGCCGTACGGGTAGGAGAAGGGGCGGGGCATCGGTCCGAGGTTCTCCGACAGGAGGTCCGAGCACTCGACCATGTCCTTGACCTGCTCGGGTGCAGGCAGCCGGGCGTAGGGTTCGTGTTGGTGGCCATGCCCGCCGACGGTGTGGCCACTGTCCTGCAGTCTGGTCAACTGATCTCGGGTCATGTACCAGCGGCGGGCAAATGCTCGGGCGTCGCCGACGTGGCCGGCGAAGAGCTCGTCGATCAGCCGGGTGCGCAAGTCGAGCGGCAGGAGGTTAGTCAGCAGGTGTTTCAGGTCGGCGCACGTTGGGGTTTCGTAGTGGTAGACTCGTTCGGCTTCGGCGTGATTGACTTGAAAGCGTTCTCGCCAGTTTTGGATTTCGGAGTCAAGCCAGTTATGCACTTCGCGGGTCAGATCCGCGGCACTCAGGCGGCACAGTAGCAGGTGCAGTGAATGGGCGGCGTTCAGCCTGCCATCGGTGAGCGCCTGCGTTTGAACGAAGAAGACGCCGCGCAGATCGCGCGATTCGAGGATGGGGGCCACAACTTCGAAGTGATCCAACAGGCCGTCGTCGAAAGTAAGGAGCACCGAGTCGCCGGGGATGCCGCATCGGTTGGCGCGCCAGGCCAGCAAGGTCGGCCAGTCGATCGGAGTCATGCATTCGCAGAGGCGATCGAGCTGGTGTTCGAAAGTGGCCTGGTCGAGTCCGCGGATGCCGGCCTCCGGCGTGCCGGTGCGGTCACGAACATAGTGATACATGACGGCCAGGCATTTTCTCGACGGCATTCGAGCTTCCTCGGTTTCTGTGCGGACGTCGCACCGATGCGCGGATCGTCCATGTAATATCGGCCGTTGTCCCCAATCACTGCACCTTGTGCCGTTGGCGGAGGGTCCCGAAGAGCGTGGGGACGTTTCATTCTACGGGTGGTTGGGGTGCGAATTCCTGTTAATGCGTTTGCGCAAACGTGGCTCGTGCGTTTCGCGTCACGCGAGGATGAGGAAACAACAAACATTTCACAGGCTGGGGGTTTGCGTCCCTGAGTGTCCATGCCGGTGGGCGACGGGATTGGGGGCCGGATTGAAACTGCAGCGTGAGCGCACGACCTGCTCTTGCGGGTCTGAAAAAGGGGGTTCTTTGGCAGGCTTGGGGCAAGTGCGGACGGCGGTTGTTGAAGGCGGGGAGGTGATTTTGTTGTGAATACCGTATGTTGAAAAACCGATTTGCGCGAGCGTTTGCCATTCAAGCGGCAAAGTCCTCAGGTGAGCCGAGTTTTGCGATCGCGGGCTGTGTTGAGGCTGTAGCAGGAGGTGGCGTGGACGGGAGGTATGACAGTGCATGTTGGCGCCAGCGGTCCGCCTGAGCATTTCTGAGTGTTTGGGGACAAGATCCGCGACGCGATAGGGGTTAAGAAAAACCGGTTTTCCGGTCTCCCCTCCCTCCGAACCGGACGTGCGGATCTCCCGCATCCGGCTCTCCGGTCGGTGGTTCACCGTCTCACGGGTTGACGGAACGTAACATAGGCTGCTTCCACGCTGTACAACCCACGTGACGCAAAGAAAGCGTTCGGCCAGCGACGATGAGCCGAACCCAGACCGCTGTGTTGGCGAACCTTGTGGCGCTTGAGAAGAATGCGCCGCAGGCGTCGCCGTATCCAGCCGTCCAGGGTTTTGAATGGACCCGTAACCGGACTCTGTTTGAAATACTCAAACCAGCCCCGCGTGGTCCGATGGACGTCGGCGATAATGAACTCCAGATTCTGCCCGTGTTTTCGCGGCGTCTTGGCCCGAACCACGTCCTTCAACCGCTTGACGCTCTTGTCGCGTGGCCAGCGCCGCCCCCGCCCGAAGTGGTAGCCCAGGAAGTCGAAGCCTTAGGAAAAGAAGGGGGTTACTTAAGTGCGCGACGACGCTGGCCGGAAAACGGATGAACACGCCAGAGTTGAGGATCGGACTGGAATGGGATGAGGGCCGAGCCTCCTCGGGTTGGTACCCTCATCCGGCTATGATGACGGTTGAAGTCCGGTCACATTGCGAGTCTGAATCGCCAGGAAACACTGCAAGCAGAACGGGGCCGACAACTGTGAACGAGTAGACGGGCGGCCTGCCGGAGGATCGTCGTAACGCGGTCGGGCGCATTCGCAAAGTCGCGGTCGAGCCCATTCGCAAAGTGTCCGCAAAAACCTCTGTAACGTTCCTACTGCACGCCACCCGGCACCTGCCCGCGCCGCTCGATAATGCCGCGCCGCTGCAGCCAGCCGGCCACGGCCCAGCAGAGCAGCGCCCAGGCCAACCCTGCCGACCAGCCGGCCAGCACGTCAGTCGGATAATGCACGCCCAAAAACAGGCGGCTCACTCCCACGAGGAAGGTGATCACCAGCGCGGTGATCAGCACATAGGCCCGGAGCGCCCGCCGACGTGCCGTTTGCGCAACCAGAACACCTACAGTAAGGTAAATCACCGCTGACATCATGGCATGCCCGCTGGGAAAGCTCAGCGACTGCACCTCAACGAGGTGGGCGACCACCTCCGGCCGCGGACGCCCGAACGCGACCTTCAGTGCGTTTGACAGGACCACGCCGCCCGCGGATGCCACCAGCATGAGCCACATGGCGTGCCGCTTCCGCGCCAGCCACATGTATCCCGCGGCGAAGAGGACCACCAGCGTCAGAACCGTGTAACCGCCCAGCGCCGTAATATCAAGAAAAGCCGACTCGACCCACTCGGGACCGATCGGATCGGACGTGTCCCCGGGTTCGCGCAACTGCAATACGACCCATTTGTCGAACGCGAGCGTCTCACCCTCGGTCACTTCATCGGCTATCTCGATGAAAGCCCAGGCACTGATGACGAGGCCCAGGAGGATGATCAGCAGCAGCCCTTCCCTCTGCGATGCGAACCGCTCGAGCTTGCGCCCGAGACGCCACCCTCCCGAGTCCCGTTCAAGCTTGCCCATGTCTCATTCCTGTGCACGCATCTCAGCGCGATCGATACGGTCCGGCCGAACATGGTCCGCGCGTGCCTCGAGCACGCCGAATCCACAGCTTCTGACCGCCTGATCGAGAGTTGATTTGTCCCCGTTGAACATGAATGCACGCTCAATCTCCTGTGAATCGGCTGCAATGTCGCCGGCATCCAAATGCCGAAGCCATTACAGCGAATTCAGGCACAAGTCACGTATCGGTCAGGCGCACGTTCCATCGTACGCGTTCTCCCAAGCGGAAGCCGGTCGCGGCCGGACCGGTATCGCACGATGGACCTCAGGAGACGCAAGACCCGGGAGAACTGCGCGGGCGCTCGCCAGAGAGAACGACACGGCGTGAATCGGCAAGTTGAAAACGCGGGACGCGGGCGGCTTTCTCCCAGCGCGCTGTTATCCGTGTTCACGGTATCACTGGTGCTCTGCACCGGGGCTGCGATCTGGGGCATTCTCGCGCCCGAGCAACTCGCCGGCGTGATGACCTCGGTAACGACCTCCTGTCTGGGCGCGTTTGACTGGGCGTTCCTCCTCTCCATCACCGTCTTCATATTGTTTTCGCTCTTTCTGGCGTTCGGCCGCACCGGCAATCTCAAGCTCGGCCGGCCGGACGACACGCCGGAATTCAGCACCGTCTCCTGGATTGCGATGCTGTTTGCCGCCGGCATGGGCGCAGGACTGCTCTTTTGGGGCGTGGCCGAACCGTTGACGCATTACGTCTCCCCGCCGCCCGGCGGTGAACCGATGACCGAGGAGTCGGCGCGCTTCGCCATGGTCATCACGAACCTGCACTGGGGCATCCACGCCTGGGGAATCTACGCGACGGGCGCGCTGGTGCTTGGCTATTACGGCTTCCGGCACGGCATGCCGCTCATCGCCGGCACACCAATCCGCAGCGCGCTGCCCGGGAAAAGCGGTTCCGCATTGGGGTACGTGGCCGATCTGGTGGCTGTCGTGGCCGTGGCGTTCGGGATCGCCGGGTCGCTGGGTCTGGGCGTCATCCAGATCAACTCGGGGCTGGCCGAATTCTTCCCTGCGCTGACCAATTCCGCCGCCAGCCTTCTCGTCGTGCTGATCGTGCTCGTCGTCTTCTACATGATCCCCGTCAGCACGCCGCTGGATCGGGGCATCAAGCTGCTGTCAAACATGAACGTCGCCATTGTCGTGGCGCTGATGCTGTTTGTGCTGTTCTTCGGCCCGACGGCCTCCATACTGGCGACTTTCGTAACGAGCCTGGGCGACTACCTCACGTCCATCGTGAATCTCTCGTTCCGTCTGCAGCCGTACAGCGGCGAAACCGAGTGGGTTCGCGGCTGGACCCTGACCTACCTGATCTGGTGGATTGCATGGACGCCCTTCGTGGGCGTGTTCGTTGCCCGGATCAGTCGTGGCCGCACGATCCGCGAGTTCGTGCTGACCGTCGTTCTCGTGCCGACGTTCTTCTCCATCCTCTGGTTTGCCGTCTTCGGCGGGAGCGGGCTGTTCATCGAACGGTTCGGTGTCGGCGGGCTCGGGACCATCGTGCTGGAGAATCCGTCCAGCGCACTGTTCGTCTTCTTCCGACACTTCCCGCTGGCCGGTGTGCTCACGGTCGTGACGCTGTTTCTGGTATTCGTCTTTCTCAGCACAAGCGCGGCCAGCGGGGCCTTCGTGCTGGCCATGATGACCAGCCGCGGAGCGATGGAGCCGGCGCGATCGGCCAAGCTGTTCTGGGGCGGGGTGGTGGCGGCGCTGGCCGCCGCGATCCTCTTCTCAGGCGGCGAGGTATCCACGATGCGGGCCATCGCCGTGAGCGGAGCGCTGCCCTTCGCGTTGATCATGGTCATGCATCTGGCGTGTATATGTAAGACGATCGCGCGCGATTTCAGCAAGCAGGGCCAGTCGTCAGGCGACCAACTGCATGACCACCCCGAATCCGCCGCCGTTGTGAGGGAGGAGGCGCACGTTGGTTCGTAAGGCTGCAAATGCGCTGTTGCTGGCCGCCCTGCTGCTGCCCGCGGGCTGTGAACGTCCGTCGGATACCGTGCGCATCGGCTCCAAGCCCTTCGCCGAGAACCGCCTCACGGCCGAGATCTTCGCGCAGCTTCTGGAGGCGCACGATATTCCCGTGGAACGCAGGATCCCGTACGGGAACACCTTCGATCTTCAACAGGCCATCAAGGCGGGAGACATCGACCTCTATCCCGAGTACACCGGTACCGGGCTCTCCATGATGGGGATCGATCCGGTGGGCGGACGGGAAGAGGCCATGCAACTGGCACAGGAAGTCTTCGAGCCGTTCGATCTCGTGTGGTTGCCCCGCCTCGGTTTCGAGAACGCCTACGCGGTCGTCATCCTTCCGGACAAGGCGGCAGAGTGGGACGTCAGCACGATCGCTGACCTCGCCGCACGTGAAGAGACTCTGCGATTCGGATGTGACCAGGAGTTCCTGGCGCGGCCGGTAGATGGCTATCAGCCGCTGATTCGCCGGTATGGTTTCAGCCCGGAACCAACGGTGATCACGCATGAATCGCGCGAAGACCTGTATCGCGCGCTGCTGACCGACGAGGTAGATGCGATTGCCGCGCACACCACCGATCCACAGATCGACGAGTTCGGGCTGGTGATCCTGGAGGATAACGCGTCCTTCTTCCCTGCCTACGATGCCGTCCCGCTGCTTCGAAAAAGCATCGCCGAACGCAGACCGGAGGTTGCCGCCGCCCTAAAGGAGCTGCAGCAGCGGATCAGCATCGGGGAAATGCGCACCCTGGTGCGCCGTACGGAACTCGACGGGGAAGAGGCGGCGGATGTCGCCGCGGAGTTCCTGCTGGCGGAGAAGCTGATTGTCGAGGCCCCGCCGAGGCCGGAACTGGATGCTTTAACGGTGGCCACACTGCCGATGGGATATCGTCCAGCGGCGATTGGCCGGGCTCTGATCGCTGTCCGCACCGCGTTCCCGGGGCGTCGTGTACGAATGATTCGCGCGGAGTCTCCCGCCGACGCGTTGGTGGAGGGGCGGGCGTTTCTCGCGATTGTCGGGGCGGAGCATTTCTTCCAGGTGCGTCCCGGGCGTTTGCCCACGCCGCGTTCGGGGATGGAGGCCATTGCGCCGGTAGGACACCGCGTGGTGCACCTCGTGCGGCGCGAGCCAAGCGACAGTTCCAACCCCTTCAAGCGGGTGGCGCGGTTGGGGGTCGGTCTGCCCAAGGGAAGCTCCGAGGAAGTGGCCCGGATGCTGCTGGAGGCGTACAGTCAGACAAAATCAGTCAGCACCGTCACCGGCGATCTCTTGGAGCAGTTTGCAGACGTGAACCAAGGGCGGCTCGACGGGGTGTTGATCATCGCGACACCGGGCGACGCCGAACTGATGGAGCTCATGCGGGAGTATCGGGACCTGACCTTGCAGCCAATCGGGGCGTGGAAGCGGCGCAGCCGCCAGTATCGTTACCCGTTCCTGCGGGTCGCATCGATTCCCAAGGGGACATACGCCGGGCAGGAAACGCAGATCGAAACCGTGGGTGCTCAGTTGGTGCTCGCCGGACCTTCTCTGGACGAGCAGCTTCTGAGCGGAGGGGGTCCGGCCGCCGGCCTCCAGGTGCAACGCCAGCCGATCCCGCGGTCATACAAGGTCAAACTGACGGACGCCATCGGGATCAAGGAAGCGCTCGATCCGGCGTTGCCGGGCGAGCGGGTCGGACTGGCCACCGCGCGGCAGGAAGTGTTGCCCGTGAACCCGGCTCCCCTCGTTTCAGTCGGCACCGCTGTTCTGTTGCTGGCTCTGGCCGGTTTCTTCTTTCTGCTCTCACGAGCGCCTGAACCAGGACAATCGTAACCGATATGTTGCAGGAAACCGTGGATCGTAGTAAGCGTGTGAGCACTAAGCGGCGCGGGCCGACCATGGAGCCGGAGAATCGCACGCGCATCACGGCATGCGCCGCAACGGCTGTCTCAAGGTACAGATCATGAGCCCGGCCACCGTTTTGCTTTTCGTTTGCGGGCTGATGCTGCTGATCGCGGGAGCGGAAGTGCTCATCCGCGGGGCATCCAGACTGGCCGCCGCGGTCGGAATATCACCCCTTGTGATCGGCTTGACGGTCGTCGCTTTCGGCACGAGTTCTCCGGAACTGGCCGTCAGCATCAAATCCGCCTTCGCCGGTCAGGCGGCGCTCGGCCTTGGGAACCTCGTGGGAAGTAACATCTGTAACATCCTGCTGGTGCTCGGCATTGCTGCCATGATCAGCCCGCTCGTCGTGCACGTGCAAATCATTCGCGTGGATATGTGGGTCATGACCGGCGCCGCCGTGTTGACGCTTCTACTGGCACTCGACGGCTACCTTGGCAGATTCGACGGATTGCTGCTCGCCGCCGCCGGGTTCATTTACACCGCGTGGTCCATTCGCGCCAGCCGCAAAGAAAGCGCGCACGCCAAGGCGATGTTTGCACAGGAATACGGGCCGGCTCCGGAACGCCAAAGCGGTGGTAACCTTGTCAACGGGCTTCTGGTACTTGTGGGCCTGGGTGTCCTCATTGCAGGAGCGGAGCTGCTGGTGAACAGCGCCACCACCATGGCCAAGGCCTTCGGGCTCAGCGAGTTGGTGATCGGGCTGACGGTTGTAGCGATCGGGACGTCCATGCCTGAAGTGGCAACGTCCGTCATCGCCAGCCTGCGCGGCCAGGGTGACATCGGCGTGGGCAATCTGGTGGGAAGCAGCGTGTACAACCTGCTGGCCGTTCTTGGCATGACCGCCGCCGTATCCCCTGCCGCCATGGAAGTACCGATGAATGCTCTGAAGTTCGATATGCCCGTCATGATCGCCTGCGCCGTCATTTGCCTGCCGGTGTTCACCACCGGAGCCAGGGTCGTTCGTCTCGAAGGCCTGCTGTTGGTGACCTACTTCGTTGCTTACACGGGCTTGCTCCTTCTTGAGAGTACGCAGAGCCGTTTTCTTCCAACCTATCGTGCGGGAGTCACCTGGGTGATCGTACCTCTGTCGATCATCCCGCTGACCATTTGGCTGGTTCGTGGCTTGCGTCGGCGGCCCATTGCAAAAGGCGAAGCGTGACAGAGTCCTTCGGATCACAAGACCCGGAACTGATCGGAGAGCCCGTCGCCCGCGTACCGGCAGAGGCCACCTCAAGAACTACGAGGCAAACGTAAAGGCCGCCGGCATACGCGGCACCAGCAGTACCGCGAAGAATCCCGCAAAGGCACGCGTGCGGAAATTCGTGAAGGCGCAGTCGGTGATCGGCTGGCGGCTCAGAAGCAATTCGTCACGCAGCCGGCGAGCGCTGTGATGCGCGGTTGGGTGGTCGGGCCGGATACCGTGAGTTCGCCGCCGGCGGGAAGCATGCTGAATCCGAGCTCGAATGCGTACTCGGCGTCGTCTTCCAGGAACTCGTCAAAGCACTCGCCCATGCGTTCGAGTATCTGTTGCATATTCCGGGATCGCGGATTGCCGGCGTCGCGCTTTTCACCGTGCGTGTCAGGCTCAGAGTGCGAACCATCGCCTTGTTCCTTGGCATCGTCCTTCTCTTCTACCGGATCTGTGGGTTCGATGTTCAATTCTTGCATAAAGGCCAGGTTCCCGGCGAGGCTGCCGTTGTATCGCCAATGAGCGGTGAAGTCATAATTGTCATCGCCCTTGTCGGTGAAGTAGAGAACGATCGCATCGTGATAGGGGTGGCCCCCGTCTCCATCTTCGTTCAACCAGAACGCCTTGTCCGTGCCGTCGCCGAAAACCGCGACGAGGCAAGCCTCGGTCGAAGCGCAAAGCCGATCGAGGGCCGGCGCTCCCTCGTGGCCGGCGTGATACTGCTTGTACGTCAGCGTCTCGCCATGTGTCGCAACAGCCGGCGGCTTCTTGCCGGTGATCATAGCCGCACTGACCGCGGCCACGAGTTCTTTGGCATGTTCCCTCGCCCGGTCGCGCGCCTCGTCGAACAGAGGATTGTTCGGAACCGTCGGGACGACGTGCAGCTTGACCCATCCCTTCTGGTACGAATAACCCTCGAATGAGTGAGGCCTCGGCGTGTCCAAGGCCAACGCCGGAATCGCGATCACCAAGACCGCACAGAAACTCAGAATCGCCGTTGTTTTCTTCATTTCCGCTCTTCGCTTTCCGGGCGGGCGTGCCCGACATGTTCACGTGCAGCAGCCACGACCGCTTTTCAATGGGCTCGGCCGTCGGCCCGAGGGCTACGTGCCGCCGTCGTGCAAAATACTGTGTGGCATCGACCGGTCAACGTTTTTTTGCGGGGCCGCGCTGCTTTCTTGAGAAATGCGATCCGAAAAAAGGGTCCCGTATGAAAAGGATGGCAAATGTTAAGAATTGGGTCCTCAAGATTTCCCAGCTCCATCTGCCTTTGCCGGCATCCGAGGCTTGTGCGACCCCACACATCTTTCTCGAGATGCGCCGTCAATGGCGCAAGCAAACAAGGTGCATCGTATTTGCGATGAAGGTATCTGGCGTGGTGGGACGGGTGCCATGGGCAACAGGGGTCTTGCCCGTCGGCAAGACCCCTGTTGCCCGTGTCGCTGCAAAACGAGGTAAACGCACGGGCAAGCTCCGCCGCCGGTGGCGGCTCCGCTTGCCCATGGCACCCTCGCTAAGCACGTAGTGCGCGATGCACCCTGCGTCTGAATCCTACACGAAACCCGGCAGCGCCGGCCTTGCTTATGCCGTCACGGGACGACTGCGTCGGAACAGGATCGTGCCCGCCGCCAGCCCCAACAAGGTCATCACCACCAGCCCCCACTGCCCGACCGTCGGAATCACCGGCGCCGGCGCCTCGCACGGGGGATCGAGGTCCACGCAGGCCACTCCGTTGGCCCAGCGCATCAACGGCCCGTCGCAATCGCGCTGCAAAACGTCATCGGTACACGTGAAGTCGCTCTCGTCGCAGCATGCGCCGCGCGGCGCCGGCGTGCACGGCGGGCTCAACTCGCTGCACAGCACGCCGGCGGTGAACTCGTCGTCGGCCCCGGTGCAATTGACGTCCTCGACATCGTCCACGCAAACACCCGTAATCCGATTGCAGCAGGCCCCGAGCAACTCCTGAGCCGCGCGAAGCGCCGAGAGCGCCTCGCCTTCCACCTCGGTATTCTGGCCGCCTCCGGGGTATGACGGAAACCCGCCCGACGGAAGCTGCATGCCCAGCAGCCAATCCCGCCCGGCCACTACCTCCGGACCATAATTGGCCGCAAGCACCGGGCTGGCCGCCGCCAGCGCCATCACCGCATACGCCGTCGACTGCGTGTCTTCGTCGCCGCTGCCCGGGCTGGCCAGATTCGAATGCCAGTACCAGGAGCCATTTGCGTTCTGAAGACCGGCCAGAACGTTCGCCAGATCCTCCAGGTTGTCGATCCCGTCAATCAGCGCGTGATTCGGGCTGTTGATCGCGGGAAACGTCAATGTCCCCGAAAGGGCCAGTCCGCGGACCGCACCGGCGAGCCCGATCATGTCGCTGTACACGCTGGCCGGCGCCGTGTTGTCCAGCGTGTCCAGGCCATCAAGCAGCCCGTTCAAGAACGCGGTGTCCTGCCCGGCGTTTCCGATGACCGACGCCGTGCTGATGAGCGTATGAAACTCCCACGGCCGCAGGTTGACCCAGGTTCCGGTGCGAGCCGCCTGCACGGCCGCGATGAATCCGGCCGTATCCCAATCGTTGTCCCCGTACGTGCCGGCCGTGAGCTCGTCGAAGAATTCGATCTCGGCGAAGTCGCTATAGGTCGAGTCCGCACTGGCCGCCGACAACTGCACCATGAACGCCGGCGTCAGCGACCCGAACCGCGCCTCGCCACCGCCGGGCCACTGCGACGTCAGATCGAAATCGCCCGCGTCGACCGCGGCCGACAGATGATTGGCATCGGCGGTGGCCTCGTAAGCATCGAGCAGGCCCGTGGCGATCGGGGCCGTGATGTTGTGGTAGGTGGTCGTCGGGCAGGTTTCATGGGGCCAGCCCCACCCGCCGTCGCTGCATTGGAACGTGATAATCTCATCGGCGCCGGCCTGGAGCGCGTCGGTCACGGGTCCCAAGGGGAACGGCGCCGACCCCGAGGCCGGTGCGCTGGGAGGCCCGGTGGGTTCTGCTCCGTAGGGGTAAACCACTTCAGGACCCGCGGCAAAGGCGGATGCGGCCAGGCAAGCAAGCAGGATTGATACGGGGAAAAGGAAACTGTCGCGTCGCATGATACGGTGCCCTCCTTTCGGCAAGTGCGTTGACATGCGACCCGACGACGACGGCCCGGCCTGTCGGCGGCACGCCTGGCAAATGGTTTCGACGCGAAACCTGCGTCACCCACAGCCAAGCCCGTGCCCGAGCGCCAACATTCCCCTCTGATCGGGCCGCAAAACCACACCATAGCCAAACAATCCATCACGTTCAAGTAAAAATTGTCATTTTTCGAGCGAAGGGGCCGCCTTTTCAGCATGGCTGGAAGCGAAGACTCGAAAAAGACCGAACCGATGCCCGCAGGAGGGTGCGAGCATCATGGGGTGCATCTCGATGCACCTCTTTAACTAAACGCTGACCCAAACGCGGCCAAGCCTGGAAAGCACCACGGCTACACGCCGGGGTCCGCGCCATCGGCGCTATTCATCTTAATCAAATGCCCTTCGCAAGTCCCGGGCACCGTGAATGACGCGGATAATCTGCACCGGCCTTGTGTCGGGCAAGTAGATGATGAGGTAGGAGAACACGGGCCATACGCGGAGTGCGTCATCGGGCAAATCGTTGCGAGCGTGCCCGATTCCGGGTTCAGTGCCGATCTTCGAGAAACCCTCATGCAGGCGTCGATGAACGTGAAGCGCCAAGCCGGCGCCGCTGTGCTCAAGCACGTATTCGAGAATCTCGTCAAGGTCGCGCGCTGCGGATGGCGTCAGAACGAACCGGCTGGTCATGCCCGCCGTTTTACACTCGATTGCTCCGACTCAGAAGCGGCGGCATCCTCAAGGCGATTCTTCCACCGGGCGAAAAACTCCTCCCCGTCGACGAACTCGCCTCGCCGAACCTCGTCGAGCCCCTCACGCACCTTCGCGCGAATCGTCTCGCGGGCCCGGTCCAACAGGCCCGGCGACAGGCCGGCCTCCTCCTCAGGGTTGAGGCCCTGCGTCAGCCACTTGTCGAGCAGCCGAGCCTCCTCTTGCTCCTGCAGAAGCCTCAGACCGTGGCGAATGACCTCGCTGGCCGACGCATAGCGACCGGATTTCACGAGCCGCTCGACGAGGGCGTGCTGGTCGTCGGTGAGCGATACGTTTCGAGCATTGGTAGCAGGCATACTACTAAGGATAGCATCCACCCGGCCGGGTGTCAAACTTGGCCACCCGCTACTTGGCTTGCGATTCGCTCCATTGCTTGAACGAGTAAACCCAAATGCCCATCAGGTCCGCCTCGGCCGCCCGGTCTTTGACAATTGCTCTACGCATTCTCAGCCGATAACCCCGCTCGCTTTCGGGCCTCGCGTCTGATTTCCCTGAAATCGAGCGGCCCTGCGTCGCCGCTCGCCTCCCCGTCGATCAGGGCTTGGCGAAGGGCCTCGACCTTCTGCTCGTGCTCTTCCAGAAGGCGCAGGGATGCACGGACGACTTCGCTGGCGTTGCCGTAACGACCGGCCTTGATCTGACGGCTGATAAAAGCCTCGAAGTGCTCGCCGAGGGTGATGCTGGTGTTCTTGGCCACGGGCGTTCCCTTCTGCGTATACCAAAAAGCACCACATCCTGGTGTCGACCTCAAGGTCACGGGGCGGAGAATTCCTTACGACTTTATCGACAGCGACACGGAGAATCCGGGGGGAGACCATGCCGAGTTGACGACGCCTCGGCCGCGGCGTATCAGACGGAGCGACGCATCGGTTCGCTGCCAGCGCCAGTGATTGATGGCAATAGATAACGTCCGGTTCGGCTTCCACCGCTTCCAGGACGAAGGGCTTCTCGCCGACCTTTTCCCGCGCCTTTTCGGCGGCCTCCGTGGCCGTGTCCCCAACGCCGACGACCTGCTGATCACGGACGGCGATCCACTTCCCGCCGTACTTCTGCGAATGCTCGTCTCCGTTATCTATCAACCATGCGAAATGCGATGTGTCCATGCCAGGGTCCTCGGAATATTCTGCGGTGGGCGAGTGGAATGTCGCAGCCATTTTCTGAATTCCAGGGACAGCCCCCTCCATCCCTATCTCTGCGCGACGTAGGGCAAGATCGACCATGCCCCGGATCGCTCATGCCGTTGCCCCTGGTATCCCGTGTCGTGCGAGGCGGCGAGGGGGCCGCCCATCCGCTGGGCGCCGACGTGTTTGTCGCGATGGTCGAAAAACGCCCCGGGTGCACGCTCAAGGGACGGAGTGATGGGGAACGCGGTCAATAGGACGGTGTTTCCTGGATTTGGTCCGCCGGATTCGAGAATCTCGTCGATCGTCGGGTTGACGGCAGAAGACTGATGTGTTTCCATAACGGCGCTTGTGCCAGCGTGGAGAGTGCGGACCCCCCCCACAAAATGAAGAGCTTTTAATGAAAAGCGCCGACCTAACCCAATATCGCCAGTCTTTGCACTTTAAAATGGGAGAACGACGTTAAGATCCCCCGCAGTACGGTACTTGTAATTTGTATAACGGCTCAGGCCTCCGACACACGAGCCATGCACAACCACTCGGCCATCCTGATCGCAGCGCCCGTCATCGTTGCCTTCGTACTTCTATTCGCACTCGACGTCTTTCACTATCCGATCATCACAATCACGGGCGTGGTCATCATCAGTATAATCGCTAACGCCCTGATGTTCGTTTATCGCCGCCAACGCCGCCATGAGCGCCGCCGCCGCACCGGCCGGTGCCTTGAGTGCGGCTATGATCTTACCGGGGTTGTTGCCGGCCGCTGCCCCGAGTGCGGCCGCCCCTTCCCGTCACAGGAGACTACATCATGATCGGTCAGTGTCCGAGTTGTGGAGTCCCATTCAAGGCATCTGACGACAAGCTCGGTAAGCAGGTCCGCTGTAACCAGTGCGCCCATCAGTTCGTCCTCGAACCCCCAGCGGCCGACGATTCCAGGATCAGCAAGGCCGCCCGCCAGATCGCCGACATGACGTCCGCACCCGGCGTCACGGTCAATCCGGCGGCCGCGCCTAATGCCGCCGTCAGCGAGCACCGCGAATACAGGCTCGTTGTCATCGGGTCCATCATCGCCTGCGTCCTCTGTGGCGGCGTTGGCTTGGCCATCGGCCTCAACATCCACCCGCCGGATCAGTACGAACTCCGCCAGGGTTATGAGGCCGGTCTCGACGCTGGCTACAAGGCGGGCGTCAAAGACGGCCGCGCCGAACAGCGCGAGATCGATCAGGCCCGGATCGACCAGGCGAAACGCGAAACTGCCCGCGCCCAAACGACCATTAGTAAACTGAAGCGAACCGCCGATAATACCGTCGCGGCCCGCCTCGCCGAACAGCTTCAAAGCGCCCGGCTCACCGACGCCCAAGAACTGGAGCGCCGCACCCGGAACATTAACGAACGATGCAAGGTCGAAATCGACCGCGCCGAATACGCTGCCCACCGCAGGGGCCAGGACGATCTCCGCGAGAAACTCGAGGCCGAACGCGACGCCGCCATCGCCGCCGCCCGCGATGAGTATCGCGCCGCCTTGGAACAGCGCCGGCAGCAGATTGAAGCTGACGCCTACCACCGCGGCCAGATGGAGGGGGGCTACGAAGCCGGCTACCAGAAGGGACTTGAGATGGGCATCGAACGCGGTCGCCGTGAAGGCGACGACGCGTGCGAGCTACGAGTCACGACCGCCACGCAACACGGCAAGAAGTTCGGGTACGATGAGGGATTCAAGGCCGGCGAGATCGACGGGTTCAAACGCGGCAAAGCAGAGGGCAGGCGCATCGGGCGAAAGGAGGGGTACGAGAAGGGTGACTATAACGGATACAGACGCGGTTACGAGGACGGGTACAAAGCCGCTGGCGGACGCCGGCCGTGACCCGATCTGCTACCAACTCTCGCAGTACGCCCTCCTCAAGCTCCAGCAACTTTAGCCCAAGTTGAGCAGCATCGAGGCTTGAACCGCCTTTTCGATACCTTCAGGG
>CAZNPL010000023.1:0-99178 GCA_964574815.1 uncultured Phycisphaeraceae bacterium
GCACCGCCAACCGCCAAGGCCGAGCGCCAGCGAGGCCCAGCCCAGACAAATAACCTAACGAAGCCACCAAAACCCCCGGCCACCAAGCCCGCCCCGCAGGCAAGCCTCCGTCCCTACGTCCCTACGTCCCTCTCTTCATCCCCCCCGTCCCTTCGTCCCTGCCCCTTCCCCCTTCGTGCCTCCGTGCCTTCGTGCCTCCGTGCCTCTTCCTTCCAAACGAAGCCACCAAAACCCCCGGCCGCCAAGCCCGCCCCGCAGGCAAGCCTCCGTCCCCCCGTCCCCCACCCTTCGTTTCGCGAAGGACGAGGCACACTGTGCCCGGCTAGGATTTCGACTCGCCCGTCGGCGGGGTGTCCAGGTTGACAGTGCTGTCGGTTACTTCGGTCGGCAGGCGCGACTCCCGCTGCTGGGTGAGCTCATCGGGCCGCCTCTCGGCAACTTCGATGCGGGTGTCGCCCTGAAAGCGCAGATAGGCGGCGACATAGGAGGCGGCGCTCCAGGCTTGGTAGGCCTTGCCCATCGGACGACCCGTCACGCCGTGGGCCCACTCGGTGAACTCCCACTCCCGGTCCATCCCCTGCCGGCAGAGCATCGCGAGTCGGTGGAGGGCTTCCTCGGCGTGCTGATGCTGCCCGACCCGATCCAGGAACCGCACCCATAACCCGCCGACGAATGGCCAGATCCCACCGTTGTGATAGTGGTAGGGAAGGTTCTGAAGGTTAACCAAAAAATAATCGCGCCAGTCGGGGTCGCCAGGATGAATCGCGGGGTACAGTACCTTCACCGGATGGGGGTGGTCGATGCTGATCTGCCGGAGGAAGCGCCAGACCTGCCGGGAGCGCTGATCGTCCAGGACGCCGTACAGACTGGCAATGATGTTCGCGAAAACGTCGCACCGCCAACTGAAGCCGAAGGGCGTGATCTGCGCGATGAGATAGCGCGCGCGGCCGAGGTTGTATTGAGTCTGGGCGAAACGCTGGCCGCCCTCGCATACGGCCTCGGGCGTCGGCCAGAACCGCTCGTTGAGCAGTTCGCGGATGCGGGCGGCCCGATTGATATAGCGATCGATCGAGCGGTTGTTGAGGCGGCGGATTTCGACGAAGTCCACATTCGCTCGATACCACAGAACCTCATCGTAAAGCACATTGTACGATCGGGGGAACAGGTCGGTCCAGTCGGAAGCCTCGGGCACCTCGAGCAGTCCGCAGTTGTTGGAGTCGTGGGCCCGCAGCCACTTCATGGTGCGATGAATGGTCTTGAAGTGCGTGCGGGCGAACTCCTCGTCTCCCGTGACGCGCACGTAGTTCCACGCCGCGATGATGATCCACATGGCGCCGTCGATTCCGGCGATATTGCCGACCCCGCCGTATTCCGCTTTACCGTCGCGCAGGTCGACGTAGTTCGGAAGATGGCCGTCGGGCGTCTGAGCGTTGAGGATCGTCTCGAGTGAACGCCGGGCGCATTCGGTAAGATCCGGGTCGTTCAGCGGCAGCGACCACATGAGCGTCATGGCCGAGTCGCGGGCCCACACGCTGCGGTAGTTGCTGGCCGGGTCGTCGTCATGGGTCGGACTGCACGCGCTGAAACCGCGCTCCGTGACGTTCAGCTTCAGAACGTCCTTCGCCCGCTCGAAGGCATCGTCGATCACGT
Organism: uncultured Phycisphaeraceae bacterium; assembly: GCA_964574815.1. Taxonomy (GTDB): domain Bacteria; phylum Planctomycetota; class Phycisphaerae; order UBA1845; family UBA1845; genus CAZNPL01. The sequence goes on from CAZNPL010000023.1 coordinate 1,651, forward strand.
TCACTGTACGATGCCTCCCCGTGTCACGTCATCAATGACCACGCTTCCTCGCTCCACTGCTCCTCGGCCGCGCCCGTCTCGGCGGGTAGTCCCAGGCGCCCACCGGACGGGAGGTTCTGCACGACACGCAGAACGTTTTGCGCGATGCCGGTCCAGGTGAACTTGGCCCGGGCCTTCTGCGAACCGTACTTGGCGAGTTGATCGGCCACGCGTTGGCTCTGCAGGATGGTACAGATGGCGTGTCCGAACGCCTCCGGGTCGAACGGGTTGGCGTACAGCGCCTCCAGCCCCCACACGACCTGCTCCCACAATCCGCCCTCGGTGGTGATGACCGTCGGCGTGCCGCAGGCCATCGCCTCGACGGCGGTCATGCCGAACGGCTCGTAGCGGCTGCTGAGGGCGAAGACCTCGGCGATGCGATAGTGGTCGGCCAGGACGTCGTCTTCGATAAAATCGCGGAATATGACGCGCTCCGCGATCCCGAGCTCACGCGTCAGGGCCTTGAGCTCCGCGACCTGCTCGCGTTCCCGCGGGGTGGGCTCGGTCGATCCCACGCCCAGCAGGAGCCGCGCGTCTTCGACACGCTTGAAGACGGGCGGCATGGCGCGGATCAGAAGATCGTAGCCTTTGTTGGCCGCCATCCGGCCCAGGGCGAGGATGATGCGGCCGTTATAGCCGAGGTCGCGTTTGAGGGCGTCGCGGGTTGCATGGGAGACGGGGAAGAAGCGAGTGTCTTCGTAACCCGGGGGAATGACACAGATTTTGCCACGCGGGACGTCGTAATCCCTGAGCAGGATGTCGCGCTGCTGGGCGGTGGTGGCGATCAGCAGATCGCATTCGTCGTAGACGACCTTTTCCTCGCGGATCCGCTTCCGAAAGTTGTATTTCCGTTCGAGGTCCTCCGGGGCGCCGTCCATGTTGGCCTGCTTCCAGGTTCCGATCGAGTGCGGCGTGTGCAGATGGGGAATGTTCAAGTGATTGGCCAGCGGCTGCCCGGCGAGCCCGGCGTCCCAGTAGTGGCTGTTGACGAACGTGTACTGGATCCGCTTGCTCTTGATGAAGCGTTCCACGTTGGACACCCACTCGGGGATATGCTCGCAGAGGGTCTCCTTGGGGATGAACTCGGCTCCGCCGCACGGGAACCGCAGGATGCGGACGCGATCAGCCACGGTCTCCTGTTGCGGCTGCGACTCGAACCGGCGCGTGAGAATATCGACCTGGTAGCCCATTCGCGCCAGGCACTTGCTCAGCTCCAGCACGTAGACAACCTGCCCGCCCGTATCGGGCTTGCCGAACTCCGGCTCGGCCCCGACGTACCCGTGCGTCGAAATCATCATGATGCGCCGCTGTCTCGTCGCCATCTCAGCCTCCTTGACGATTCACGCGAGTGTGCGTTCCAGAGTTGCCCCCTTGTCAAATGCTCGGCCTGTCAAAACCAACATAGACCATGCCTCGACGAAGTCAACCCGCCGTCCTCAGTCGGCATAAACCGGTTGTAAGTGGGTAAGCGCGGCGAGACTCAAATCAGTGCAGCCAGGACGACCGCCGCGGTCCCGATACCCAGGGTGATCTCCGCCCGTCGGGCGTGTCCTTGTGTCACCTGGTGGAATTCATCCAATCGCTTTTCGTCGGGGGCCGAAAAAGCCGGCCACTCACATAGCCGAATCCACCAGGCCCAGCCGACCATCACCGCCGCGATCACGAAGGGCAAGCCGGAATGAGCCAAGACCAGACAGATCCCGCCCAGTGCCATCATCAAGAAGGCGGCCATCCAGACCAACGGCGGCCCCCTGAGTTGTTCGAATCCCTCGATGATTGCCCAGACCCGCAGGCTCACTGCGAACGCCGCCGCGCAGATGAAAAGGAAGAACAGCCCTGGACCTGCGAGAGCGTGCGTGACAACGCAGGCGGCCAAGCAGGCTCCGATCACCGATCGTACGATCACGGCCCGTGCGGCCGAGAGTCGTCCCCACTCGGCGGACCGACCAAGCCTTCGCAAGGCGGCGTGGTCGAATCCGAACCCGCACTCGGGACAGCGGATCTCGGGAATGCCGTAGAGATCATAACCGCATTGGGGACATCGGAAGTGCTCCTCGTCCATGACCGCGTCATTCTACCACGACCTTGTCGCATCGCACGAATCTGGGGTAGAGTCGTGCCGCCGGGTCCTGGGAGCCGGGAGCACATGTGCCGGGCAACGTGGGAAAGACGCCCCGGCGCGCGTGCCCTATCCTTAGCGAAGCGAAGGGTGGGGGACGGACATGGGGAGTCCCGCAACCAGCCGAAGGACAAACCATGAAGAACGACCATGCAACACACGACTCCTGCGCCACACAAATGTCTCTCTTCGGCCCCGGTGCCCAGGGCACGGTCATGTGCAGCGACAACCTCGCCTACATGGCCACTCTCCCCGAACAATCATGCGATCTGATCTACATCGACCCGCCCTTCAAAACCCAGCGCCGCCGCACGACCGCGCGCGATCAGCACGGTTACCGCGACTGCTGGCCCGGCGTGATGGAGAACTATCTTGCGTTCCTCCGCCCCCGGCTTGAGCGGATGCGCGACCTTCTGACCGAGCGCGGTAGCTTCTACCTGCACGCCGACTGGCGGGCCGTGCATTACATCAAGGTGATGCTCGATGAGCTCTTCGGCCCGGACAACTTCCTCAACGAGATCGTCTGGCGCTATCGCACCGGCGGCCGCTCCAAGTCCTGGTTCGCCCGCAAGCACGACACCATTCTGCTGTATGCCCGGCACGCCGGCCGGCACGTCTTCAACCTCCAGCACGAAGGCGCCTTCCGCACCGACGGCCTCATCATCGACAGGGATGGCAAGCCCTACAAGAACACCCGAAAGGGCCGGCTATACTTCAATAAACAGGGGCCGGCCATGAGTGACGTGTGGGACCTTCCTTTCCTCTCCACGGTATCTCGGGAGCGAACCGGGTACCCGTCCCAGAAGCCGCTGGCCCTTGTTCGCCGCATGATCGCCACCAGCTCGAACCCCGGCGACGTTGTCGCCGACTTCTTCTGCGGAAGTGGCACGACTCTGGTGGCGGCGGAGGCGATGGGACGGCGCTGGCTCGGCTGCGACATCGAGCCGGAAGCCGTGCGCATAGCTGCCCGCCGCCTGGGCTTGCAAGAGACGCCGAGTTGCGATCGCCCATAAAAAACGCCGCCGAGACGTTCGGCGGCGAATCGTGAATCTGATCGGAACCCCTACTGAGTGGCTCGGGCAATGTTGTCGCGTGCCGCTGGTCCGTGTCTCAACCGGATCCGGCGGTGTTTTCTGGCATCACGCCTTTACGGCCGGTGGACTTCTTTCTCCAGGGCGTCTTCGCCGCCGGAGGCGAGCTCGAGGCCCTCCTCGCTCAGCAGGTGCAGCCGCATCAGCAACAACGCCGTATCGAGCTGGAGGTCGACCTCGGGGACCTCGTTGGGATCCTCGGCCAGGTTTAGCTGGTCCTCGTCTTCCTCGTCGTCGGCGTCGCTCTTGTCGTCGCCCTCGCCTTTGTCGGCCGCGTCGTCACCTGCGGGCTCCTCGGTTTCGGCCGGCTGCTGGTCGGCTTGTTCCGTCTTTTCCGGCTCGGCGGGCTGCTCGCTGTCGGGCTTGGCATCCGCCTCGTCTTTCACCTCCTCCGCCGCATCAGGCCCTTCGTTGTCGTCCCTGCCCTTTTCGTCCGCACGGACCAGAACGTCGCGGTCCTGCTGCATGATCCGGACGCGCGCCACTTCCTTGGGGTAAAGCTTGACCGAGACGTCCGGCGCGACGCCCCATTCCGTGGCACCCTCTTCGTGGTGCAGCGACCGGCCACCCGGCAGATAGTAGCGCGCCGTGGTCAATTTGAGGTGCGACATGCTGCCCCGCAGCTCCATCAGCTTCTGGACGCTGAATTTTCCGTAGGTGCGTTCGCCCAGCACGATGGCTCGGTTGTTGTCTTCGAGGGCACCGGAGACGATCTCGGAGGCGCTGGCGCTGTATTCGTTGACCAGAACGATCAGCGGAAGCCTGGCGTACGGCCCGTCCCGGTTTGCACTTGGCGGCGACCAGGGCCGATCACGCAGCCCTCTCGTGCTCACCACCTGCTCGTCCCTCGACTGGAAGAGCCGGGTCACCTCGACGGCCGATTTCAGCAGCCCGCCCGGATTGAAACGCAGGTCCAGAATCAGACCACGGGCTCCCGCATCGAGCGCTTGGTCGACGGCCTTGCGCAATTGCTCTTCGGTGTTTTCCTGGAAAGAGAGCACGTGGACGTAGCCGATGCCCATTCCCGGGTCGATCAGGTAGTCCCACTTCTCCGGGTCGTCGGGATCTCGCTGGAAACCCATCACCGACTGGATCTCGATCTTGTCGCGCTTCAATGTGACATCAAAGCTGCGCCCCTCCGACGGGCGCCGGATGGTCAACGTCACTTCCGTTCCGATCGGCCCGGTGATCATCCGTACGGCCTTGGTCAGGGTGATCCCCTTCAATGACTGACCGTTGACGTGGGTGATTTTGTCTTCCGGAAGGATGCCGGCGCGGTAAGCGGGCGTTCCGGCGAGCGGGGAGACCACGTTGATGGGGCGGTCGCCGCCGCCGGTGATGCTGATTCCCACGCCGACGAAGTCGCCGCGGGTGTGCTTGTCGAACTCCTTGAACTCGATGGGCCAGATCATCGACGTGAACTCGTCGAGCGGTTCGAGGGCCCCGACCATGTACTCGTAGACGAGGAGGGCACGGGGCAGATCCACCGTCTGCTCGTTGATTTTGAGCGCCCGGCGGAAGTAGTTCTTGGCGTCGTTGACGTCGAGGTCGTCGGTCCGGCGGGCGCGCGCCACCAACGCCCCGATGCGCGTACGGAAGTCGGCCCGTGCGTCCTCGTCCGCCAGCCCGGAGAATGTCTCGGGCATGACTTCCGAGTCGCAGATCAGCAGGAGATTGTCGAGTGCGGCTTTCGTAATGGCTCGGAAGTCCGCCTCTTCCACGTAGTTCCGGTCAATCTTCTCGAGCGCGTCCAGCGCGTTCATGGGGGTGATGTCTTCGAGCCGCTCCTCCCAGTCGTCGTCCGGCTCATAAACAGCGTCGAGCCGGGCATAGGTCAGACAATCGTTGCGAGCCTCCTTGAAGTCCTCGTTGTCCTCGAAGATGGAGTAAAGGTTGTAATAGACTTCGTATGCCTTGCGCCAGTCGGCCTCTCGACGCAGATCCTGAGCATAATCCAGGGAGGCTTCCGTGAGTCGGGCCACCCAATCCAGGTCCCGGAAGACGTCCTGGTCGGCCGCGTTTCTGTAGGCGCGGTTAGCCTCGACCAGTGCCTCGCGGATCTCGCCTTTTTCGAGATGGCCCTTGCATCGTTCGACGTATTTCGCGAAATCTCTTGCGCGGCGTTCTTCCTGCTCGGCGAGTTTGATGCGAAGGTCTTCGACCCATTCTGCCACGCGGGGATGGTCAAGAATCGTTACGCTGGAAGGAATCTGGGCCCAGCCGTCGCTTCGTTCGCGAAGCTGCTCGACGACTGAGATGTTCTGCGACCATAGCGCCGCCCGCTCGGACTTGGTGAGATTGGCAACGGTGTCTCTAGCGAATGCGGGGGAGACCAGGAGCACCGACGCCACAAAGGCCGATAGCACGAACGTCCGGATTCCGCGATAGAATCGATCCATTTCCGCTCCCTGACAGCTAAAGAAAGAGACGCTGGGGCAGTCTCCTGGAACCCCCCTGCCGCCCGGCGTCCTTTTCGGTCACCTTGCCAAAAGTTGTCGAACCCGCCGAATGATTATACGAACGCGGCGGGAGGAGGTCCAATACGGCATACTCTCTTACATCTACCCGCGATCGGCCTTTCGCGCTGCGAGACGCCCCGAAAACGAATTCGGCTCTTTCACCCGTGGGGCTTAGCGTGGAAACAAACCGGCCTCGCCTCCGCCGGACGGACCGCTTTCTCGGTCCGGTGTGCATCCGCATGCGGTTGAATCGCGTCTGACGACGGCTTATTCTGATGTGTTTGGCTCGACGCCCGGGTAGCAGGTTTCAAGCCGACCCGGACTTCGGGTGGCGAGAGCCGTCGCATCCGCGGAGAGCACGGTGGCGCAGGACGAACCGATTCGGGTTTATGGTGCCAGGCAGCACAACCTCAAGGGCATCGACGTGCACGTTCCGCGGAACGCGCTCACGGTGGTCACGGGGCTGAGCGGATCGGGCAAGAGTTCACTGGCGTTCGACACGATTTACGCGGAAGGCGAACGGCGTTACGTCGAGTCGCTCAGTTCCTACGCCCGGCAGTTCCTGGAGCAGATGCCCAAGCCGGATGTTGATCGCATCGAGGGGCTCAGCCCGACGGTGGCCATCGAGCAGCGGGCGGCAACGGCCAACCCGCGATCCACGGTGGCGACGATCACCGAGATCTACGATTACCTGCGCGTGTTGTTTGCGCACGTGGGCCGGCCGCATTGCTGGATTTGCGGCAAGCCGATAACGCGCCAGAGCGTCACTCAGATGGTCGACGCCGTGCTGAAGCAGCCCGCGGGCACGCGCGTGATGGTGATGGCGCCGACGCATCATCTGCCGGCGTCGAGTCCGGAAGAGTTGCTCGATGAGATCGCCCGCCAGGGGTTCGTGCGGGCGCGCATCGACGGTGTTATTCATCCAATCGAGGAGGCGCCGCCTCTGGACGAGAAAGCTCGACCGCGTATCGAGGCCGTGGTTGATCGGCTCGTCATCCGCGACAAGGTCGCCGGAAGGCTGGCCGACAGCATCGAACTGGCCTTGCGGCTGGGGCGTGGGCGGGCCATCGTGTCGATGGCGGACGGCGACCGCAAATCCGAAGATCGCATCTTCAGTGAGGATTTCGCGTGCATCGACCATCCGGAAGTCAGCGTTCCCGAGCTGGCACCGCGGATGTTCAGCTTCAATTCGCCGTACGGCGCGTGTGCCGCCTGCAACGGACTCGGCAACGTGCTCGAGTTCGATCCGGATTTGATCGTCCCGAACCGTGACTTGTCGCTGGCCGCCGGGGCCATCACCGCGTGGCGGCAAAGCGGCAAGCGGATGAACGCTTTGTATGCGTCGATGGTGGACGAATTCTGCCGGCGGTTTCAGGTTTCGCCCGACATTCCGTTTCGCAATGTCCCAGAGCGGCTGGCCAAGATTCTCATGCACGGCACGAGCCGTCGCGACGAACCCGAGTTCGGGGCACGCTTCGAGGGGGTGCTGCCCAACCTCGAGCGCCGCTGGCGGACCACGGATTCCGAGAGCGTCAAGCAGCGTCTGCATCAGTACCAGAGTGAAGCACGGTGCAAGTCGTGCCGCGGCGCGCGGCTACGGCCTGAGACGCTGGCTGTCAAGATTGCCGACCGGAACATCGCCGACATCTGCGACATGAACGTTGATCAGGCGATTGGTTTCTTCGAGTCGCTCACGTTCAAAGGTGAGGAGGGCGCCATTGCCGAACAGCCGCTTCGAGAGATCCGCAACCGCCTGTCGTTTCTGCGCGATGTGGGGGTCGATTACCTGGCCCTTTCGCGTGGTAGCGGGACGCTCTCGGGGGGCGAGGCCCAGCGCATCCGGCTGGCCACACAGATCGGCAGCGGACTCATCGGCATGTGTTACGTTTTGGACGAGCCGACGATCGGCCTTCACCAGCGCGACACAGCCCAGCTTGTTGCGACGCTCGCGCGGCTGGCCCATTCGGGCAACGCGGTCCTGGTCGTCGAGCACGACGAGGAGGTCATCGCGTCGGCGGATCACGTGATCGACGTTGGTCCCGGCGCGGGTGCGGCCGGCGGGGCGGTCGTTTTCGAGGGTCCGCTCGACGAGCTGTCGAAATGTGAGGAGTCGGTGACCGCACAGTATCTGACGGGACGCCGGTCGATTCCCGTTCCGGAGGAGCGGCGCCGCGTGATTCGCTCGCACGCCGTGGAGATTCGCGGCGCCGCGGAAAACAACCTCAAGAACCTGACGGTTCGTTTTCCGCTGGGGTGCTTCGTGTGCGTCACCGGCGTTTCCGGCAGCGGCAAGAGCACGCTCGTCACGCAGACGCTTCTTCGGGCGTTGAAGAGACGTCTTTACGGCACGGGGCCTCGCCCAGGGCAGCATGAACGGCTTGTCGGCGCCTCCCGCGTGGACAAGGTGGTCGAGATTGATCAGTCGCCCATTGGGCGCACGCCGCGCAGCAACCCGGTGACGTACGTCGGCGTGTTCGATTTGATCCGCCAGCTTTACGCCGGTACGCGCGAGGCCAAGATCCGGGGATACGGGCCGGGCCGATTCAGCTTCAACGTCAAGGGGGGGCGCTGCGAGGAGTGCCTGGGGCAGGGGACGCGGCGGATCGAGATGCACTTCTTGCCCGACGTCTTCGTGCGCTGCGCAGCCTGCAACGGGGCTCGCTACAATCGCGAGACGCTCGAGGTCCGTTACCGCGGCAAGAGCATCGCCGACGTGCTCGACATGCGCGTGGACGAAGCCGCTCTTTTCTTTCAGCACTTTTCGAAGATCAAGCAACTCCTGCGGGCGCTCATCGACGTGGGGATGGGATATGTCAAACTGGGGCAGTCCTCGACCACGCTTTCCGGGGGTGAGGCCCAGCGCGTCAAGCTCGCCGCCGAGTTGGGAAAGCCCGCTTCAGGACACACGCTCTACGTTCTGGACGAACCCACCAGCGGCCTGCACTACGCCGACATCCACAAGCTCGTCAACGTGCTCAACCGACTGGTCAGCTTTGGTCACACCGTCACGGTGATTGAACACAATCTCGATGTAATCAAAATGGCCGACTGGGTGATCGACCTCGGGCCGGATGGGGGCGACGCGGGCGGAGGGGTTGTCGTCGAGGGCACGCCCGAAGAGGTGGCCGCCCACTCCAAGAGCTATACGGGGAGATACCTGAGCAGGCGGCTCGCCGGCGCCAGTGGGATCAGGAAGCGTTCGAAAAAGCGGACTCGGCCCCGGCCCGCAAAAAACGCATGAACGCTTCGGCAGAGTGGTAACCCATCGCCCGGCGAAGCTCGTCTCCGTTTTCCGTCATCACGACAAAAATCGGAACCGCTTCCACGTTGTAGCGGGCCGCCACCTCCGGCTGTGAGGACGTGTCGATCCGCAGCGGCACATAGTGATCGAGCGCCGCCTCCACGCGCTCGTCGGGGAGGACGTGCCGCTCCATCGCCCAGCAGTACGGGCACCCCGGCCCTGTAAAATGCACCAACACCGGCACGCCTCGCGACCCGGCCGCGGCGAGCGCTGCCTTCAGGTCGTTTCCCCATTCAATGCGCGTCTCGACCGGCCGGTTGAGATACAGCCATCCGGCGACCACGACAACGATCAGACTGAGCCAGTGAATCCATCGCCGTCGTCGTCGCCGTTGCGTGCCGCCCTCATCGCCGCTTGCCTCGGTATCGTCCAAGGCCGGTATAACCTTGTCGCCTGGCGCTACCTCGCCGTCCTTCATATCCATCTCCTCGATCAAATAGGCTCTCGGTCCCTCGATTCTCCATTCTCTATCATACCGGCCATGTGGGCCATGCCCACGACTGGTCCGGGAATGCACGGATACGCCTCAGTCGGATCCGCTTGAGCGGTTGCTCGCGTATCGTCTCAGGCACCCGCACTGTCAGTGACACCTTCTGCACTGGGGCGGACTTCATTCGCGCTCGTTCGACAATTACACACGACTTGGCACATCAAGTTGCCTATAATCGGGCGTCCAGAGCGGGCCGAAGATGATACTCGTTTGATTTGACGAAGGCTCGAACAGCGTTCGACGCCGGGCCGAGATTTCCAAGAACAGGTCGGGAGCCGTACGAGCCTCGGAGTCAGTTCACCGACGCGGAAAGGCAGGTAATCGAACATGGCCGGCATTCGTAAAAGGACACCGTGGGATATCGATCTTCCCTGTACTCCGGAGGACGTTTGGCTCACGCGTCGCCGTTTTCTCAGAGGCGCCACTGCCGCGATCGGTGCGGCCTCGGTGGGCGCGTTGTCCGGCTGCACGACCGGCCCCGGGCCTGCAGCCGACGACGGCGATGCAGATCTGATGGCCACGCTCCGCCCTGAATCAGGCAACCTGTTTCGGGCCGGAGAACGAAATGAGCAATTCACCGTGGATCGAGCTCTCACAAAAGAAACAGTGGCGGGTGAATTCAACAACTTTTATGAATTCACGACGACCAAGTCGGCGGTGTGGCGGTTCGCTCGCGATTTCAAGCCGCACCCGTGGACCGTAGAGGTGCGCGGCGAGGTGGAGAACCCCAGGGCTTACGACTACGACGATATCATCCGGGCGATGCCGATCGAGGAACGAGTCTACCGCTTCCGATGCGTCGAGGCTTGGGCGATGACCGTTCCCTGGATGGGTTTTCCATTCAGGGCGTTTCTCGACCTGGTACAACCCACGTCGCGGGCCAAGTATGTGCGTTTCGAGACGTTCTTCCGGCCCAACGAGGCTCCGGGGCAGATGCCCCCGACTCCGTGGAACTGGCCTTACTACGAGGGACTTACCATTGAAGAGGCCGCGAACGTTCTGACCCTGATGGCCACCGGCATTTACGGACACGAGCTGCCGAATCAGCACGGTGCGCCGTTTCGGCTGGTCGTTCCCTGGAAATACGGGTACAAGAGCATCAAGTCGATCGTGCTGATCGAGTTTGTCGAGTCTCAACCGCCGACGTTCTGGAACGACGTGGCCTCCAACGAGTATGACTTCTGGTCGATCGTGAATCCGCGGATTCGCCATCCCAGATGGTCACAGGCGACGGAGACACTGATCGGCACTGACGAGCGTGTCCCGACTCAGCCGTACAACGGGTACGGCAACTATGTTCACGACCTGTACAAGGGGACCCCGCGAGCGGCGTTGTAGCGCCAGGCGGCCGTTGTCCGGGGGGGGAGAAAGGCACAGAGGCCGACAACAGGCATGAGCAAATCCCAAACGTCCCGCAGACGGCGCGAGTTGCGCTTCAATGACCTGTGCGAAGTCATGCCGGAGGTCGAGCGCCTGCGTCGCGGGCATCGAACGATTGGCCGGTGGACGCTGGCACAGGTCTGCCGGCACTTGGCCGACAGTTTCGACGGTTCGATTGACGGCTTTGGTGTTCGCAACCATCGAGTGATGAGGTGGCTTTTCGGACGGCGCGCACTTCAACGTGTCTTCGAAGGTGACAGCCTCGGGCGCGGCTTCACAATCACCGAGAGCCTCAACCCACCCGAAGAATGCGATGAGCACGATTCCGCCGAGGCTCTCGCACAAGCCATCCAACGGTTCGCTGAAAGCAATGGCCCGCTTCGGTTCCACCCCTTCTTCGGCAAACTGACGCCTCAGGAATGGGAGCGCCTCCACCGCATCCACTGCGCGCACCACCTCGGCTTTGTGCTGCCCGAGACCGATTGAATTCGGTGAGCATCTCGGTGTCGTCGAGTTGTCCTGTGTCAGCACAGGCAAGTCTGCGAGATTGCTCCATGACCGCCGCGGTGCTCGTCGGGTCGCGCGTCGCACGGCGGATCGCCCCAAGGCGGGCCCGTGGCACCGGGGACCGCGTGCCGTCTTAGCTGTTCCGGATTGCTGGTCTGTCGTCGCCGTTGGTTTGACGGCTCGTTGGAGCGAAACTAATGTATCGTCGAACCGCTGATCCACAACCTCCGTTTGCTATCAAAGGAAAGGACGCACACGTGCCAACGCCAGCGGACGTCAAGCGCATCGGGATCCTCACCGGGGGGGGCGACTGTCCAGGCCTCAACGCCGTCATACGGGCGGTGGCCAAAACTGCAATGTATCAGCACGGCGTTGAGGTGTGGGGCATTGAGGACGGCTTTCTCGGGCTCATTCGAAACCGCATGCGGCTGCTCGAGGCCGTCGACGTCAGCAACATCCTGACGCTCGGCGGCACGATCCTCGGCACGTCCAACAAGGCCAACCCCTCCCACTTCGCGATCGGCACCGACGATCAAGGCAAACCGATCTTCAAGGACGTCACCGACCGGGTCATCGAGCATGTCCGCGAGCGCCGGCTGGACGTCCTCGTGGTCATCGGCGGGGACGGAACCATGTCCGGTGCGGTTGAACTGATGAAGCACGGCATCCAATGCGTCGGCGTCCCCAAGACTATCGACAACGATCTCATGCACACGGAGATGACCTTCGGTTTCCAGACGGCCGTGCAGACCGCTTGTGATGCGCTCGACCGGATCCACACCACAGCCTCCAGCCACCATCGCGTCATGCTCGTGGAGATGATGGGGCGCAATGCGGGCTGGCTCACACTGCATGCAGGAATGGCCAGCGGGGCGGACGTCATCCTGATCCCCGAAATCCCGTTTAACCTCGAAGTGGTTTGCCAGCACTGCCTGCGCCGTTCCAAACGGGGCAAGTCGTTCACCATCATCGCGGTCAGCGAGGGCGCTAAGCCGATCGGCGGGCAGCAGGTTGTCGATCGCGTCGTCCACGACAGTCCCGACCCTATACGCCTCGGTGGCATCAGCGAAGTTCTGAGCCGCCAGATTGCCGATCGGACTCACCTGGAAACCCGGGCCACCATCCTCGGGCACGTCCAGCGCGGCGGAACGCCGTGCGCGGCCGACCGCGTGCTGGCCACCGAGTTCGGCCTGGCCGCCGCCAACCTCGTCGCCGGCCGCAAGTTCGGACAGCTTGTTGTGCTCAAGAACGGCGTCATCACCGATGTCCCGATCGTGGACGCCGCTGACCAACAACGCCTCGTGACCCCGGAGCATTCTCTCATCAAAGCAGCCCAGGCTCTGGGTATCTGCATGGGCACTTAACGGCCTCGAAAAACGGGCCTGCGTTCTCTCGGCCCGGGCACAATCGCACCTGAAAAAACCTTGAACCAGCCGGTTACGCGCGTTATTCTCAAGGTGCGCTGTCTTGGCGGCTGCCACCAATCCAGACGTTCCAACGGCGTCATTGAGGGTGCCGCTGGCGCTTCAACTCGGGAGGGTTGCTGATGCCTCGAAAACTACACATCATGTTCGTGATACTTGTGTTGCTCTCCTTGTCGCTTGCCCCCAACGCACGCGGCGATCTCACTTTAGTCAGCGCCATCGGGCGGGTATACGCCGAGTTCGAAGGCGATTTCGATGTTCAGAACGGCGTCGGCCCCTTCCAGGACCTTGCGGCCGAGGCGAAGTGGACCGATGACCTTGGCGAATCTCACCAGGTGAATTCCTGGTTATCCTGGGCGTTCAACCCGCCCGGGGAGCCGTTTGAAATTCGCGCAGAGGTCGACGGAATCAACCTCTCCAATCAGGGGCCGGGACTCAGCGGCTTCGTCTCCGTCGAAGGCTCCTGGCGTTTTGTCACCGGCAACCAGCCCGAGCACTTCGAGGCCACAATGGCATACTTGCAGGACTACGTGAGCCTTTATGATGAAACTGAAGGAAGCTATGTATTCGACCATGTGTCGCCTCTGGGCCCCCTGTCCGGCTTCCTGGAGCCAAATCACGTTTACAGCCTCGAGGTCGACTTCTTGAACACGGGCGAGGCCACGGTCTTCGACTTCTCGCTCACAAACACAATCCCGGCGCCGGGCGCGGCCGCTCTCGGATGTCTGGGCCTTGCGATGGTTTCCAGGATTTGTCGTCGGCGCATGACTTAATGGTCCGCGGCTCCCACCGCGTGATTTCATTCTGCCGGAGCGATCTTCCGCGTGCCGTTATCTCGCGTTACGTTAACCCGTTGCCGCGAGCCAAGTTCGGCTCGAACGCTGGGAGTGCATCGAAAAGGACCCATCCGTGAAACAACGCCCATGGAGCTTCGCGATCGACGTAGGTGGAACCTTCTGCGATATCGTGGCGCGCGATCCAACGGGGGCGGTTCTCACACACAAGCTTCTCAGCTCGGGCCGGACTAGAGGGACGATCGGTTCCCGACCTGACGCCGTTTCCATCGGCGATGCGCAGCGATCCGCCGACCCGGACGGTTTCTGGAACGGCTACCAGTGCGCCTTCCTCAACGACGGTGGACGGTTGCTTTACCAGACACGCGTCCGCCGCTTCAACGCGGCCGAGGCTGTGTTGGTCCTCGATGACAACGTCCCGCTCGACTGTTCACCCGGCGACGCCTACGAGCTTCGCTCCGACGAGCACGCGCCCGTTCTGGCGATTCGTTATCTGATGCGGATCGGCCTGCACCAGCCGATCCCGCGGTGCGAGGTCCGGCTCGGCACCACGATGGCGACCAATGCTCTGCTGGAACGCCGCGGTGCCCGCGTGGCATTCGTTACCACGCGGGGGTTTGCCGATCTCCTTCTCATCGGCGACCAGACCCGACCCGAGCTCTTCAAGATCAACATCCAGAAAACGCCGCCCCTCTACGAGTCCGTCGCTGAACTCGACGAGCGCACCGATGCCGACGGCACCGTCCTTCAACCGCTCGACGAAGACGACACGGCAAAACGGCTCGCGGCCTTCAAGGACAAGGGCATTCAATCGCTGGCCGTCTGCCTTCTGAACGCTTACCGAAACCCTGCACACGAACAGCGCGTCGCTCGCATCGCAGCCGATCTGGGGTTTGAACGCGTCGCGGTTTCGCACGTCCTTGCGCCGACGCGAGGTCTGCTCAACCGGGCTGAAACCTGCGTCGTCGATGCGTATCTGGCACCCGTTTTCCGCAAGTACCTTGCCGAGATTGAATCGTCCCTTCCGGGCTCGACCATTCGTCTCATGACCGGCGCCGGGGGACTCGTCGGCGTCGCCAATTTCAGCGGCAACGCCGGCGTTCTCAGCGGTCCCGCCGGTGGTCTCGTGGCCGCCGCGACCGTCGCCGAGATTGCCTCTGCAGGAAAAGTCATCGCATTCGACATGGGCGGCACCAGTACCGACGTTTCGCGCTACGGGAGCGGCTTCGAGTACCAGTATGAAACGCGCAAGGCAGGCGTCAGAATTGTGACACCCGTTCTCGCTATAGAAACGGTAGCATCCGGGGGCGGCAGCGTGTGCCGTTTCGATGGGGTCCGGCTGTTGGTCGGTCCGGAGAGCGCCGGCACCGACCCGGGGCCGGCTTGTTATGGGCGAGGCGGACCGCTCACCATCACCGACGTCAACCTCTACCTCGGCAGGTTCCCGGCGGAGCGGTTACCCTTTCCGCTCGACGCGGCCTCGGTCCATCGCCGCCTCGAGGAACTTGCCGGGCGCATCTGGCATGACACGGGCCATCGCATGGAACTCGACGATATCGCGCAGGGCTTCGTTGACATCGCGAACGCCAACATGGCGGCGGCCGTCAAACGCATTACGATCGAGCGCGGTCTGGACGCCCGGGACCACACTCTGGTTGCCTTCGGCGGGGCCGGTGCCCAGCACGCCTGCGCCGTCGCCCGCTCGCTTGGCATCCGTAGAATTTTCATTCACCCCTACGCCGGCATCCTGAGCGCTTTGGGAATCGCCTGCGCCGAACGGAAACAGCAGTCGGAGCGCGCTGTCCACCAGACGTCCACCGCCGCGATTGAGCTGCAACTACGATCGTGTTTTCGGGAGATGCAGGACGAGCTGGCCGGCCGATTCGCCGAGGAAGGAGTCTCGACCGATTGCATCGAGTACAGCGGCTTCCTCGACATCCGGTATCTGGGAGAGGGATCGGCATTGACCGTTGAAGCCGAGAATGCCATCGAGCAATTCGAGCGGGAACATCGCCGCGCCTTCGGCTACCTTCTGCCCGGCCGCGACATTGAGGTTGTCGCTGCGAGACTTCACGCCGTCGCCGAAACCGAAAAGCCGGTCATCACACCGGCCGCCCGAAAAAGGCCTCGCGACGAGCCTCCGGCGCCCGACCGTGCGCGTGCATATTTCGACGGTCAATGGGTCGACACCGCGATCCTGCCCGGCGATACGCTCGAGCCCGGCCAATCCTTCGAAGGTCCTGCGATCGTCGCCGAATCCACTAGCACCACCGTCGTCGACCCGGGATGGAACGCCGAGGTCGGCGCCAACGGCGAGATCGTTTTGACTGACCGGGTCGCGGCACGGCAGCCGATCGCCGACTCCACCGACGCGGACCCGATTCGCATCGAACTGTTCAACAATTACTTCGTCGCCATCGCCGAGCAGATGGGCGCCGCCCTCCGCCGAACCGCCGTCTCCACGAACATCAAGGAGCGGCTCGATTTCTCCTGCGCCGTGTTCAGCGAAACCGGCGATCTCATTGCCAACGCGCCGCACATTCCCGTTCATCTCGGCAGCATGGGGGCGTGCGTCAAAGCCGTTCGAGAAGATGTCGCCGAAATGAAGCCCGGTGACGTGATCGTCACGAACAACCCCTACCGCGGTGGCACGCACCTGCCCGATGTCACCGTGGTGACACCGGTCTTTATCGAGCAAGACCTGCGCTTCTTTGTCGCCAGCCGAGCGCACCACGCCGAGATCGGCGGCATCTGCCCCGGCTCGATTCCACCGGACGCCCGCAATCTTGCGGAGGAGGGGGTGCTCATCCGACCCTTCAAGCTGATCGACGCCGGACAGGATCGTTTCGAAGTGCTTCGAACGGTACTTAGCGCCGGTCTGTACCCCTCCCGTGCTCCGGAGGAGAACATCGCCGACATTGTCGCCCAGATCGGCGCCAACCAGGCCGGCGCCGATGCCATTCGCGGCCTCGTCAGCGCACAGAGATCCGAAATCGTGTCTGCATACACCCGTCACGTCCGCGACGCCGCCGAACGCAAGATGCGCCGTGCTATCGCAAAGCTTCCCGACGGCCGCCACGAGTTCATCGACTGCCTCGACGACGGCAGCGCGATTCGCGTGTCCGTAACCGTCAGAGGGGACGAGGCCACGGTTGATTTCACCGGCACGGCCGGCCCGCACGCCGGTAGCTTGAACGCCCCGCGTCCCATCGCCGTGAGCGCTGTTCTCTACTGCTTTCGCTGCCTGATCGATGACGACATTCCGCTCAACGCCGGGGTTCTGGTCCCGGTCAACCTAATCATTCCGGAATCGCTGCTGAACCCGCCAGCGGACGACGACCCGCTGCGATGTCCCGCCGTCGGCGGCGGCAACGTCGAGACCTCGCAGCGCATCGTCGATTGCATCTTTGGCGCCCTCGGCGTGGCCGCGGCGTCGCAAGGTACGATGAACAACCTCTCCTTCGGCAACGATCGTGTGGCATACTATGAAACGATTTGTGGCGGCAGCGGCGCCGGTCCGAATTTCGACGGCGCCGACGCGGTCCACACGCACATGACCAATACGCGATTTACCGACCCCGAGGTCCTGGAGGCCCGTTACCCGGTCCGCCTGCGCCGCTTTTGCATAAGGAAGAACTCCGGCGGTACGGGCCGGTATCGCGGCGGTGACGGGGCCGTGCGTGAAATCGAGTTCCTCGAGCCGATGGAGCTTTGCCTGATGACCCAGCGGCGTACCCGCGCCCCCTACGGTCTCGAAGGGGGAGAGGCCGGTCAGCCCGGCGCGAACCTGCTGATCCGAGCAGCCGCACACTCCCAAGCTCATACCGGGAGCATCCCTGACCTAAGGTCCAATGCCCCCAGCCCCAACGAATCCGAACCATTGCCGCCGATTGTTCGAACTGAAGTTCGTCCAGGCGATCACCTGATTATCGAGACGCCCGGAGGAGGAGGTTTCGGGGCGAAGCCCTGATGCAGAAACGCAGGCGGACACAGGGGGGAGTTCCTGCCGAACTGAGCCGGGCGGGCTTCGCCCGCTGACTTGTCCCTCGGTCCGCAATGAAAGAAAAGGGACTTTCCACCAACCACCCAAAGCCCTCGCGACTTGCCGGCGGTTGCAATCCCGATATGAATCGTGTGAAATCAGCGCAGGGCGGGGCTCGTAGCTCAGTGGTTAGAGCTGTCGACTCATAATCGATAGGTCGCAGGTTCGAATCCTGCCGAGCCCAGTCTCTCGAACTCCCGACATCCCGAGGCGCGGCGGTAGAACGGGAGTCGCGGGCGAAGCAGCGAAGCGGGGTCGACCGTTTCCAGGAATCAAAGACGATGTGGGATCACTTTACCGAGTTTCTCCCGAGGCACCACGCCGACCTCGTCGCGCTGATCATCTATCTCGTGATCACGCTGGGCTACTACGCCATCTTCGCCATCGGGATGAAATACCGCCCGAAGGCCTTCCTCCAGGGCCGCATGAACGTCTACCGTCACCGCTGGATCCGCCTCATCTACGAACGACGCGCTGGCATCCTGGCCGTCCAGACCTTCCGGAACCAGTTGATGTCCGCCAGCTTCCTCGCCTCAACGGCCATCCTGGTCGACATCGGACTGCTGACTCTCCTCAGAATTCCCCCCGAGACCGCCTCCTTCCTTTACTACGGAGATCCCAGCGACACGGCCGCCGAGGCGTGGCTCGCGGTCAAGGTCGTGATGCTGATCGGCCTGTACTCGTACAATTTTCTCAGTTTCGCCGTGTGCATCCGCGACCTGAACTACCTCAGTTACCTGAGCACTCTGTACGGGATGGAGGAGGTCGATGTCGGAGAGAGCGTCCTGTCCCACGTGGACGACATGCTGGATCGTGTGGCCATCAACAGCACTCGTGGACTGCGCGGGTATTTCTTCGGACTGCCGCTTTTTTTCTGGCTGCTGAGCCCGTATCTGATGATCGTTGCGTCGGTGGTCATCCTCATGCTGCTTTTCATGCGAGATCGGTCCTTCCGCAAGCTGCCGACGAAACTGCCAGAGGAAGAAGAGACGAAGATGAACGCGCGAAAGCACGGATGAATCGTCCGACGTTCAAACGGGGGTGTGCCGCGATGCTCGATGTGGGACAGGTGTGGTTGTCAAGCGGTTAATTTTTGGTAAAGCACGCCCCCGCGCGAGCGTGGGCATGGCAGGCGGCGTAATGATTCCCCAGGCCTTGCTTCGCAAGGGACGGGGCACCGCTTTCGTCGTACAGGTGTCGCGCACGTCCGTCCACCACCCGTCGCTTCGCCCGGCACTGCTCAAGAGCAGTGGCATGCATTGACTGTCGCTGGACAGGTTCTAGCCGGTGATTTCTTTTTCCAGGGTGGTGTATTCGGCGTGCATGTCCGGCATGGCTCCTGCTTTGGAGGCTACTCGGCCGCCCACGGCGTTGGCGAAGCGAGCGGTCGTTTCGAGTGGCCAGTTCGAGATGAGGCCTTTGATGAAGGCGGCGGTGAAGGCGTCGCCGGCGCCAACCGAGTCGACGACGGTGACGACGTCGCCGGGGACTTCGAGTGAGGTATCGGCGCTGAAGACGTAGCAGCCCTTTTCGGCCCGCGTGACGCAGACGGTGTCGAGGTCGTATTGCCGGATGACATCGCGTGCGAACCGTTCGGGATCGTGGGCGGGGAGGGCCAGCATTTCGCCGAGGAGGGTGACCTCGCTTTCGTTGAGCTTCAGTACGTTACAGCGGCGGAGGGACCATTCGATGCGGTCGCGGGTGTACCACGGCGGGCGGATGTTGACGTCGTAGACGAGGACTGCGTTCGAGGCCGCATCGAGACCGTGTTCGATCGCGCGGCGGCTTTGTTCGTTGCGCTGGGCGAGGGTTCCGAAGCAGACGCCCCATGCGTTGGTGAAGCGGCGGGTCCAGGCATCGGTGATTTCGAGATAATCCCAGGCGACGTCCTCGTGGATGACATAAGTGGGCTGGTCGGCGTGAGTGGACTCGACGGTGACCCAGCCGGTGGGGTGATGGAGATCGCGCTGGACGGCGGTGGTGTCGATTCCGCGCTGTGAGAGTTCTTCGACCAGGTCGTCGCCGGCGTCATCACGTCCGACGCGGGAGCAGATGAGGCCATTGAGGCCAAGCTGGTCGGCGTGGTATGCGACGTTGGCGGGTGCGCCGCCGGGTCGCCGGGAATGCCCGAAGCAGTCCCAGAGCAGTTCTCCGATTCCGATTACAAGCGGTTCATCTTTCATGGATCACCGTGTCGTTTTGAAGCGCCCGGCCATGTTAACACCATTGCGGTGAAATCCCACGTGTCAATGCGGCGGGCGGAGGGTGCGCGGAGCGCGGCTGGACGGCGGCATTTGCGGCAAGGGCGTCAGATGGGGGCGTGCGTGCGGCGCGAGGGGCGTGATTCAAGGTATTCACGAGTGGAGCGTCCTATCATTCCGATAGACCAGGAGGTCCGCACCATGGATGGGTATTCGGTCGCGAAGTTTCGTACCGATGGGCGGCGAGGGAGGACGCAACATGTCTGACGGCGAACCAAGACTTTTGATGATCGCGAATCTTGAGGGCGGTTCGGGTGCTGCGGAGTCGGGCCTGTGGGACACGGGGACCGCTGCGGGTCGCGTCGTGGAATTGGCGAAGGGGTTGGGGCGATTCGGGTGGGGGGTGGATGTGTACGCTCTGCGTCGCTTGTGCGATCGAGAAACGCCGACTTGCTCTGGTACCGCGATGGATTTGGGGAAAGCACTGGCGGACAAGCCGCCAGTGCCGCCCTTTGACGGTCGGCGGTCCGGTCCGGTTACGCGCGGGGTGCGCGTTTTCCGGTTTGATTACGAGGGTGCCGCGACGGACGGCCACTGGTTTGATGGCGGTTTGTCTTCGGGCTGGATGGAACTTTTTTGCCGCCTTGTTGCTGACACGGATGCGCTTCCTCAGGCGATCATGAGCCATGGTCGTGACTCGGGGGCCGCAGTGATGGCGATGGCGAAGCGGTTTAAGGCGTTTCATCTTCATATGCCGGGTCCGACGATCGGCAGAACGGGTCATGAGGCGACGTCCATCGAGGAGGGCAGCCTGGAGGTTGACCGGCGCGTGTTGTCTGCGTGCGACATAGTCCTGGCGGAATCGCCGGTTATGGCGCGGACTCTGACGGGAGTGTTTGCGGTTCCCTCCGGTAAAGTGCGGATGTGCCCGCCGGGATTTGATGATAGTCGGTTTTTTCCGGTTTCACCGGCGACGCGTGAGGCGATCAAGGAGCGGCTGGGGTTGAGCGGTCGTGTTGTTTACTCGTGCGGGCTGCCGGGTCCTGGGGGCGGTTTTGCGTCGTTGGTTCGGGCCATGCCCGTTGTGCTCGCGCGGGTGGAGGACGCTCGACTGGTCTTGGGTGTCGATCGGCCGTCGGGATCGCGTTCGCAGCAGTCGGAGGCCGCGGCGTTACGGGAGCTGGCGGAGCGTCTGGGGGTTGTCGATCGCGTAGTGTCTACACCTTATCCCGACCCGAAGGAGTTGCCGGATCATTATCGGGCGGCGGACGTATTTGCACTTTGCGAAAGAGGCGGGGCGTACGACGTTCACGCCGTCGAGGCAATGGCCTGTGGTACGCCAACGGTTGTCGATGGTGCCAGCGGGACCGGCGAGCAGGTTGCGTGGGGCCTGGAGGCGCTGACGGCGGATGCGGGCGATGCGGAGGCGTTCGGGCACGCGATCGCGGCGGTGCTGCAGCATGATCGGCTGGCGAGTCAACTGGGGCGGTGCGGGGCCGAGCGGGCCCGGGCGGAGTTCACGTGGACGGGCGTGGCGCAGGGGGTGATCCAAGTTGTCGAAGAGTGGCGGGGCGGGGCGGTGAAGGCCGGTGAGGGTGAAGGCGCGCAGCGACTCAGGGGCATACCCGCGCTTGCGGGCGTTTGAGACGGACGGGGGTTTCAGGTTCCCTGCGGCGTGCGTTCGACTACCCGTGGGCTGTGAAACGAGGGGTGGAGGTTGACGCCCTCGACGAGCTTGCCGCCCGTGGGGTCGTTCGTGAAGCCGACGACGTGTTCCTCTTCGGAATCGTCGTGTTTGCAGCGTACCTCGTAGCGTTTTTCGCCGTCGCACATGGCCTTAGTTCTTCTATTTATGGTTTTTGGGCCGCGGCGCCGCTGTTGTTGACCCCCGCCGCGGGACTCCCCTCCTCGTTTCGATTCTAGGCAGGCTGAGAGGCTGTTCCCACGTCCGCAGCGGGGCTGTGGCCGCTTTGAAACAAAAGACAGAGGGACTTTGGGGCGGAGGCGCGGCTAGTGGGCGGTGTCCACGCATGACATAAAACGCTGAAAATGCTGGTGTTATGCCAGCGCGATCATGAGGATCGTTTTTGGGCGGGCCGGGAAGACGATGTCAGG
This sequence comes from uncultured Phycisphaeraceae bacterium, assembly GCA_964574815.1. Lineage (GTDB taxonomy): Bacteria > Planctomycetota > Phycisphaerae > UBA1845 > UBA1845 > CAZNPL01. Next base: position 23,613 of record CAZNPL010000023.1, read on the forward strand.
CGGATAACGAACCTGCAGTGATTGCGGCTTAAACTGAAACGGAATTCATTGGTTTTCGGGCGTTGAGCCGGCGTGTGCGGCTTGTGAATCAGGGGCCGTGCGTTGGGTGGGGCGGAGCATCTGGGCACCACGGCCGGGGAACGAGAAGAGGCGACAACGACGTCGTTGAAGGGGCAAATCGCGCAATCAGCTCGTGCGTCAGACGCATTTGAGTTTGCGCGGCCCGTTCGCGGCCGTGCCTCGTTGCCCGTGTCGCGGCCCGACGGTGGAAACGCACGGGCAAGCTCGTTGAATACGTTCTCCGCCTGAGGCGAGCGGTGGCCGCCGCCTACCCTGCCACGGACCCAAATCTGACCTCGTGCGGGAAGGAGTTGTTTGCAATTCGTCGGGAAAAGGTGTATCGGGGGTCGTGTTGGCTTCATTCGGGCCGGGCACACTGCGGGGCTTATCGATGGGGACGAATTCCGGATCACCATCTCGCGACCGTGGCGTTGGACTGTACGGGTCGAGGGGTATAACTGGGTCGGACCTCGCGTTAGAACCGTTTCGTGCACGGGTCCTGGAACGGGAAATGCGGGGTATCCTGCGTGGCCGTAACGACTTAGGGCCTTTTGAGCGGATCGCATCTGTACGGGTGTCGGTGCAACGGATATGATTTGGCACCAAGGTTCGAGCAAGGTGGCTAATTGAGGTGATAGACGGACGGGGCCATTTGATCGCTGGGAGGGCATGCCGGGGCTGGCTGCGGCGGGCTGGGGGGATCTGGGTGCGCCGTCCGTCTAACAGCGTCGGTCGTGGCATCTGGCTGGCGGTCGCGCTGGCGCACGGCCCGGGGCTGGTGGGGGCCTGGGAACGCTGGATTGGCGGTGGCTTCGATCCTCGCGGGTTGGGCGGGCTGGTGACGCTCAGTTTGGCGATGGTCTTCTTTGCGTTGAAGATTGTCGACGTGCCCTGGCTGCGTCTTCGGACGGATCGCCGGTCTCTGGTGGCGATGGGCCTGGTGGTGGCGTTGCTTCACGTTGACGTCATCCGGCCCGACGCGGTCGTCGCCAACATTCCCGAGTATACGACGCTGATGGCCTCGACGCTGCTGGCGGCCGGCGCGCTGCGTCGAAGCCGACGTTGTATCAGCACGTGTCGTCGCGCTTCGCGCGACGTTGCTTCGACGAATCCTCTGCTGCGGTCGAACGAGACCGCGTGGCTGGACGCATTTCGCCCGCACTGTTGGGTGCTGGCATCCCGTCTTTATCTTCTGCGGGCTCCGCCCGTGTAATTGCGAATCATACGGCCGGTGTTCGCCGACTGTCCGTCCCCGCTCTGGGATCGTGATTGCGCACGTTCTGAGTGGCGGCGTTTGATCGGGCAATCACAGGCGAGCAGGGACGACGCAAGTTCTTATCGAAATTGGAGTAATCAGCGATGGATTCGCTTGCCCCGGGGCAAGGGGAACTCGTAGGACGGAATCGCGCCGAGCGAGGAAGAGCTTCTCGCAAGAGGGGCGTTCTGTTGATCAACCTGGGGACTCCGGAGGAGCCGACGGTGCCGGCGGTTCGCCGTTACCTGGCGGAGTTTCTCAGTGACCCGGAGGTGATCCGGCTTCCGGCCGGGCTCGGTTGGTTGAACAAACCGCTGGCGCGCATGATCGCCCAGTTCCGCGCTCCTTCATCCACGGAGCTATATCGGAGTATCTGGACGGAGGTGGGATCGCCGTTGAAGACGATTACGGCGGAGCAGGTGCGCGCGCTTCGGGAGGCGTTGCCGCGCGGCTGGGAAGTGTATTACGCGATGCGCTACGGTGATCCGAGCATTGACGAGACGGTGAGCCGGATCGCATCGGAGGGGATCGAGGAACTCGTTGTTGTGCCGATGTATCCGCAGTTCAGCGGCCCGACGACCCGTACGGCGCTGACGGTGCTGTACAAGCACCTCGAGCATCACGACCAGACCATGCAGGTGACGACGCGACCTGTCTGGCACAACGACGCGGGGTATATCAATGCGCAGGCGGCGCTGCTGGAGCAGTTCGCGGCGGCGCACGAGTTGGATCCGGAGAATACGTACCTGCTGTTCACGGCTCACGGACTGCCCGTGTCGTATGTGAAGCGGGGGGATCCGTACCCGAAGCTGGTGGCCAAGACGGTGGAGCTGGTGGGGCAGAGGATGGGCTGGCCCGCGGATCGGCTGGGGATGGCGTATCAGAGCCGGTTCGGCCCGACGGAGTGGCTGCAGCCTTATGCGGACGAGTCTCTCGAGGAACTGGCGGCGCGCGGCGAGAAGAACGTTCTGGTCTGCCCGGTGACGTTTACAGCGGATTGTCTCGAGACGATTGAAGAGCTTGGGGTTCGGTATCGCGAGACGTTTGAGAATGCGGGCGGGCGGTTCCATCTCTGTCCGGCGTTGAACACGTTCGAGCCGTTCATTGGGGCGTTGCGGGATCTGGTGTTACGCGGCCCGAAGCCGGTGAATTCGTGGGGCGGTGAGGTTCGCGCAGTGGCACGGGACGTGACGCGCAGGACGCCGGCCGATGCGGATATCGCGAACCTGGTGATGATCGGGGCATCCTCGGCGGGGCGGACCGGGCGCGGGCTCGGGCCGAACATCGAGTTTACCGATGCCGCGCTTCTGCGGAGCGTGAAGCGATCGCAGTGTGAGGTTCCGAACTTCCTCCGGACGTTGTGCGAGCAGGTGAACGTGTGCGAAGCGTGGCTTTGGAACACGTGCAAGCGGTTTGAGCTGTACGGTGTGATCGAAAATCCGGACGACACGGAGCAACGGGATCGGATCGTCACGCAGATGACGCATTATCTGTTCGGCGACGAGCCGGCGGCGGGCGTGGCGGTCAACGTTCTGTTCGGGCGGGAGGCGTATCATCATCTGCTTCGCACTGCGGCGGGGTTCAACAGCGGGCTGCCGGGGGAGCGGGACGTGCTGGATCAGTTGCGGGCCGCCCACCGGCTGGCCACCGCGGCGGGGACGGCCGGACCTTTTTCGGAGCGTCTTCTGCAGGACGTGCTCGAGTTCGAGCGCGGCGTGAACGAGACGACGGATTGGGGTCGGTTCAGTCCGGATTACACGTACACGGCGGTGTCGCGGACCGTGCGGGCGGGGGACGTGGACTGGCGTGCGTGCCGGGCGGTTGTGATCGGGGGATCGACGACGTCGGCTTCGGTGCTGCGTACTTTGATCGAGCGATTCGATGTGTCGGCGCGGCAGCTTACGCTCATCTATCGAGGTCACAAGAAGGGCGGGCAGATCAAGATGCTGCGTAAGGCGATCGGCAGCGGGCGCCGGATCCGGGTGCAGAGCTATTCGGAGCCGGTGGTTACACGGGCGATCGCCGAGGCCGACGTGGTTGTTTTCGGCATCGATCGGGAGGAGCCGGTGTTGAAGGTGGGGCACGTTCGCGGACTGCGCGATTTCGCGCGGCGGCCTTTGCGGGTGATTGATTTCAACGTGTTCGGCTCGACAGCCGGTGTGGAGTCGCTTGACGGCGTGGAGGTGGTTTCGGCGCAGCGGCTTGATGAGGAAGTGGTTTCTTTCGCCGAGGAGATGACGAATGACGCGGGGTTCTGCACGGCGCTGGAGTCGGCGGAGGTGCAGGCGGCCCAGCGGGTTGATGTGGCGTCGGGCGTGACGGCGGGGGGTTCGCGTGGTCCTTTGGGCCGGGCTGGTTCGCTTGCGTCGAGGTCGGAGGTGTCCTCGGCGGGCGAAGTACTGGTTGGTTAGTCGGGTGGTGGTTGTGTTTCGGGGCTTTTTTTCGGTACAGCATGCCCACGCAAGCGTGGGCATGGCACACGAGGCAGGGGGGGGGTGTACGGTTCCGCTCCCTTACGGTCGCGGCTCGGAAAAGGGACGCACGGGCAAGCTCCGCCGCCGGTAGCGGCTCCGCTTGCCCATGGCACCCGTGGCAGCCTCGAGAGGGTGGATCAGCATCCGGGAGGATTCGGGCCATGTTTCTTGAGAACAACTACGTAGACATGGAGGTGTTTCGGCGGTACTCGGGGTTATCGCTTCCTCGTCACGTGTCTTATCCGATGCCGTCGTGGTGGACGGAGATGTCCGGTCACGACGCGGCTGTTATCCGTCTGGAGAACGAGCACAAGTCGCCTTCGTGCGATTTGTCGCTTTACGTTCATATACCATACTGCGAGCGCTTGTGCCGGTACTGCGCGTGCACGCGGCAGATTCGAAAGCGCAGCGCGCCGGGGACCGAGGAGCTGCTGGATGCGTACATCGGCGCCTTGGAGAAAGAGATCCGCAAGCTGGCGGCGGCGAACGGGCGGAATCGGCGGCTGCGTCAGATTCACTGGGGCGGCGGCACGCCGACGTACGTCGGGGCGGAGCGGGTCGAGCGCATTCAAACGGCGGTGTGCGATGCGTTCGACGTGGCGTCGGACGCCGAGGTGGCGATGGAGATCGATCCGCGGACGCTGACGACGGAGATGTTGCAGACTCTGCGGAGAGTGGGATTCAACCGTTTGTCGCTTGGGGTGCAGGATTTCGACGCGGAGGTACAGGAGCACGTCCGGCGGGTGCAGCCGTACGAGATGGTTCGGGACACGCTGGCAGCGTGCCGGGAGCTTGGTTTCGACAGCATCAACTTCGACCTGATCTACGGGATGCCGTATCAGACGCTCGATACGATCCGGGACACGATTCACAAGACGATCGAACTGGGGCCGGATCGCGTGGCGTATTATCACTACGCTCAGATTCCCGAAAAGATCGCCACGCAGCGCGGGATGGACTATACGCGGCTGCCCGACAGCGAGACGAAGCTCGAGATGTGGCTGCTCGGGCTGGAGCTGTTCGAGCAGGCGGGGTACGAGTTCATCGGGCTGGATCACTTCGCCAAACCGGAGGAGCATCTTTCCAGGGCGAAGGAGGACGAGTCGCTGCAGCGGAATTTCCAGGGGATGACGACGGGGGCGGGGCTGGATCTGCTCGGCGCGGGAGCGTCGTCGATCAGCCATCTGCTGGGGCTGGCTTTCCTGCAGAACGTCAAGGATGCGGATGCTTACATCGAGAGTATGAACAACGGCGGCGAGCCGGTGGAGCGTGGGAAGCGGTTGAGCTTTGACGATCGCGTGCGGCAGTCGTTGATGAACCAGCTCTACTGTCAAGCGGTGATTCGTCCGGACGTGATCGAACGGGCGCACGGCATCGACTTCGCGTCGTACTTCGGGCGGGAGCTCGAGATCCTGGGCGAGCTGGAACGTGACGGGCTGGTTCGCGCGGCGGATGACGGCTCGATTCGGGCGACGATGCCGCTAGGACGTTTGCTGCTGCGGAACATTGCGGCGGTCTTTGACGCCTATCTGGATCCGGAGGCGTACAGCAAGGGAGAGACGGCGTGTTTTTCGAAGAACGCCTGACAGACGCGCCGGAGGCGAAAAGGGCGCCCGGGAACGACTTACTGCTGCGGGCGGCTCGGAGGGAGCCGACTGAGCGTACGCCGGTGTGGTTGATGCGGCAGGCGGGTCGTTTCGATCCGGAGTATCGGATCCTGCGTGATCGCTCGGGGCTGACGTTGGAGGAGGCGTTCCGCTGCGCCGAGCATTGCGCGGAGATTTCGCTTCTGCCGAAGCGGTTCGGCGTGGATGCGATCATTGTTTTTCAGGACATTCTGACACCGCTGACGCCGATGGGGGCGCCGTTCGTATTTCGTCCCGGACCGATTCTGGATTCGCCCGTTCGCACGGCGGGCGACGTGGCGTCGCTTCGCAGGTATGACGTGCAGGCGGAGCTGCCGTTCGTGGCGGACGCGTTGCGTATGGTGAAGCGGTCGCTGGGGGGCGAGTTACCCCTGTTGGGCTTCGCCGGGGCGCCGTTGACACTCGCATACTTTCTCATCGAGGGCGGCAGTCCGAACAGCGGCAGCGAGCGGACGCAGGCGTTCATTCAATCGGAGCCGCGTTTGTGTCATGCGCTGCTCGAGAAACTCGCAGACATGACGGCCGAGTATCTGGCGATGCAGATCGAGGCGGGGGCCGACGCGGTTCAGTTGTTCGAGTCGGTGGCGGATTTAATCTCGCGCGAGCAATACGAAGAGTTTGCCCATCCGTATCATCAACGGATCCTGTCGCAGCTCGATGGTAAAGCGCCGAGCATTCTGTTCGTAAAGGAGCAGCCGTTTGTTGATCTGATGGTTGATTCGGGGGCGGACGTGCTCAGTGTCGGGGCGTGCGTCGATCTGGACGCGGCGCGACGACGCTTTGGGGACCGCGTGGCTTTTCAGGGCAACGTCGATAACCGGTTGCTGGCGGCCGGCCCACTGGATGCCATCGATCGGGCCGTCGAGCAGTGCGTGGAGGCAGGGGGAGGGGGGGGGCATATCCTGAATTTGAACCACGGGTTGGTGCGCGATACGCCAGTTGAGCACGTTCAGCAGCTGATTGAGGTTGCGCGGACGACGTCGGCGGGACGGGCGGCAGGGCTGCCGGGAACGCGGGATTAGTGGTCCGCCGGCGGAGTATCTGCGAGTCGTGATGTAGTTGGAGCACGGGCCGGTCCGGCTGAGGCGGACCCGTGGCACCCGCGGACTGAGCAATGAGAGAGAGTATGCGATGAACGAGACATCCCGCGACGTGGTGGTGGTCGGCGGGGGCATCAGTGGGCTGACTGCGGCGTGGCGACTGAAGAAGGCGGGTGTGGACGTCTTTCTGATCGAGTCGAGATCGCAGGTGGGCGGCTGTACGACGACTGAGCGGCGCAACGGGTTTCTGTTGGAGCAGGGACCGTTCAATGTGATCGTGCGGCACGAGGCGTTCGAAGAGTTGCTGGCGGACATGTCCGACGAGATCAACGTCGTCACTGCAAGCAAGGCGGCGCGGGCGCGCTACATTTATCGTCGCGGTCGGCTCCACAAGGTTCCTACGAATCCGGTCAGCCTGGCCACTACGGGTCTGCTTAGCCCGGGGGCGCGCCTTCGGCTGATTTCGGGGCTGTTGTACAGCCCGCGTGGGGAAGGGGAGGAGACGATCGAGCAGGTGGCCACGCGGCGGTTCGGAAAGGAAGTGGCCGACACGATGGTTAGTGCGGTGATCGCGGGCATCTTCGCGGGCGACATTCGGAACTTGAGTCTGAAAGGATGCTTTCCGACGGTGCACGGGGTCGATGCGGAGGCGCGGAGTCTGATCGGCTACGGGATCAGAAAGGCGTTCAGTGGAAAGAAGGGGCGGCGGAAGCGCCGGTGGCGGGGGCTGGTCAGCATTGATGAGGGGCTCGGCGGACTGACGGCGGCGATAGGGAGGCGTCTGGGGGCGGATCTGCTGGACGGCTGCGCGGTAGAGTCGATGAGTGCGGCCGGAGGCGACGACGGCGGAGGTTATATTGTAAAGTACAGCGACGGCGGGAACGGCGGCGGTTCGGTTCGCGGCCGGCGGATCGTTCTGGCGACGCCGGCTTATCGCACGGCCGAGCTGATCCGGCCGTTGGCGCCGGAGGCGTCCGGGATACTCGATTCGATCGAGTCCACGTCGCTGGTCGTGCTCAATTTGGGTTTTCGTGAAGAGGACATCGGGCATCCGATGCAGGGGTATGGGTTTCTGGTGCCGCAAAACGAGCCGGAGTTTCCGCTGCTGGGGGTGCTATGGGCGGACAGCATCTTTCCGCACCATGCGCCGGAGGGGCATCGGCTGATCCGGGTGTTCGTCGGCGGGGCGCGCGATCTGGAGGCGGTGGCGCAGTCTGATGACGCGTTGCTGGCGCGGTCGATGCGTGCGATCCGGCCTCTTCTTCAAGTGCGCGGCGAACCGAGGCTGGTCAACGTGTGTCGTTGGAAGGACGCGGTCCCGCAGAATCAGGTAGGGCATCACGAACGCATCGAGCGGGTTCGCGCAGTTGTCGGGGGGCTGGACGGGCTGACCTTGATCGGCAACTATCTCGAAGGTGTGTCGCTGAATGATTGTGTTCGCGTGGCTACCAAGGCGGCGGAGGGGCTGGCGGGTGAGGTTGTGCCGGGGTGGCGCGAGGATGTGGGGACGGGATCGAGTGTACCGGCGGCTGTGGGGACGGAGTGACGACGGGTGCACACGAACTTGGGGATGGCACCGGCGACGGCGCGTAAGGGGTCCGCTCCCTGACGGTCGCGGCTCGGAAAGTATGTCGGCACTGGCGGGTGAGTCGCGAGTGGCGCCCTTGGCGTAAGCCATGCCCACGCGAGCGTGGGCATGGCACCCGGTGTACAAGGCCCCCGTGCACAAGGCCCCCGTGCGAATGGCGCCCGTGTAAGGAACATTGATGGCGGAGCGATTCTCATGGTGAATGGATCGGAATATCCGCGGCCCTGGCGGCGTCCTCGGCGGTTGCGTCGCAGTGAGACGCTCCGGCGGTTGGTTTGTGAGACGCGGCTGACGCCGGATCGGCTGGTGCTGCCGCAGTTCATTGTTGACGGGCAGGATCTGGGTGAGCCTATCGATGCGATGCCGGGGCGGCAACGGTTGTCGATCGACCGGACGATCGCGGAGTGCAAGGAGGCGGCGGAGCTGGGCGTGCGTGCGTTTGCGGTTTTTCCGGCGCTTGATCCTTCGTTGAAGAGCGCTGATGCGGCCGAGGCGCTGAACCCGGACAACCTGCTTTGCCGGGCGGTGCATGCAATCAAAGAGTCTTGCCCGGAGTCCTGCGTAATCACCGACATTGCGCTCGATCCGTATTCGAGCATGGGGCACGACGGGCTGGTCAGCGAGCAGGGCGTGGTGCTGAACGATGAGACGGTTGACGTGCTGGCGCAGATGGCGGTGCTGCATGCGGCGGCGGGGGCGGACGTGGTGGCGCCATCGGACATGATGGACGGGCGGGTGGCTGCGATTCGCCATGCGCTTGACGGGGCCGGGCATCACGGCGTGGCGATTCTGAGCTACACGGCGAAATACGCATCTTCGTTTTACGGTCCGTTCCGGGAGGCGCTGGACTCGGCGCCGGTGGATGCGCCGAACGTGCCGCACGACAAGAAGACTTATCAGATGGATCCGGCCAACGCCCGCGAGGCGATCGTCGAGGCGATGCTCGATGAAGGCGAGGGGGCGGACATGCTGATGGTCAAGCCGGCGCTACCGTATCTTGATATCATCACGCGACTTCGCGAGCGGACGGATCTTCCAATTGCGGCGTACCACGTGAGCGGGGAGTACGCGATGATCAAGGCCGCGGCCGGGCAGGGGTGGCTGGACGAGCGGCAGTGCATGACCGAGTCGTTGTTGGGGATCGCCCGGGCGGGGGCGGACGTGATTCTGAGCTACGCCGCGCTGGACTACGCACGATGGTGGCGCGAGTCGCCGGCGTGAGCCGCAATCGTCCCGGCGAGGGATCGCAAGCTCGGCTCGGGGGCCTCGACCCACGGATCGACGCCTATGGCGCGGAGGGCATCGGAGGTGGTCGGCCCGATGCTGGCGAATGGTAAATCGACGGGGCCGACGGCGTTCACCGCCGAGGGGCTGGCGACGGCCACCACGTCTACGCGCTTCAGTACTGTGTGGTCGAATTGCCTTGCAGCCGTTTCGTAAAGCACGGGGGCCAGGAGATCGACGTCGCCCCACGGCTGCGGTGCCTTTGCCAGCGAGGAGCGGGGGTAGCAGACTTTGCCGGAGCTGGTGCGGCGCCGAAGCTCGTCGAAGAGGCTGGCGCCGCCTCCCTTCGGGCTGACCAGTTCGACGCGCAGGCCTTTCTTTTCGGCCAGTTCGCGCGACGGTCTTCCGACGACGGCGACTTTCGGGATTCGGGCGGGTTCTGCGGCCACCGATTCGATGGCGTAGGGGCTGGTGAGGACGAGCCAGTCGTCGGGGCCAAGGGTTTGAAGTATGGTGGCGCACTCGTTGACGACTCGGCGCTTGATCACCGGTTCGAGGACGGGGGTCAGGTTCACGGCGCGCAGGGCCTGACAGAGTGGCCCGTCGTGGTCTTCTTCGCGTGTTACCCAGACGTTCACTTTCCGCCGTCCAATTCTTCGAGGAGTCGTTCTGCGAGCTGTTGGCCGAGTTGGACGGGGTCCTCCCCGGTCTCAGTGGCTTGAACGCCGCGGTCGCCGTCTTCACTGAACAGTTGTGCTCGGAGGGAGACGGTCGAGCCATCAACTGTTGCGAATGCGCCGAGTGGGGTGTGGCAGCCGGCGTTGATGGCCTGGAGAAAGCTTCGTTCGGCGGTGACGGCTCGGTGTGCGGTCGGGTCATCGAGTGCCGCGACGATGGTTTCCGCCGGCCCGCCCTCTCTGGTCTGGATCGCGAGCGCGCCCTGTGCCGGCGATGGTACGAAGCGATCTGTGGGCAGGTCGATTCGGTTTGGAGGGTCGATGCCGAGGCGTTTCATTCCGGCGGCCGCGAGGATGACACCGTCGTAGTCGTCCTGCTCGATCTTTCGGAGGCGTGTGGGGACGTTGCCTCGTATTGGGATGATCTCGACGCGGCCCAGGAGTTTGAACTGGGCGGCTCGGCGCGGGCTGCTGGTTCCGATTCGGAAGCCGTCGGGCAAGTTGTCTAGGTCGACGGGGTAGCGGGTTACGAGAACGTCGTGCACGACTTCGCGTCCGGGTACGGCGGCGACGATGAGACCGGGGGTGACGGCGGTCTGGAGGTCCTTGTAGCTGTGGACGGCGAAGTCGATTTCGTTGCGCGCGAGTGACTGTTCTATGGCACCGACGAAGCCGCCGACGGGCCAGTCGGCGTCGAAGCGCTGGTTGAGGGCCACGTCGCCATGCGTCTTGATGATCACCTCGGAGGTCGTGACTTCCGGGTGGGCGGTTTTCAGAACCTCACAGACCCAGCGCGTCTGCCACAGGGCGAGGTCGCTGCCGCGGGTTCCGGCGCGGAGGTGTGTCACGACTTGGCACTCCTAAAGGCGTCTCTTGCGGCGTCGGCGATCAGGGCCATGGCCTCGTCGTCGTGAGCTGAGGAGACGAACATGGCCTCGTATCCTGAGGGGGGCAGCCAGACGCCTCGGTCGAGCATGGCGCGGAAGAACTTTGCGAAGCCCTGGTGGTCGCAGGCTTTTGCGTCGTCGAAATTGCGGACGCGGTGATCGCTGAAGGCCATCCCCAGCATGCCGCCTCGCGCGGACGTTTTGAGGGGCACGCCGCTGTTCTCTGCGGCATTGGCCAGCGATTTGGCGACCTGTTGCGCTTTCATTTCGAGCGTGGCGTAGAAGCCCTCGGTCCGGCAGATGTTCAGCGTGGCGAGGCCTGCGGTCATCCCGAGCGGGTTCCCGCTGAGCGTGCCGGCCTGATAGGCGGGGCCGAGCGGGCTCATTTTGGACATGAGGTCTTTGGGTCCGCCGTAGGCGGCGACGGGCATGCCTCCGCCGATGACTTTTCCGAGGCACGTGAGGTCGGGTTTGACGCCGCAGACGTTCTGCCATCCGCCCCAGGCGACTCGGAATCCGGTCATGACTTCGTCGAAGACGAGCAAGCTGTGGTGCTTGTCGCACAGGGTTCGGAGTCCTTCGAGAAAGCCCTCAAGCGGTTCGACCATTCCCATGTTTCCGGCGACGGGTTCGACGAGGATGGCGGCGATGTCGTCGCCGTGTTCGTTCATGATCTGTTCGACGGCTTGCAGGTCGTTGTAGGGCGCGAGGAGCGTGGTTTCAACGACAGACTTGGGGACGCCGGCCGAGTCGGGCTCGCCGAAGGTGGCGGCTCCGGAGCCAGCGGCGACGAGGAGCGCGTCGACGTGGCCGTGGTAACAGCCGAGGAACTTCACGAGTTTGGTGCGGTTCGTGGCGGCGCGGGCGAGGCGGATGGCACTCATTGTGGCCTCGGTGCCACTGTTGACGAAACGGATCATGTCCATGGAATCGAATGCGCCGACGATGAGCTCTGCGAGCTCGGCTTCGGCTGTGCAGCATGCTCCAAAGCTGAGTCCTTTGGCGGCGGCTTTCTGTACGGCATCGACGACGGCGGGGTGGGCATGTCCGGCGATGGCCGGTCCCCATGTGCCGACGAGGTCCACGTAGCGATTTCCGTCGACGTCGTAGATGTAAGCGCCTTCGGCGCGTTCGACGAATACGGGCGAGCCGCCTACGGCGCGGAAGGCCCGGACGGGGCTGTTGACGCCGCCGACCAGTGTTTGGGAAGCCTTCTCGAACAGCGCCGCCGATCTGGGGCGGTTCTTATTGACCAAGATCGTCATGATGCTCCTCTGTTAATCGAATGCCAGTGAGGGATCAGGGAACGCCGGTCCGATCCGGCCACATTCTAAGGCGGTGCTTTGCGGGCGTGCAACGGGCACGGTTTCGCGAGCCGATGTCCGGCGCCTGATAGGTCCGGGCTGGTGTCACTCAGTGCTCGCCTGGAACCTACCCCAATACGCCCTTGAAGGCGGCTAAGCACTAGCGGATCCGCCTGAGGTGGACCAGTGGCACCCGACGATGAACGCCGCTCAGGCCTTCACGGACTCGGCGATGACAATGGTTCGTTTAGGTTCTAGAATGCGGCCGCCATGAGTCCTCTGATTGCTGCGATCGGCTGTTTTGTGCTTTATACATTCGGGTACTTGGTGTACTCGAAGTTTCTGGCGGGGCGTTTGTTTCGGGTTGATGCGGAGCGGGCGACTCCGGCGCATGAGCTGACGGACGGGATTGACTACGTTCCGACGAATCGGTTCGTGCTGTTCGGGCATCATTTCGCATCGATCACGGGGCTGGCGCCGATGCTGGGGCCGGCGGTTGCGGTGATCTGGGGTTGGCTTCCGGCGATGCTGTGGGTTGTGTTCGGGGCGGTTCTGGTGGGGTGCGTTCACGATTTCGGGGCGCTGGTAGTGTCGATGCGGGCGCGGGGACAGTCGATCGGCAAGGTGACCGACGGGGTGATCGGGCCGCAGGCGAAGATGCTGTTTCTGGCGCTGATCTTCTTCGGGATCGCGTTGGCGATGGGGGTGTTCGTCTACATCATCGCAGTGCTGTTCTCAGCGGGTCCGGACTTTGACCCGGCGCATCTGGCGAAGGCGACGACGTCGTTTCCTTCGGCGGTGCTGCCGTCGGGGGCGCTGATGGTGATGGCGATGATCATCGGCTATCTGCTTTACCGGCGGCGTTTTCCGCTGGCGCCCACGACGCTGGTCGGTTTTGTGCTGATGCTGTTTTTCGTCTGGCTTGGCACGCATTACCCGACGCTGGGGCTGGACCCGTCGCGGTGGCCCCATCGGGTCGGCTGGACGTGGATTCTGCTGGGATATGCGTTTCTGGCGTCGGTTCTGCCGGTGTGGAGTCTGCTGCAGGCGCGGGACTTTCTGAATTCGCTGCTGCTTTATCTTGGGTTGGTGGCGGCGTACGTGGGATTCTTTGTGCTGGGGCCGACGTTCAAGGCGCCGATGGTGAATCCGGATCCGGTCGGTGCGCCGTCGCTGTTTCCGTTCGTGTTTATCATCATTGCGTGCGGGGCGGCGAGCGGTTTTCACGCGCTGGTGGCTTCGGGGACGACGGCCAAGCAGATCGACAAGGAGACCGACGGGCGGTTTGTGGCGTATGGGGGGATGGTCGGGGAGTCGCTGCTGGGTCTGCTGGCGGTTCTGGCTTGTACGGCGGGGTTTCAGAACGTGGAATCTTGGCAGGCGTCGTACGCGGACTGGGCTACGATTGAGGGGAGTCTGGGGGCGAAGCTGGGGGCGTTTATTCGCGGGTGCGCCGCGTTCATCAGTTCGGTGGGGATTGACAAGGATCTGGCGGCCGCGTTTGTGGCGGTGATTGTCGTGTCCTTTGCGTTGACGACGCTTGATTCGGCGACGCGTCTCTTGCGGTTCAACATCTCCGAGATCGGGGCGGCGCTGGGGGTCCGAGTACTGGAGAATCGGTTCGTGGCCACGACTCTTGCCGTGGGGGCGATCTGCTGGTTTGCGTTTTACAAGATTGACGGCCAGCCGGCCGGCCTGGCGTTGTGGCAACTGTTCGGCATCACGAATCAGCTGCTGGCCGGACTGACGTTGCTGGTTGTTACTTTGTACTTGTATCAGCGCGGGCGGAGTGTGCTGTATACGGGTCTGCCGATGGTGTTCATGCTGGTCAGCACGTTGACCGCAATGGTGCGCAAGATCAAGGGTTTCAGCGATCAGGGGGAGCATCTGCTGTTCGGCATGGGGCTGATTCTTCTGGTGATCGGCGTGTGGATCATCGTGGAGGGGATTCTTGCGTTCCGGCGGCGCACGCGATACGAAAGTGATTTGATCACGTTCTCCGGTCCGGGTGGCGGATCGTAACAGGCGCGGCGCGACCGCCGCCGGTGACGGGGGATGCTCGCAGACGCGCAAGTGAACTTGCATAGGCGCGGGCGCCGGGCAAGGAAGCCGAGACGATGGGGATCGGTGCGGGCAAAGGCAAGGGTTCATCGAAGAAGCAGGGGCGCCGTCTGCTCGCACGGCCTCTGGATTCGCTGTTTTTCCTTTTGCCGTTGATTGCCTTCTACGAAGCAGCGTGTCTGTTGCTGGATATGCCCGATCCGCCGGGTGCGGATCACCGCGTGGTCGCTTTTCATCTTCTGCAGGGGTTTTTCAATCTGCTGGGGACCGTCTTCGCGTGGATGCCGGGTTTTGCGGTGGTGGTGATTCTGCTGGCGACCCATCTCGTGTCGCGGCAGCCCTGGCGCTTTCGCAGGAAAGCGGTGGGGTTGATGTACTTCGAGGCCGTCGCTTGGGCCTTGCCGCTGATCGCGGTCAATCACTTTACCCGAATGGCGGCGGGCACGTTGATGGCGTCGACGTGGGTGGGCGACGCGGCATTATGCGTCGGCGCGGGCATTTACGAGGAGCTTGTCTTCCGGCTCGTGTTGATCTCCCTGCTGGTGCTGATCGGGGCGGATCTGCTTCGATTCCCGCAGGATGCTACGATTGTGGCGGCCGTGTTTTTGTCGGCGATCGTCTTCGCTTTGCATCATCATCCGCCGCTGGGGGGTGAACCTTTCAGCGCCGTGCGATTCGTTTTTCGCTGCATTGCCGGCGTGTATCTGGGGGGAATCTTCGTTTTTCGGGGATACGGGCCGGCGGCCGGGGCACATATCGCGCACAATTTGCTGATTCTGGTGTTTGCGGACTGAATTCGGCGCGGCTTGTCGTCGGGTGGCGGCTTTCGCGGTGGCCCCGGGGGCCGGGGTGTTACCGGCAGCTACGAGTTTCTACGGGGTGCAAGATGCCTTGCTCCGCAAGGAATTGGGGCACCTCTCATTACAGGCGGGTACAACTTTTTACGCGGTGGGTGACTCGCCGCCCTTTGCCGGGCCTGATCGCCCACGCCTTGCTATCGCAAGGGAGTGGCACCTCGCATCTTGGAGATTGGGCATCTTGTTACATGGGCGTGATATTGAGAGCGGTCAGGCCCTTTTCCTACGCGGCCGAGCTTGCTATACGCAAGGCGGTTGGTTTGATCGGGCGAGCAAGTTTGGGCGAATTTCCTTTATTGAAAGGGAGGAAGACAACATGCGGAAGTTGATGGGTCTAGTTGCAGCCGTGGCGTTCGTATGGGCGTCGGCGGCCATCGCGTGCGAGAAGGATTGCTCCAAGTCGAAGAAGGCGAAGACGGTAGCGACGAAGACGTCGCCTTGTGGCTCCAAGGCAACGACCGTTTCGACGGACGACTCGCCTTGCGGTTCGAAGGCGAAAACGGTCGCGACGAAGAAGACGCCCTGCGGCTCGGAGGTGAAGACGGTCGCGACGGGGTCACCTTGTGGTTCGAAAGAGGCGACGGTGAGCAACAAGCCGTGTTGCGGCGATTGCGACAAGCCGTGCAGTGAGAAGTGCGGCAAGTCGGCGACGACGGTTGCGGATCGTCCGTGCGGGTCTGGGAAGTCGGCCACGCTGGCGGGCGCGAAGAGCGGGTGCGCCAAGAGTCAGGCGGCCGCACAACTCGCTTCGATGCCGAAGATGATGTACCGGGTCGGCGACATGAGGACGTGCTGCAAGGAGTCCGCGACGGCGAAGGCGAAAGAGACGGGCAAGCCGATGTACTACGTCGTCGAGGGCGAGATTTACAGCGACTACGGCGAGGCGGCGGAGTCGTTGACGAAGGCTCTGCATGCCAAGGCCGAGGAGATGGGGCAAGTCAGCTACGTGGCCGGCGACAAGTCGGTGCATTGCCCGATGACGGCTGCCAAGCTGGCGAAGGATTCGGGCACGGAAATGAAGTATCGCGTGGCCGGCGTGGACTTCGAGACGATGGAGGCGGCCCAGGCGGCTGCGAAGCGCGCTGAGGAGGCGGCTTCCAGACTCCATATGACCTACAAGGCCGACGGCGAGAAGGTGCCTTGCCACAAGAGCGCCAAGGCGGCCGGCAAGAAGGTCACGTACGTGGTGGGCGACGAGGAGACCTGCTGTGAGAAGACGGCCCGGTTGAAAATGGCCCAGTTGATGGTACGCACAATGGCCGAGGAGGTTGCCGAGGCGGCCGAGCAGACGGGCGCCTAAGTCGCACCGACGGCCGTTTACTGAAGCAACTCGACGGGCCGCGGACGTATGATCCGCGGTCCGTTTTTCGTGCGCGTTTTCTCGGCGCGGTATGCGGAGCCGTGCAAGCAACGCTGTGAAATGGTTTCATGTCTGCTGCGGGACTGGTTGAAACGGGCGGAGCTCGATCATGGTGGCGGCGTGTCGCTCATTGGTAGACCACATGCCCGTGCGAGCGAGGGCATGGGATTCGCGCGCTGTATTTTGATGTAGCGCGCTTGGTGGTGACACGTTCGTGGGGTTGCGGGTTCGTCCCCCACCCTTCGCTTCGCGAAGGATGGGGCATCCGGCGGGTTTGGCGGACAGGGGCGTCGAGATGCGCCCTACGGTTTGCCGTCACGCTACCTGGGCGCAGACTTTCTCGGCGGCGTCGGTGAGGTCTTCGGCCGGAATTAATTGGCCTATGTTTGCTTCCTTCAGTAACTGCCTGGCTCGTTCCACGTTGGTGCCTTCCAGGCGGACGACCACCGGGACGTTGAAGCCCACTTCCTTGGCCGCGGCGATCAGGGCCTCGGCGATGGTGTCGCATTTGGCGATGCCTCCGAAGATGTTGACCAGCACGCCTTTGACGTTGGGGTCCGAGAGGATGATTCGGAAGGCCTCAGTGGCGCCCTCGGTCGTGACCGATCCGCCGACGTCGAGGAAGTTGGCCGGCTCGCCGCCGTGGAGCTTGATGATGTCCATGGTGGACATGGCCAGCCCGGCCCCGTTGACCAGACAGCCTATGTTGCCGTCCAGCGCGATGTAGGAGAGGCCGTGCTTTTTGGCGCGGAGCTCGTTGGGGTTCTCCTCAGACGGGTCGTACATGTCCTGGAGGCGCTTGTGACGGAAGACGGCGTTGTCGTCGAAGTTCATCTTGGCGTCGATGGCCACGATCTCGCCTTCGGTCGTGCGGACCAGCGGGTTGATCTCGGCCAGCGCACAGTCGTAGCGGTAGAAGACCTCGGCCAAGCCGTAGAGCACCTTGCGGGCGGCCTTGGCCTGCTCCTTGTCGTGGATGTCGAGGGCCTTGATGAGGCGGCCAGCCTGGAAACTGAGCAGGCCGAGGTGGGGATGCAGCCACTCCTTGACGATGGCCTCGGGCGATTTTGCGGCGACCTCCTCGATCTCGACACCGCCCTCGCGGGAGACCATGATCACGGGTGATCGCTTGGCGCGGTCGACCACCACGGCGGCGTAGTACTCGCTTGCGATGTCGACGGCCTTGGCGATGAGGAGCTTCTTAACGTCGATGCCTTCGGGGCCGGTCTGTTTGGAGACCATTCGGTTGGAGAGCATGAAGTCGGCGGCGTCGCGGACTTCGTCGGCGCTGCGACAGAGTTTGACGAAACCGGCCTTGCCGCGTCCGCCGGCGAAGACCTGAGCCTTGACGACGACCGTGCCGCCGATCTTGTCGAAGGCGGCGGTGGCCTGCTCGACGGTTTCGGCGACTTCGGACGGGGGCACGGGGACGGCGGCTTCGGCGAGCAACTCTCTGGCCTGATACTCGTGGATTTTCATGGTTTGTGGCGTCCTTTCGCAAAGGGTCAGGCGGAGTAAGTCAACCTCCAGTGCGACTTCGAGGAGCGGCTATTTTGAATTGGAAACGTCGTCAAGGCAACCGTAGCGTCAGCACACGGCGTGGACCACATCCTGAGGCCCCTCGTCGGTGCGGGGTTCTGAGTTTATGATGGGGGGCGTTCCGGCTCGGTTGGCGTGAGCGAGTCGGACGGGTCAAACATTGGGAGCGCGGAGCGTGCCATGAATCAGACGGGGCTGGAGCCGGACGTTCTTTCGTTGATCGTTTGCGATCAGATCATCACGGATCGGCTGACCGGGAAGCAATCGCTCATCGGGATGTTCAGCCGGATTCACGCGGCCCGCTTCCCGGCCTCGCAGCCGCAGCTCTGCGTGCATGTGTCTTTGACGGAGGGGCGGGGCAAGACGCCCGTGATGATTCGGATCGTCGATTCCGAGGAGTCGCGTGCCCCGGTGGTTCAGGGGCAGGGGACGGTGGACTTCAAGAATCCGCGGGCGATTGCGAACCTGTCGCTTCAGTTCTACGGCTTGCGGTTTCCCGAGCCTGGAGAGTATCGGGTTCAGATTTTGTGCGGGGGGACGCTTCTACGGGAGGCCCGGCTCGAGCTGGTGCAGGCCAAGAAGCGGGGAACGGGCAATCAGGGTCCGCCCGAACCGCCGGAGGAGCCGCCGAATCCATGACCGTTCAGGCGGCGTTGGATTTCGGGAGCTGTGGGCGGCTCGTCGGCCCGTGCCGCCGCCGAACGGGGAAACGCGCGGGCGAGCTGCGCCGCCGTTGGCGGCTCCGCTTGCCCATCGCTCCCTCGCTGGACATGTACGCAGGCTAGCTGGCGGCGGCACCCGCCTATACCGTGACTTACGCAAATCCGCCGGAGGATCAGCCGCTCGCTTGACCGGGAGGACAGCGCTTCGGTACGATTGCGTTTTCTTTTGCAGGAGGCGCCCGGGGTCGGCCGTCCGGATTGAACGGAATCCCGCCCGACGTATAATTCGCTCGCTTCTGACGTGCATACCCGGAGGAATGGATGCAATCCAAGAAACAAAGTAAGGAGAACGCCATGGCTGGCGATTCTGGCGACGAGTATCCGACGATCATCGGGCCGGACGCGAAGTTCAAAGGGGAGTTGAGCTTCGAGAAGGGCGTCAAACATTTGGGGCAATTCGAGGGGACCATCGAGTCGAAGGGACATCTGGTCATCGCCGAGGGTGCGAAGCTGGCGGGGGACGTCACTGCCGGCAGCGTGGACGTCCAGGGCGATGTGCGGGGCAACCTGAACGCATCGGGCAAGGTACGTCTCACCAACACGGCCAAGCTCGAAGGGGATCTGCATACGGCAAAGCTGGAAGTTCAGGAGGGGGCGGTTTTCGTGGGCCGTTGCGTTGTCGGCCGTAACGGCGCAGCGCCGCCGTCCTCTTCGTCCTCGTCGTCCGGTTCAGCTTCGTCCAAGCCGGCGGCGAAGGAGCCGGAGCCGGCGCCGGTGGCTGCGGGGGCGAAGAAGTAACGCGGCGCGGGTGGCACGTTCGCGATGGCCAGGTTCATTTCGCGGCCCAGCGGCGGCGTCAAAAAGGTCGTCTGCACGCATTGCGGGGGTGAGAGCGAGGTCGCCAAACGGGCGATGTCGGTCTTCTGCCCGCACTGCAAGCAGCGGCTGATCCTCGAGGATTACACAATCAAGTCTTACCACGCGAGCCGGCTGTTTGCGACGTCGGGCAACATCGTGGTGGAGAGGCGGGGGATCGTCTCGGCGCCGATCCGGGTGCACAACCTGATCATCAAGGGGCAGGTGAAGGGCAACGTGATGGCCCGGGGGTGTGTGACGGTGGCCAGCACGGGTCAGCTTCGCGGGAACGTCCAGGCCCCGCGGATCGTGGTGGATGACGGTGCGACGGTGGACGCGTTTCTCCGGATTACGCCGGACGGGATTGACGAGGCGCGTCCGCCGGGAACAGGTTGAGAGGTTTGGCAGGGACCGAGGTCAAGCATAGCAAGCCGCCGCGTCAGCCGTTGAGTCTGACGGTTTTCTTTCCTTGCTACAACGAAGAGGAGAATGTCGAGCGCACGACCGAGGCCGCCCTGCGGGCGTGTCGGGCGTTTGCGGACGATTTCGAGGTCATCATCGTCAACGACGGGAGCCGGGACCGGACGGGCGAGCTGGCGGATGAGCTGGCGGCGCGGCATCCGGAGGTTCGGGCGGTCCACAATCATCCGAATCTGGGGTACGGCGGGGCGCTTCAGGCGGGGTTTCGGGCGGCGACGAAGGCGTGGGTATTTTATACGGACGGGGACGGGCAGTTTGATTTCAAGGAGATTGAGAAGCTGCTGCCCATGCTGGAGGAGTATGACATCGTCAGTGCATATCGGTTGGATCGGCGTGATCCGCCGATTCGCAAGTTCAACGCGTGGGCGTGGACCGTGCTGGTTAATCTGGTGTTCGGCATGCGGCTGCGGGACATTGACTGTGCGTTCAAGATCTTTCCGCGATCGCTGTTCGACCGGATCGAGATGCGGTCGATGGGGGCGTTGATCGACGCGGAGGTTCTGGCGAAGGCGACGTATCTGGGGTACCGGACCGGGCAGATCGGGGTGCATCATTATCCGCGGGAGGCGGGCGAGCAGAGCGGGGCGAATCTGAAGGTGATCGCGCGGGCGTTCAAGGAGCTGTTTCGGCTTCGAAGGCATATCAAGAACACGTGCGGCAGCGAAGTGCAGCCGGGAAAACGCGATCTTTCTTGACACGTGCAGGGGCGCGGTCTAGATTGCGTTTGTTGTTGAAGCGGCGCGGTCGTTCATTCCTACAGGAGGTTCTTGTGATGCGACGGATTGCATTCCCCTTGGCCGTTTGTTGTTGTGTCGTGGTGGGCTGCCAGCAGCCAGACGATTCGATGGAGCCGGATCAGAGTGCGGCCGTCGAGTATGGTGCGTTGGGACCGGATGCGTACATGGCCGACGCGAGCGGTTCGACGGATACGCCGGCCGTGTCGGGTAGGGACGCGGAATATGAGACGCAGTCGATCCCGCTGGCGTCGTATGAGCGACCGGCGGCGACGTCGGGGCGTACGCACGTAGTGGCCAAGGGGGATACGTTGTTCAAGTTGGCGCGGATGTACTATCAGGATGCATCGCGCTGGAAGGACATTTATCAGGCCAACCAATCGACGCTGGCCGATCCGAATCTGATCCGCGTGGGCCAGGAACTGGTGATTCCTTAGGGCGACGCGGTTCGGTGTCACGGCGTCAACGCGGGGAGGGGCATGCACGGACAAGCTGCGCCGCCTACGGCGGTTTCGCTTGCCTATGGCACCCTCGGGGACCACGGGCGTGCCTTCTCGGCGGTTATCTGGGGTTCGGCGGCCGTGCCGCAGGTCGATCTTGACACGCCGGTTCAGTTCGTTCGCGGTGTCGGGCCGGTGCGCGCCCGCCACTTCGCGTCTCTGGGGGTGCGGACGGCCGGCGATTTGATCGAGCATTTACCATTTCGTTACGAGCTGCTCCCGAAGTCGGTACCGATCGGGCAATTGAAACTGGATGAGACGGCGACGGTGATCGGCGGCGTGGCGTCAGTTCGGCCGACTCGAGGTCGCGGTGGCAGCGTGGTGGCGGAGTTGGCCGACGGCACCGGCCGTTGCCGTGTGAAGTGGTTCAACGCGAGCTACATGGCCGATCGCGTGCAGCGGGGCGACAACGTCCGGGTGACGGGCAAGGTGGGGGTGTACCGGGATCGGGCGGAGTTCGTGAACCCTCGCTTCGAGATTCTCGATGCGGGCAAGGATCCGTTGGCGGATGACCTGGATCGGTTCGAGCCGGTCTATCCGGCCTGTGCGGATCTGGATTCGCGGGCGATTCGGCGGCTGATTACAGGGTTGCTGCCGTCGGTTGCGGATCGGGTCGACGAGATTCTTCCTGAAGCGCTGCGGGCGAGGCGTGGGCTGCCTCCGCGGAAGACGGCGTACTTGCGCGTGCACTGTCCCATCCGGCTGGAGGACGCGGAGATCGCGCGGCGGCGGCTGGCTTACGACGAACTGCTGCTGTTGCAGATGGTAATTCAGTTGGTTCGGGCGCGGCGCGGGGCGGACCGTTCGGCGACGCCGATTCAGGTGACCGAGCTGATCGATCGGCGGATCCGGGGGCGATTTCCGTTCCGCTTTACCGAGGGTCAGGAGGCGGCGGTCGCGTCGATCACGGCCGACCTTCGCGAGCCCCGGCCGATGAACCGGCTGCTGCAGGGGGACGTGGGGGCTGGAAAGACGGCGGTGGCGCTTTATGCGGCGCTGGCCGCGATCGCCAATGGGCTGCAGGTTGCGCTGCTGGCGCCGACGGAGGTTCTGGCGGGGCAACATTTTGATAAAGTGCGGCAATACCTGGAGGGCAGCCGCGTGCGCCTCGATCTGCTGACCGGCGGGACGCCGGCGCGGCGGCGCTCGGAGATTCTGCGCGTGGCGCGCAGCGGGGAGCTCGATTTGTTGATCGGCACGCATGCGCTGATCGAGGAGAACGTGACTTTCGGGCGGCTGGGGCTGGTGGTCATCGACGAGCAGCACAAGTTCGGGATGGCGCAGCGGGCGTCGGTTCGGGGAAAGGGGGCGAGTCCGCACTGTCTGGTGATGACGGCGACGCCGATTCCGCGAACGCTGGCGATGACGTTGTTCGGCGATCTCGACGTGGCGACGATTGCGGATCGGCCACCGGGTCGCCGATCGGTGAAGACGAGTCGGGTGCGTTCGGCCGAGATGAACAAGGTGTGGGGATTCGTGCGGGCGCGTTTGTCTGAGGGCGAGCGGGCGTATGTCGTTTATCCAGCCGTCGTGGAGTCGGACGCGCTTCCGCTGCGGGCGGCCGCGACGGAGGTGGAGCGATTGCGGGCGGGGCCGCTGGCGGCGTATGAGATTGCGTTGCTGCACGGGCGGATGAACGCCGACGAGAAGGAGCGTGCGATGGCGGCGTTCCGGCACGGGGATGTGCAGGTTCTGGTGTCCACGACGGTGATCGAGGTAGGTGTGGATGTGCCGGAGGCCACCGTGATGATCGTCGAGCAGGCGGAGCGATTCGGCTTGAGTCAGCTTCATCAGCTTCGGGGGCGGATCGGGCGGGGGGACCAGGAGTCGCACTGTATTCTAGTGTCTGACGCGGTGGACGAGAATGCCTGCGGCCGGCTGGACGCATTGTGCCGCACGGACGACGGCTTCCGCATCGCGGAAGAGGATTTGCGATTGCGCGGGCCGGGCGAGGTGCTTGGAAAGCGCCAGCACGGGTTGCCGGAGTTGAAGATCGCGGATCCGATCCGGGACGTCGAGTTGCTGGAGGCGACACGGGATGACGCGGCGGCTCTGATCGCCGGGGATCCAAAGCTGTGCGATCGGTCACACGGGGGTCTGCGGCAAGCGCTGATGCGGCGTTTCGGATCGTTTCTGCCCGCCGTTGAGCTTGCCCTGGCATGACGCGGGACGCGTCGCACGGGTAACTCGCGAGGGGTCGCTGTGGTAAAGAAAAGTGCCATCGCCGTTGAGGGCGGCATCGTGCGGGCGTTACCCTTTGTTCAGCGATCTGATTGCAAGCGGTATTGCGAGGTTGTCGGTGGGAATCGAGGCGTAAAAAGAGCGGAGGCGGCCTAGCCGGTCGGGGATTCCAGGGGAATGCTAGAACCGCTCTCCGCAACACCCTGCTATTGTACCGCTTGCTTCATGCTTTTTCATCGCCGACCGGGGATTATTTGTCAATGGGGGATTGACCCCATAAGACGGTGAATCAGCTGCTTGTCGCCGATGGCTACGTGACGGCGGGGTGAAGTGCTGAGAAGGAAGTTGTGGCGACGCCAGGCAGGACACCCGGAGCCTTCGCTTTGCAATGGGCGCACGTTGCCCCGCTATTGGCAGGCCGCGGTTGTTCTGAATAAACTGACCGCACGGTTTCGAATTCCCCGGCCCAGGTTTGATCGGGTCCTGTGACCCAGGCAGGAAAGGGGCGGCCCAGTGCAACGCAGGAGCGTTCTTCGATGCTTACGTTGACCTTTCTTGGCGTCGGCAGCGCCTTTGCAAAGCGGAACTTCAATTCAAACGCTTTATTGGAGTTGTGGAGCGTCGAGCCGGAGAATCAAACCGTGCCCGATGAGACCCTTTTGATCGATTTTGGCATCACCGGACCCCTGGCCCTTCACCAGCTTTCGCAGACGGAAGGCTTTCGGTACTTGGCGGTGAATGGCACGCTCGACTACCGCAAGATCGGGCACATCCTGGTGACGCACCAGCACGCGGACCACATCGGGGGCCTGGAGGAGTTGGCCTTGATGAATACGTTTGTTCTGGCGGATGCCCGACCGGGCGGCGTGTTTCGGCCTCGGATCATTAGCTCGATGACGATTCTGGTGGACCTGTGGGACACGTCGTTAAAGGGGGGCATGAGTCCGCTGCCAGGGCGGTACGCCATGCTTCACGACTACTTTCAGGTTCATGCTCTCAAGCTGTCGGCGGGGGGCTACGAGCCGTACACCCTTGGTGACCGTTATCGACTCGACATCTTCCCGACGGATCACATCCGCATCGAGCGCAAGTACGACTGGCCGTCGTACGGCGTGGAGCTCAGCGACCTTGAAAGCGGCGAGTCGGTCTTCTTTTCGGGCGATACGCGATTCGATTTCGCGGCGTACGAGCCGCGGATGGCGCGTTCGAAGCTGAGTTTTCACGACGTGCAGTTGAGCAATTCGGGGGCTCCCGCGGTGCATGCGTTGTTGAGCGAATTGCGCGGCATGCCGCAGGAAACCAAGGCCAAGACCCTTCTGTATCACTACGGTGATGATTGGGACGATGCGGCGTATGCCTCGGTTTCGGAGGAATTCGCGGGCTTCGCGGTTCCGCGTCATCGCTACGTTCTCTTCGAGTAGGTACCTGACCGAGTTAGCGATTGGCGTATCGCACGAGGGGCATTCGCCGGTGTATTGCGCCCGCAAAGATGAACAGGGCGAGGAGGTTCAGCGCCACCCAGCCGTAGATGGTGTTATGCGAGGATAACTTCACGACGAGTAGGATGAACGTGATGACCCCGCCGAAAGACCAAAGCGGGAACACGGGGGAGAGCAGCATGACCGTGTTGAGCGTGGCCGTGAATCGGTTGCGTCCGACGTGAATCGAGGTCAGGAAACCGAACAGCGTCGCCAAAGCGGATGCCGTCATGAGGTAAAGAAATCCGAACAAGCCCACGATTGGGGGCAGTGCGATAATCGCTTCATTCAGGTCGGGCAACACGCGAACGGTGCCATAGCCCAAGATCGCCGCAACCCAGGCTGCGAAGCCCGCGCCGGCAACGCTCAATACGAAGCACTTCACGGCCGAACCCGACAGGCTGTGCACTCTGATCGACCTGAACAGTGGTTCAGGATCCGACCAGGGCGCCACACACAGATCCGCGAGGCGCCCTTGCTCTTCGGGGGAACGCCGCGGGCTCTCTTGCATGGATAGTGCCACGCTTTGGCCGCACTCGGGACATGAACCGGCCGGGTCCAGGTGTAACAGGCTGTAACCGCACCACTCGCAGATCGGATCGTCGATTTCGTCGCGGTCCGGCGTTTGCTTGGGCATCGAGTCGGCGATGTGGCGACCGCACTCGGGGCATCGGCCCGCCGGATCGAGATGGGACACATTGTATCCGCACGATCGGCAGATGGGATACGTGGGTGAATCGGGGGCGCCCCTGGCCGTCATTGCGCGCAGGTATGACACGATCGACCAGACAATCACGCCTGCGATCAGCGACAGGACAATTGGAAGCCAACGCTGTTCAGGCAAGTCCAGTTGCTCGGCGAGCATGACGACACCGACCGTTCCGGGCAGCACCCACAACAGATGTCCGACGTAGAGCCAGCTCACCTTGATCGCGTATTTCCAGGTATCGACCGCGGTTTCGCCGCGGCCCGCCCAGCACATCATGATCGTCCCGACCAGGAGGAAGGCGGCCTCGCCGCAAACCAGTACGAGGGCGGTGTTCAGTGCGGCGTCGTAATCCGACAAGATCCTCGGTAGCAGGGGATCGGCCCAAGGGTTCTGCGCGCAATGCCAATAGTTGAACGCGGCGGCCTCAGCCCCCAGGAGCAGCAAGCCGATCAAGTGGATCAGGTAGATTCGGACGAGCGACGATCCCTCATGCGGTCGGATGGTCGCGCGGGGAAGAAGAGGGAATAAGAGCAGGGTCACGAGGGTGTTCACGGGCCTCTGTGCCTAATTGGTTCAACAAACGGGATTCGTCCGCGCGGCCTGTCCGTCAGAGCGGCATGGTATTCGAAATACCGCTGTGCACCATGCATTGTCGGCGTCGCGGCCCGCATCATTGGCCGTTCTGCTTTGAATCGATAAGATGAGGCGGCCCGGTGCTCTGCCCTCGTTGATGTTTCGGAGTCGTGCGGGCACTATTTGTGGAAACCGGAGGTATTTCGTGCCGGCCGAGTTGATCCCTTACAGGCTTCCCAAGCATCCTGAAGACTGGATGCGGCATCGAGCGGACGAGCTGTTTGAGGAGATGCGGACCCGGCGAAGCTGCCGGGACTTTATCGACCAGGCGGTGCCGCGGGACCTCATCGAGCGTCTGATCGCAGTGGCCAACACGGCCCCCAGCGGAGCCAATCGCCAACCATGGCGTTTTGTGGCGGTGGATGATCCGGCGATCAAGAGGCAGATTCGCGAGGCGGCGGAGGCCGAAGAGCGCGAGAACTATCGGCGGCGTATGCCCGCCGATTGGTTGGAAGCGCTTGAGCCGATCGGAACGGACGAGCACAAGCCTTTCCTGGAGATCGCGCCGTGGCTCGTCGTCGTCTTTCGGGTTGACTGGGAGATGCAGGACGGGCGGAAGCTCAAGAGTTACTACCCGATGGAATCGGTCGGTTTGGCGGCCGGTTTCTTTCTGGCGGCCTGTCACAGCGTCGGGCTGGCGACGTTGACCCACACGCCCAGCCCGATGGGTTTTCTTCGCGAGATCCTCGGTCGCGGTGAAAACGAGAAGCCGTTTCTTCTGATTCCGGTCGGCTATCCGGCGGAGAATTGCCGGGTTCCCAAGCTGAAGAAGAAACCTGTCGCTGATGTTGTGCAATGGAATCGGTAACGCGCGACGAAAGCTCTAAACGCGAGCGGGGGCAGGCGGGCACGACTCGCGGTGGTCACTGGCGGCATGTTTCTGGCGCCAAGCGTCTCATTCGTGGTGACCACGCTCCCGACTGGTTCAACCTTGAGCGGGATCAGCGGGCCACACTCATCAAGGGGAATCCACGGCGTCGCATCTGGCACCTAAGGCACGACAACAACGATCTGATTGTCAAGGAATTCGACGAGCCGGCGGCGGAGAGCCTGATGCGCCGTATCGCGCGTACCATGCCGGCTCGGTGCGAGTGGCGCGCCGCGCGAGCGGCCACGAAGCGAGAGGTAGCTTGTCCGCGAATGGTTGCGTTCGGCCGTTCCGGGTCGAAGAGTGTTCTTGTCATGCACTACGTACCGGGTGCGGTCTCGCTGGATCAGGCGTGGCTGCATGCGAAAGACAGGGCCACGGGCAGACAGCGTTCACGGAAGGAACTCATCGCAGCAGTCGCCCAATTGCTCGCACACGCCCACCGGAGCGGCTTTCTTCATGGTGACGACCACCCGCGCAACGTCCTCATGGGCACCGGGCCCAACGGGCGCCTGCAGGCGCACTACGTCGATCTTCAGCGTGCTCGGTGCAAACCGTCGTTAAGCGATAGGGCGATTGTCGGCAGCCTGGCTCAGCTCCAGCAATGGTTTCTTATTCGTGCGAGTGCCGCTCAACGGCTTCGGTTTTTCAAGCTCTACACACTCGCCCGGTGCAAGGGTGACCGTATGGCTGCACGACGAATGCGCCGTCGCCTGTTGCCTGCGGTGATGGACCGAACCTATCGGCGGGCCGTGAAGCTATGGGCAAAGCGCGACCGCCGCATCGGTCACAACAACGCGTACTATGCTCGGCTGACGAGCGACGCCGGCAGCACTGCGATGGTGACGCGCCGTTTCCGTCAGCGAGACGTGTATCCGTCACCGTCGTGGCCCGACCTATCGGACGACGAATGGATGAAGCTGGTTTTCGCCGACCCGCCGGTGATTCCTGACAATGCGATCGAACTCAGAGTGGCAGAGGAAAGCAACGGCACGAGCGAGGGTGAGCACTTGTTCACGTTGTTTTCCAAGGGGCAGAGACTGCGCAACCGCGACTTGCCATGCCGCTGGCCCGTCGCGTGGATACGCCGGATCGACGGGCGGCGAACGGTGACGCGTCTCTGGCAGGATCGACACCCGGGGGCGGCCCCGATTCTCGAATACGTGCAGCAGGTCGAAGGCAACCGCCGGGCGCGCCGCGCGCTGGCAGTGGAGTTGGCAAGACTGGTTCGTCTTATTGCGAATCGTGGGGTCAGCATAACCTCGGTCGGACCACAAACGATGAGCGTGGACTGTGCCAACGGTCGCGTCATCATTGACCGGCCGGACAACATTGCTATTGCCCGGCCGGATGCGGACCGCGACCGCTTGACCTGCGTGCGAGCGCTGCATGCCGGGTTGTCCGATCGGTTCGTGCTCTCGCGCACCGACGTCGCGACCTTTTTCAGAAAGCTGGACCGACGGAATTGGAGATCTCTGTGGCGGCGCGCAGCGGCCGGGCCGTTCGGGGCCCGCGCGGCAGAGAGGGGTGATCGATCATGACGCAGGCAAACGTGTGGGCGCGGATTGAGTTCATCAAGGGTGACATCACGACAGAGGACGTGGACGCGATCGTGAACGCCGCCAACGCCGCGCTGGCCGGCGGCGGGGGTGTTGACGGCGCGATTCACCGGGCGGCCGGACCTCAATTGAAGGAGGCTTGTTCGAAGCTGGGCAGCTGTCCGATTGGTTCGGCAAAGATCACGCCGGGTTTTGCGCTCCCGGCCAAATATGTCATTCACGCTGTGGGTCCGCGATATCGGGACGGTCGGCACAGCGAACGGGATCAGTTAGCGTCGTGCTACCGGGAGTCGCTGCGGCTGGCGGCGGAGCACGGTTGCCGCACTGTGGCGTTTTCGGCGATCAGTTGCGGTGTTTACGGTTACCCGCTGGAGGAGGCCGCCCGGGTTTCGGTTGGTACGGTTGCGGACGTGCTGGCCGGGTGGGAGCTTCCGCGGCATGTGCGGTGGGTGCTGTTCGATGACCGCACGTACGACGCGTTTGCGAGGATGCCGCGCGACTTGAAGGTGACCTGACGGGGAGCGCAGGGACGGACGAGCCGCCCGTAGTACCCATAAGTAACGGGCATCTACAATCGGTCAGAATTCACAGCGAGCCGGAACGCGAAATCGGCCCGTTTACGTACCTTCAGGCCCCGAGGCATTGTTATCGGGGCAAGCCTTGCTTGACAGCCCACTTGCAGACTTTGAGAATGGTTTGGTGCACGACCGCGTTGCGCCGGCTTCGCGGGGATGGTTCCAGGCTCGACCTGCGGAGGCGGCGGGGGATGTGAATCCATCCCGAAGGTGAGTCGCGCAGGGTCGTGCCCCCGCCTTGGCAAACCGTTGCCGGCGAGCCGTGAAGGTCGGTTCACCGACTGGCGCAACCGACAGAAAATCGGACACGCCGTGTGTGAACTCACCGCGTGACAGTGACATGTGTCTCTTGCGAACCGGATATACGATGATGAAGTTCGCTTTGCCGAAACTGCGGTTGGTGGTGTGGTCGTTGTTGGTGGTCGGTTTGTGCGTCGTACCGGCCTCGGCGGATGACCTGGTCTTTTACTCGGGCGGAAAGACTTTTTCGATCGAGAGGTCCTCGACGGAATACGCCGTCGTCATGCCGCCGGCGGAATTCACAGCGGCGCGCGCGAAGATTGCGTCGGAGCCGGGTCTGGCGATTGAGCCGCTTCCCTGGGCCCGCCATCGGCCGGGCTGCGGCATCGTCCGCATTCCCGAAGCCACCGAGGACCCGCTGGCGGCGGTACGCAACTTGGTTGGGGACGGCGAGATCCGGCGCGTTTTTCGCATTGAAGGAATCGATCAGCCGGTGCTCGGCTCGGGAAATGTAATCTTGCGCTTTGACGAGCGGCTCAGTGACCAGGAGCGGGCACAATTATTCCGCGACTTCCGCGTCAACGTTGTGCGTGAGATAGATGCGGCGAATGGCGTTTTCCTGGTACGCCCGCAGGGCGATCCTCAGGAGGGCGATCTCGACATTCGCACCGCTGCGGCCATGAGCCGCGACGACCGCACTGCGTACGCAATGCCGGACCTGGTGATTCCGGCCGAGCCCAAGCAGGTACTGGGACAGGTTGAGGACGAGTTCTTCGAGCGACAATGGCATCTGAACAACGTGGGTCAGGAGCTCGGGACACCCGGCGCCGACATCAACATCGAGGGTGCTTGGGAGATCACCTTCGGGGAGGACGTACTGATCGGGATGTTCGACGATAGTTGCGACGTGCAGCACGAGGATCTAGCCCCCAACTACACCAACGTCGGGCAGGACCCTGCGACGGGCGAGGAGAGTCCGGACGCGCCCGAGCCGGTCAGTCCGAACGACAGGCACGGGACCACCGTGATGGGGCTGATTGTCGGGGCGGCGAATGAACTCGGCGTCCGCGGCGTCGCACCGGCATCGCGGTTTACGGCCTCGCGCGGCCTGAATGACATCACGCTCAGCCTTTCGCAGGTGGCCAGCACATTTACGTTTGCCCGGCAGCAGGATGTGGACGTTCACAACAATAGCTGGGGATATCCGTTTGCCACGAATTCGCAGGTTCAACCGGTGGTCGACGGCATCCGAACGTCCTTCGAGACGGGTCGGGGGGATCGCGGAATGGTCATCCTCTTCGCCGCGGGCAATTCTGGGGAAGAGCTCACTACAGATGACGATTTGAGCACCCTGGCGGAGGTCATCGGTGTTGCGGCCACCAACGCCGACGACGTACTTGCTTCTTACAGTAATTACGGCCGCGACATCGACATCTGCGCGCCGAGCGGCGACGTATTCCTGCCCAAATTAGTAACGACCGACGTCGATGACGAGGCGGGCTATCCGTCGATAGGGTACAACGATGGCAGCGGCACGGACGTTTTCGGCGTGCCCGACCTTTCGGATTTCCGTTACACGAAGAACTTCAGTGGCACATCGGGCGCGTGTCCGGTGGCCTCGGGTGTGGCGGCTCTGATCCTCAGCCAGAACCAGGAGCTGACCGCCGAGCAGGTCCGAACGATCATGGTTCACACGGCCGTGAAGGTCGATCCGCAGAATGCCGCCTACCACCCGATCACGGAGCGAAGCCTCAGATATGGTTACGGCCGGCTTGATGCATCAGCGGCCGTCGAGGCTGCGATGCAATCCGCGGAGAACGACGGTTTCACCTGGCCCGAGCCGCTGTCGAACGCGGAGATCCGGGGCAACGTTCTGACGTGGACGGTTGGGGACAGCATTCGGGAAATCGACGCGGACGACGACCCGAACACCGATCCGGATCGACTTGGAGACAGGACGGTTCGGACTCTGGTTCTGGAGAGTTCCAGTCCGTTCAGCGCGAACAACGCATTCATTCCCGAGGATGGCGAACTATTCAACGTTGGTGAAGAGGTTATGCCCAGCATCGTTGTCGTGCAGAACAACGCCAATACGAACTTCACGTTGCCCGCCGGTGAAAGCAAGCGCTACTACGCCCTGTTCCCCGCCAACGCGATCGGGCGTTACGGATTCGGCGTGACGATTGATACCGACGGCAACGTCGAGGGGATCTCCGGCGCTCCCGGCGGCGACGGCCCCTCACAGGTTGAATTCATCAAGCCGGCCGTCTCGATCAGCGTCTCGCCCCTCTTGGGTACGTCGCCACTGCAGGTGACCTTCAAAGGCAATGCCTTGAGCGGCCGGACGCTCGAGTCGTTCACGTGGGAATTCGACGACGGCGACACTGCCGAGAGAAACCAAGCGACCCATGTTTACGAGGTTGCTCCGGACGAGACGCGGCGTTTCTTCCCGTCGTTCACCGTTGTGGACGACTTGGGTAACATCGGGCGCCGC
Source organism: uncultured Phycisphaeraceae bacterium (assembly GCA_964574815.1). Taxonomy (GTDB): domain Bacteria; phylum Planctomycetota; class Phycisphaerae; order UBA1845; family UBA1845; genus CAZNPL01. Next base: position 55,553 of record CAZNPL010000023.1, read on the forward strand.
ACTGTGGCGGTGGACGTTCGCGGCACCGACACAACTGCCGAGGACGGGGCCGACGCCAATCTTCTGATCCTGGTCAGTCGGCCGGGGTCGTCAGGATCCAACATTACCCGGGGTGTTTCGCCTTTGTCGGTAGAGCTCACTATCTCGGGCACGCTGGCCAACGACAACATCGAGAGCGTTGAATGGGATCTCGGGGATGGGTCGACGGCGAACACGATCACGGTTCCGCACACGTACATCAACGAGACGGCTGTTCCGCAGACGCTGCCGATTTCGGTGAATCTCACGACGCGGGATCCGAACGGGCAGCTCGTGACTCAGTCGGCGACGCGATTCCTCACGGTTGATCCCGGTTCCACGGGAAGTCCGATCGAGTCTCCGGCCGATGGCACGGGAGACAACGCTGATTCGGACGGGGGGGCGTCCCCGGCCGGACGGATCGCGCCGGATCTTTGCGGTACGGGTTCCCCGCTGGCGCTGATCGGGCTGATCATCTTCGCGTTCGTGCGTCGCCACCTGCGATAGCCTGCGCGGGGCACGCGTAGCCGGCTTGGGTGCGGGCACGGGCAACGCGGGTCTTATGTGCCGGTAATCCCCGCGTTGCCCACGGCACCCTGCTCAACAACAGGCTGTCTGCGGCCCCGGCACAACCGGGGTATTCTTTCTCGGCCCTATCCGCCCTGATATGCTGGCTTCGGTTCCGGCGACGTCGGCCTCTGTGAATCGAAATCCTCGTGGTGTAAGGTGTAAGGGCGGAGGCTGTGGAAGACACGACGCTCTTTGAATTCTACCGCAGGTCGTTGGTCATCCTGGTCAGCACATACTGCATCGTTCGCACCGTTTACGCTGTGTGGAGATGGCGGAATTTCAGCGGCGAGGGTGACTCTCGGGAGGCCATGCTGCAGCGGTACCTTGTGACTCTCGTTCTTCGATCGCGGCTGCGGCGATTCTGGTTCAACGTTTATCAGATCGTCGGTCTTGTTGCCGTTCTGGTTTATCTGCTGTACCTGCATCAGTAACTGCATGGAAGCTGCTGATGAGCGATCACGACGAAGTGACATCGCCCTCGCTTTCAGAGTTGCCGAACGACGAGCTCGTTCGATACGGTCAAACCCTGGGGCTGCCCCTGATCGAAGAAACGCCCCGTGGAGAGGCGTTGCGACTGATTCGCCAGCGGCAGGAACTCTTGATTGAGTTGGATCGGGACGCGCTGCTCGATGTGGTTATGTGGCTGCGAGTTCCAGTGCGCCGTTCGGCCAGCAAGGAGCAGTTGGCCAAGGTCATTTCGTCGAACGATCGCCTGCATTTTGAAGGCCTCAGCGAGCGTGGGCTGCACGCGTTGGCTCGATTATCCGGTGTTGAGCCACGTCCGGGTGAGCCTCGGGCGGACCTGGAACGTCGGCTTCGCAAAGTGGTGGGCTTCGGCGCGCGCTTTCGAAGGCTGCGACGTCGGCTGGTGAGGGCTGTGGCCGCGCGGCTGCTCACGCCGGATGAGGGACCGGACGAGAGCTACAAGTTTCTGCCTGAGGACGCAAAGCCGTCGCTCAGGGAGGATATCGCGCAGTCGGGTCTGGTGGGCGGCATGGCCCGCAGGCTTCGGGGTTACGCGGACGACTACGTGGCCGAGAAGCTGGACGAGATTGAGCGCCGCATCGACCGCAAGCTCGACGAAATCGACCAGCGTCTGTGCGAGTGGCGGGATCGGGAGCTGCTCCATCGATTTCGGATCATCAAGATCACGCTGGTGGCCTCGATCATTGTGGCGATTCTCAGCCTGCTGTATGATTACCTGCGTGACTCCTGGGGTTCGGGGGCGAGTTGACGGCGGCGCTGCCCGTCTCCCGCTTCACGAAAGGCGACGATCCCGACGGCTCCGTATGCATCCAAAGCTCGCTAAACCCGTTGAACATGTGATCAGATCGGCGCGGGCTCTGGCGCGCGAGGCCGATCAGGAATACCTCGGAACCGAACACGTACTTCTTGCGATCCGCATGGAGGACGAGGGAGTGGCCTCTCGTCTTCTGGATCGCTTCCGCGTCGACGAACATCGGCTCAGGGCGGAGATCGCGCGGCTGGCGATCAAGAGCATGGAAGAGACGTGGGTGTTCGGGCGGCTGCCCGGCTCGCCTCATCTCAAGAACGTCATCGCCACGGCGATTGATCTGGCTAAGCAGATGGGCTCCGACGAGGTTGCGGCGCAGCATCTGCTGCTGGCGATGTTGAAGGAGAAAGGCAGCATCGCCTGCCAGGCGCTCAAGAAACTGGGTATGACGTACGAAACGGCTCAGGGCGTGGCGTTGGAAATGTCCGCCAAGGAGTGACGCCGGCTGCCGGGACGTCAGCCGGATTCGCCGCCCGAATCCATCTCCCTTATTTCGCGGATCAGGCGTCCGGCCAGGATGAGATCGCGGGGTCTGAGGTATTGATATTCCTCATGGGCGTTGGATCGAGCGCCCTGCATGATGTAGGCGCGCCCCATCAGGTAGTGAGGCCGCGGGTCGTTCAGATCGAGCCGAGCGGCCATTCTCGCTGAATCAAGGGCGGCCTCGGCATTTTCCAGGTCGAGGTAGACATCGGCGAGTGCGAGGTGTGCGTCCACGGCGAACCTGTCCGCCTTGACTGCTCGTTTCGCCACTGCGAGGGCCTTGTCGAGATTTTTCATGTCGGCATATGCGGCCGCCAATTCGACTCGCGCGTTGACGTGGCCGGGATTTGCGGCGAGGACTTGGTTAAGTTCGTCGGCGGCTTCTCGATGTCGCCCGGTTGCTCTTAACGCAGCCCCCAAGCGGTAGCGAGCCTCGGGGTTGTCGGGGTTGCTATCCAGGATGTGCGAGAAGTGCTCAATGGCGGCTTCATCCCGGCCGGTGATCGAGAGCGCGGTTCCAAGCGTGAGGCGGGCACGAGGGTCCTGCGGAGCCAATGCCACGGCTGCTTCAGCGTGCTCGATGGCCGCCTTGGGGTCTCGGTTTTGCAGCAGGGCGGTTGCCAGGTTGACCCTGGCCGGGACGTAGTCCGAATCCAGGCGAACCGCCTCTCGCAGTTCTGCGATGGCGGCCTGAGAATCGCCACTCATGGCGAGCGCGGCTCCGAGCTGGGCGTGGGCCGGGGCGAAGTCAGGCCAGAGTTCCGCGGCCTCGCGGAAGGCCTTAATGGCACCTTCGATATCGCCTTGCCGGCCGGCGCGGATGCCCTCTGACATGCGTTCCGTCGCCTCGCGTTGCTTTTTGGGGGACGGCGTCGCCGACTGCCCGTCAGGCGCGGGCGTATTTTCGGACGTTTTCTGATCGGGGGCGATTAGTGGATCGGGCGGAGACTTGGGCAGAGGGGCGGTCTGCTCGGAGGGGGACGGCTTTGCATAGCTCTCGGGGCGTTCCCGGCAGGCGAGGCCCGCGGCAATCAGGCTAGCTGCGGTCAAGAGGGCTGCCCCGGAGTTGCGAGAAAGCCGTAAGGCGAGCGGGGTTCTGCTCATAGTGGACTCCTCTGGGGATCCGAGGCTGCTGTTCCTGCTGGCGTGGGCGGAAGTCGCTCCTGCCGCCCGTCCGCATAACTCGATCGTCGGTCCTACGTCGCGCCCGACCCCGTTTGCTTTTTGATCGTAACCCATCTGACGGCGACGGTGAACCCTCTCGTCCGCCTGCTCGCCCCGCGCTCCTTGCCTTCTCCAGGGACATCAGAGGAGGTCGAGTGGAGCTTTGGGGGGCAGTTATGAGCCGGGTGCCCGGCGTGCACTGGGGCCGTCGCCTGTCAGCGGCTCGGCGGGAGCGTCGCCCTTCCCAAGGCGCCAATTGCTGAGGGGCCGATTCTGTGACGCACCTGTCGGACGGACGCAGGTGCAAATATCGATTGAGTTTACGTCGAGTTTGGAGTAGCATGAAATTCCAGATTCGCCCGTCGGCGTCCGGCCGGCGATGCAGTTCGGGCAGCGAGTCCGTAAAAACTCTATCAGGTCCGCGACAGAAACGCGGGACGCAGGCAGTATAGCTCAAGGGACGGGCCGGATTGCCTTCCCATTGCGCAGCCGGGTCGGGCTACGTGCATTCTTGGAGTCTGGTTGTGATTGGATGGTCAGCGTTGGCACTGACGGGCGGGGCGGTTTTGTGCTGTTTCGGGGGCTCGTTGTTGTGGCGACTGCTTCTGTCTCGGGCCTGCATCAGGCGATCCGAGATGACGGTGTCCGCACTCGGGTTCCACGTACATGATCCCGCCGACGTGGCGACGGTGGAGCAGATCTGCGGGGCCTTCGCGGGCGGTTTCAACATGATGCTCACCAAGGGTCGTCAACGTGGGTGGGCGTTCAGCGATAGCCAGCCGATGTTCCTTCGGCCGTTCGCGGAAGAGGGCGCCGCGATGGCGTACTCTTTGCATGAGCTGTTTCGTTTTACGCCGGAAAGGTTCGAGCGCGAGGTAGTTGGGGCGCGGCCGCAGTATGTGTACCTGCACTACGTGGGGCTCGGATTCTGGCATGCGATGCGGAACTCATCGCCGCACAGGCTTGGGCGCATCGTTTCGCGATTGGACCCGCCGCACGGCATGTTGTGTTGGGATGGGTACGGGTTCAAGGTGGGCTTCTTCGACTACGAGCGCGACCCGTCGGCGATCGGCCGGCTGGCCGAGATTTCCGGCTATGCCAGGCACGTCGCCCACCAGGGTCTCGGGCGAAGTCTGTGGTTTCGGTACTTCGGCGATCCGAACCGTTTGATCGAGACGTTGGAATCCCTCGGTCCGTTTGCAGGGGACGCGGCGTCGGGCGTCGGGCTGGCATCAGCCTTTGCGACGATCGACCGTCCAGCGCAGGCGTTTCAACTCGTCGAACAATTTCCGGAGGCGTGGCGGGGGCAGGCTCTGCTCGGCATGACCTTTGGTTACAAGGCTCGGGCGCTTTGCAGTTCCGAGTTCTTTGATTGCAAGATCGCGACACTCGATCAGGAGCGGCGTGGCGCCATCCGGGCTGCTGTCGCTCAATGCGACTTGGTCGAGGCTCAGGTGCGCCGCGAGGGGGGTTCCGGCGGCTATCGCCGCTGGCGCGAGCGGCTGACCGAATGGCTTGAAGCGCATATTGAATTTCCGTTTGCCGCAATGCATCGTCCAACGGCCGTCAGCGGCGACGCCGAACCTGTGATGGCTGCTCCGTTGGAGGGAGTAACATGATGAGTTTTGAATCTGCGAAGCATGAAATCCTGGAGTGGCTGGCCGGCACGCTCCAGGTCGAGGCGCATGAGATCGATCTTCAGAAGCCGTTCTCTGAAATCGGACTCGATTCGCTGGATGCGGTTCATCTGCTGGCAACGATCGAGTCAACGATCCGCCAGGAGCTGCCGGAAGACGTTATTCAGCGCGTCACGTGCCTGAACGACATCTTCGAGATGATGGCTCAGCGACTGGCCGCGGCGTGAGTTCAGCGCCCGAAGGGCGAGTCGGCAAGCAGTCAGATCGGCCGAGCGTCATGCGATCGAAACATTTATAAGACGATGAACTTTCTATGGTGGAGGAGGCAGTCATCACTGGGATTGGAATTCGGTCGCCTGTGGGGTGCGGGGCGGCCGCATTCTGGTCAGCCCTTTGCGCCGGGCGGTCGGGAGCCAAGCCGGTCACGTGTATGGACACTTCCGAGCTGCCTCGGAAAAACGCTTGTTTCATTACCGATCCGATCGAAGACACGGTACCGGGCGGTCGGGCGTCGCGACTTGCGGCTGCTGCGGCGCGCGAGGCGCTTCAGGACGCCGGGTTCGGTACGACGTTGCCGCGAGAGGCCCGCGGCATGACCGTCATCGGCACGACGATGGGCGAAACAGAGTTCATCGAAGACCGCCTGTCCGGTTCCGAGGAGGGGTGGCTGAACGATCAGCATGCAGCGGAAATCGCGACCGGTTGGCCCGGGAGCATCTCGCGCGCGGTGTCGCAGGCGTGCGGCGTTCGCGCCGGAAGCACCGACGTGTATGGCGCTTGTGCCGCGGGTAACATGGCCATCGCGCTGGCGTGCCGCAGCCTGCTGACGGGCCGGTGCGATGTGGTGCTCGCGGGCGGCTCGGACGCATTCAGCCGGTTGGCGTTCATCGGGTTTATGCGGCTGCGGTTGACGGCGGCCGATCGATGTCGGCCGTTCGACAAGGAGCGCGACGGCTTGTTCGTCGGTGAGGGTTCGGCCGTCTTCGTTCTGGAGCGGGCTTCATCGGCGGCGGCACGCGGCGCTCGCGTTCGCGCGCGGGTGGCCGGGGCGGCGATGACGTCCGAAAGTTACCATCCCACGCGCCCGCACCCGGAGGGCGACGGGCTGACGCGGGCGATTCTCGGGGCGCTCGATAGCGCCGAGATGACGCCGGGCGACATCGACTACGTGAACGCGCACGGCACCGGCACGCCGCAGAACGACATGATTGAGGCCAAGGTCATGGACAAGGTGTTGCGGGCGGGCACGCCGTTCAGCTCGACAAAGGCCTTGACCGGGCACACGATGGGAGCGGCTGGGGCGATGGAGGCGGCCGTTTGCGTCCTGACGCTCGAGCATCAGCGAATCATCCCGACGTGGCACCTGGAAGATCCGCTGGAGCCTTGCGAGATGGACGCGGTGCGGGGCGGTGTGCGCGACGCGACCGTGCGCGCGGCTTTGAACAATTCAGCCGGCTTCGGCGGGTACAATAGTTGCGTCGTACTGACGGCTGCGTGACGAGACCGCGTGAGCGGCGAACATTGTTTACCAGAATTCGGAAAGGGCCACGTGCCGAAAACGTCTCAGCGAGTTCTTGTCACCGGCGTCGGGCCGGTCACGTCGATTGGTGTCGGGATTGACGCGTTCTGGCGGGCGCTTCTCGACGGCCGATCCGCCGTCAAGCCTCGCCAGCTTCACATCGACTTTGGGCAGGAGGTGGAGATACCGGTGGCGTCGATGCCGCCTGCCCTGCCGTTCATCAGGCCACATCACGAATTCCTGGAGCGGCAGGACTACGCCGGGTATCGCGATCTGGCGTATGCGCTGGCGGCGATCGATCTGGCCGTCGAGGATGCCGGGCTGGAATACGATCGCAATCGCAACAACATCGGAGTGATTCAGGCGTTCGAGGCGCCCGGCATGGAGCGGGCGGTGACGACCCTGTTTGAAACGTGCGCGGCCATTCCGGAGGCGAAGGGTCCTCCGAAGGTGTATGAGACGCTCGCGCCCGTTTTCTACAACACGCAGGGGTTCCTGTACGTGCACGCGGTCGGTAAAGCGTTTGGCTTTCATGGTTTTTCGACGAGCGTCCACAACGCGTGCTCTTCCGGAGCGTACGCGATCGAGCTGGCCGCTCAGCGCATTCGGAGCGGCGAGACCGACGTTATGCTGGTGGCCGGCGGCGAGGCCTTCGACACGGGCGTCAGGATCGAGTGGTTTCGGCAGTTGGGTCTTTATACGCCAAATGGCGTGATGCGACCTTTTGACTCTGACGCTGCAGGTTTCTGTGTCGGTGAGGGGGGTTGCGCCTTGGTGCTCGAGTCGGCGGAGTCGGCCGCGCGGCGCGGCGCTGAGCCGTACGCCGAGTATGTCGGCGGCGCATTCGCGCAACAGGGCTGGAAGCACGCCGTCCCGGACGTGCGCGCGCAGCATCTGACGCACGCCATCCGAATGGCCCTCCAGTCAACAGGGCAGGCGGCGCAGGCAATCGATCTGGTCGTCCCGCATGGCGCAGCGACCTCGATTTCGGACGGATACGAAGCGGCGTCCATGAAGGATACGCTTGGCGAAAGCGACGGGCGAGCGGTTGCGACCGCGTTCAAGCCGCACGTCGGGCACATGCTGGCCGCGAGCGGCCTGATTGAGCTGGCCGCCGCGCTGTTGACGATGCGTCGGGGGGTTATTCCGGCGACCCTGAACACCCGCTCCGGATGCACGCGGCTGCCCATGCCCCTGGTCAACGAGAACACGACCCGCGAAGTGCGGACGCTTCTGAAGCTCCACACGGGGTTCACCGGCCACGACGCCGCCACGGTTTACCGAGCAGCCGACTGATCGGACGTTCGCCCGGCCTGGGCCGCTCGCTTGCGGGGCGATCGCGGCCAGGACTCGCCTTCCGCCTATCGACATTCTTCGTTTCGGGTTGACAATGGGGGTGCGGTGTCCGTGTGATCCCGGCCCCGGCGCTGCGGGCCTGTCACTGTGACGCGCGTGAGGCTTTCCATGGAATCCGCCGTCGCACGAATCCTGGATGCCAATCGAAACCGCGCGACCGAAGCGCTCCGTGTGCTGGAGGATTACTGCCGATTCGACCTCGACGATCCCGCGCTTTCGGGATGGGTCAAGCAGCTCCGCCACGACTTGAGTGAGACGATCGGGCCGGAAATGTCGGCTCTGATCGTGCGAAGCCGCAACATCGAGGGAGATGTCGGCCGCGATCTGCAGAGCTCGGGCGAATATGAGCGCGCCGGTACGTCGGGGGTGGCCGCGGCCGCCGCCCGCCGGGCGACTGAGGCCGTTCGGGCGCTCGAGGAATACAGCAAGACCGTGGATGTCGAGCGTGCCCGGCGGTTCGAAGGTATTCGATACCGAGTTTACGAGATCGAACGGGCAGCTTTGATTCGCGGGCAGGCTCGCGATCGGTTACGCGGGGTCAGGCTGTATGTGATTGTTACCGAGTGGCTCTGCTCGGGGCCCTGGTTTGAGATCGCTGAACACGCCGTCGGAGGAGGCGTCGACGCCATTCAGCTTCGCGAAAAGGACCTGCCCGACGCCGAGCTCCTGTCGCGTGCCAGGAAGCTGACGGGACTCTGCCGGGACAACAACGTCTTATTCTTCCTCAACGATCGGCCTGACCTTGCCCGACTGGCCCGCGCCGACGGGGTGCACGTCGGGCAGGACGACGTGTCAGCACAGGACGCACGTTCGATTCTCGATCCCGGTGCGCTGGTTGGCGTTTCGACGCACACGCTCGGACAGGCCCGGGCGGCCGCGGGCGCCTCACCCGATTACATCGCGGTCGGACCGATGTTTCCCTCGAAAACCAAGCCGCAGGATCACATCGCCGGGCCGGAGCTTGTGCGGGCGGTGCGGGCCGATACGTCTCTGCCGCTCGTTGCGATCGGTGGAATTACGCCGGCGAACGTGGCGAACGTCTTCGAGGCCGGGGCGGATTGCGCCTGCATCTGTTCGGCAGTCATTTCACAGCCCGATGTTGCGACGGCGGTGTCAGATCTGAAATCACGAATTGAGCGGCTTGTCGATTCCGGCTCGCGACAGGGGGAGCGAAACGATGCCAATCGAACCGCGTGAAATCGATCGGATGATGGGCGATCCGTGGCGCTTCGTGATCCCGCCGACATGCCTGCAGTGCGGATACGATTTAAGCGGAACGGGAGGGAACCGCTGTCCCGAATGCGGGATTGTCTACGTTCGCAAGGTGGTGGAAGAAAACGCGCGCCGAACGCAAGCGGAGCTTCGTCGATTGAAGAATATGAACGGTCTGGTGCGGGCGGGGTTCAAGGTCGTCCTTTTCGGCGGGCTCGTGCTTGCGATCGGCGTTCTTCGCGCCCAGCATACGCCGTCCTTAGGTGAAGTGGCCCGCATGGTGGGAGTGGTGTGCGGCGTGCTCGGCGTGTTCCTGGGGTTGAACGTGCTGCGTGTCAAACGCCTTCCCCATTGGGCGGTGGACTACCTTCCCGAGCAGCCGAATTATCTTCTGGGGTCAATCACCGCGGTTCTGGCCGTCATCCTCATCGTTCTGTGCGTGTACCCATAGTCCTGCCGCCGAGTTCCCCGTGGCACTCAGGCGTGTGCGGGGACCGCGCCGAGCAGCCCGGGCTTCGGTGCCGGAGGTGGCGCAGGGCGCTGGGTTGGTTCCGGTTCGTTCGTGTCACCCACCACGAACTCTTCCGGCGCGTTGGCCACCGCTTTGCGCCAGGCGGCGCGTTCGGCCCGCGTCAGGAGTTCGGCGAGCTTGGGTCGGAGCTTGTCGGCTCGGGCGCGGCCCGTCACGCGGGTGCGATGCGGCAGACACAGGTCTGAATCCAGCAGACGGGTGAGAATGCCGAACAGAACGCCGCCCATCTCGGGCGTGACAATCCCCAGGCGCACCTCGCGGTAGAGGCGATCCATGGCATCGCCGATGGCCGTGCGGTGGGTGAGTTTCTTGAGATAGCCGTCGGGCAGATGGGAGAAGCGGCGGCGCCGGGATTTCTCTTTGGAAAGCGCGCGGCGACGCTTCTCCGCGACAACCGGATCGTGAAACGCGCAGAACTCGGAGTCCGGTCGGACGCGGCCCCGGCAGCGCGTGCCGGACTTGGTGACGGCCGAACAACGGGTCTCGTAAGGCAACCGGCGAACGTGGACCGGCTGCCTCTCATTCCGGGATGGTGGTTCGGTAACCGTCTGACGGCGCAGGGCTTCCCAGAGAATCATCATGCAACACCTTACGAGCCGGCAAAGTCGGCCCGCGATTTACTATGCCGTGCCGACGGTCTTCCGTGTTTCGCCGGATCAGCGAGCCCGAAACGGACCAGGAGGTGGGCAGTCCATGCCACCGCGCCGATGACGCACCCCGCAGCAACGCCGCTGATTAACGAAGTCGGCGTCCGAATTGGGAGACGTGATTATAACCAAGCCGAGCATCGGTTCAAGCAGACGCCAAACGATAGAACTCACAGCAAGGCAGGCAACGGCAGTCCGGTCGTAACCTTTTATGGCACAAAACGTAGCAACCGAACGGCCATTCGCTGACATCCGCATGGAATCGCGCCGCATTAGCGGTTCATGTCCTGTGATTTCAGTTTTGCAGGTCGCCGCGAGATAAACCGCCTACTCAACTTGCTCCGGTTTGCGCTCGACGACGCGGGGGCTGTGAAAATAGGGGTGGAGTTTCAGATCGGCGACGAGGCGGCCGCCTGACGGATCGTCCGTCCAGCCGACGACGTGCTCCTCGTCGCTGTCAACACACTTACAGCGTACCTCGTAACGGTGATCTTCGACCGTCATGCGGCTCAAGCCTCAATGACCTCTTTCATTCCATCCCTGTAGTTAACGCGACGTTCCGGCCACGTTCCGTCGCATACCGGAGGATGAGCGCAGAATCTAGCAAATCGTGATTCCCGATGCAATGGTCTTTCGGCCGGAGAGCACACTTGGGATGCGTGACAGAATCGGCGGGCAGCAGCGATTGTCGCATCAAGGGAGGGCGAGGTCACTGCCGAGCCGCAACCGCTACAAACCGCAAACCTCATGGCTCGCCGGGAGCCTTGCCCTCCCAGAGATCCCGCCCAAACTGTCACGGACGCTCACACTTGTGGTTCGCAACAGCATCGGCAGCGCCCGGAGTCGGGCGCTGTCAGCAGCTTGCCTGCCTGTGCGTACGCCTGGGGAGGATGCGCGGCACGACCGGTATGCTGCCGCATGTGCTTGACGTGCTGAGGCCGGTGTCATGAGCAACGTGGTTCTTGCCCGCCGGAGATACCCGTATCGCCCGTGCCCCCGCCAAAAGGATGACACGCACGGGCAAGCTCGCCAACCAGATACCCGCCGTCTGTGGCACCTTCAGTACCCTATGCCATCGAGGGTTGAATGCCGTTTCGAGGGTAGGGGAACGCTGTCGGGCCGTCTCTTCCGCGGCCTGTTTGACAAGTACCCGGCTGCCACCAGAATAAGGGCAGGTGAAACCATGGATATCAACGAGCGAATCGAGCAGTTCAAGAACATGGCCGAGGCCGATCCGGACAACGAGCTCGGCCATTTCAGCCTGGGCAAGGCGTATATCGACGCGGAGCGATACGGCGAGGCCGTCGAGCCGCTGCAGCGCGTGCTTCAGCTCAATCCGACGTTCTCGAAGGCTTACCAGTTTCTGGCTCAAGCGCAGGTCAGCCTGAACCAGCGCAGCGAAGCGGTTGCCACGTTGAAACGGGGGTACGAGGTGGCGTCTGAACGCGGCGACGTGATGCCCAAGAACGAGATGGCCACGATGCTGACCGAGTTGGGCGAGCAGCCGCCGGCGGTCGAGTCCGCGGCGCCGGCCGCGGAAGCCGAGGCCCCGCCCGGGGCAAGCGACACGGGTTTCCGTTGTGCGCGCTGCGGGCGGCCTCACGGTCAGCTTCCGGAACGGCCGTTCAAAGGTCCGCTCGGCGAGCAGGTCTGGAACAACACCTGTCAGGACTGCTGGCGGGAGTGGATCGGCATGGGCACGAAGGTGATCAACGAGATGGGCCTTCAACTGGCCGATCCGAAGGCCCAGGCAATCTACGACGAGTACATGAAGGAATTCTTGCAGCTCGAAAGCTGAACCGGCCCGGCAGCTCCTATTTCAATTCGCGATTCGGCGCCAACTTCCGCGGGCCACCTTCATGACCGGTGGATTCGTGTAGCCCCAGGGGGGACTGGCGAACAAGTCGCCATCGTAGACGACCTCATTGACCTCGTTGGTCGTGCTTCCTTCTCCTGGATCGGCATCACTATAGGCGGCGTCGACCAACAGCGCGCCTTCACACAGGATCGCGCCGCGTACGCGCGCTGAGGAATAAAGCCGGAGGCTGGCCGTCGCGTGCACCAATCCGTGAATCTCGTTCGGGTAGGTGTCGTCGAAGGTGCTGTCGGTGACGCTGAGATACGGAGCCCCGATCGGATTGAAGTTCGTGTTGAGAGTAGCTTCGTCAAGGCTGGTCCCGTCGCTGGCGTACAACAGCTCCACGTTGCCCCTTACGACCAGGGCAGGGTAGTCCGCCCGGGCATTCTGCAAAAACACCGCCTGGTCCAGCACCACCGTCCCCGTCGGGTTGTCGACAAGCAACGTTCCATGGATGCGCGTATTGGTGATGGTCAAGGTCCCACCGGCCATGTTAATCAAGTACAGGCCGTCGGGGTTTGTCGCACCCCACGGGTTGTACGTGGGCGTGAGAACCTGCCTGTCAATCGTGCTCGACACCGCAATGGCCGTCGCAACATTTGCGTATTGATCAAACACGCCCGCGTCGGGCATGATCTTGGATTCCGCTGGAACCGTCACCGTGCCGGTGATCGTTCCGTTGTTGTTCAACGATCCGGCCTCCGCGTCGCCGGTAATGGTGGCGCCGCTGTCGAGTTGAAGCAGCGTATTGGCCGAAACGGGCGCCCCTGTCGCCGTCAAAGACTTGCCACCCTCCAGTACGATCGAATCCGCGTGAATGGCCGTGCGAAGTGCCTCGAGCGGAGACGCTTCCGCCAGCAGCGTGACCTGGAGCTTGAACTGCGCGTCGCCTTTGAATCCTGTCCCTTTGAGCAGCAGGGCGTCGAGCGGGTCGTCGGCGAGGCTTGTGTCGCCACTGCCGTCGAGGCCCTCCAGCGTGTAGGTCCCGTTGCCGACCGGCTGGTCGGCGCCCCAGACACCGTGGGGCCGGTTGCTGCGCCAATTCGGATCGTCCTCGATCCAGAGGAGTCCCCGCTGGATGGCGGCGTGGGCGTACGTCGCGGCCGTGTAAAGATCGCGTTCGCCCTGGTGACTTTGCCGTTGAATGCGCACGGCCGTCAGCGCGGACACGCCGATAATGAGCACGATGAGCGCGGAGCTCAGGACAATCAGGTAGACGCCGCCGCGCCGCCGGAAGCGCGGTGTACGCTGCTCGTTAAAGCGGTTCGCTCTCATTGCAGTTCGCCGTTCAAAGCAAGTGCATCGGCGGCGTCTAGGGCGGCGATTGTCCGGTCGAGCGCTAGCATTACTGCGCCGCCGTCCGCGTCCGGATTCCGATAACGGACAGCACGTCAACGTTCTTGTAGCTCACGGTCACGGTGATGTGTTTGACTCCCTGATCACTTACGGACGTTGTCGTGAAGTCAGTCGGGAGCACGTATTCCACGGTTACGTTCCGCCCCCAGTCCTCATCCGCCACCTTGGTGCCATCTTTCCGTTGCGCCGGGGAAGACGACCAGCCGTGATAATCGTCCACGTCGTCGTATGCCGTTCGCCCGGCTGCAATCTCACCGGTTTCCACGCCGAAAACCGGCGTTTCGTCGGGATCTTCATAGGTGCCCGACATGATTTCTGCGAGGAGCTGTCGGCCGAGCAACTCCGCCTGTCCGCGCAGGCCCAGGTTCCGCTGGCTCGCCTTGGACGCCCCAAGCGTATTGAGCGCGGCCACCAGCAGTGTTCCAACGATCAGAATCGAGATGAGCGATTCGGCCAGGCTGAACGCACGGCGGCGACCAAGTGACCCTCTACTGACAAGGCGTTTGGGGTTCATGGCGAGGGCACCTCCGGTGCGTTGAGACATTGTACGCCGGTTTCGACGGTGGCGGCCGGGTCCGGTCCGGCGTTCAGTTTGATTGTCACGCCGGTGACGAAGTAGCGGTGCTTCTGGACCTGCTCCTCCGAGGCGGTCGAGTACGTTCCATAGACGTAAAAGGGGATGTCGTATTCGTCCCGGTCCTTATCGCTCGGGTTCCATGAAGCGCCGCCGTCGGTCGACCATAAGCCGGCGGTGGCGTCGGCGGGCGCGTTGCGCGAGTTGGAGATGACGACCATGCCGGCGCCGGTGACAGCGGGCGTGGAAACCAGGCAGAACTCTTTGCTCGTCGGGCTATCGACAACGGCGTCGGAGAAGGAGATTTCCGTCCAGGCCGGACTGAGCGGCAGCCACTCGTTCAGGTACCAGACGGGCGAGCCGATGGTGTACGCCGCGGGTTGTGGGCCTCCTGGGGCGGCGACGTGGTGGATGGCGGTGCTTCTGTACTGAGACCCGGCCGATCCCTGGGCCATTTTCAGGAATGCACGGGTGAACCGAACCTGATCGACGCCGTCTGGGAAGTTGGCGAGGAAGTATTCCGACGTCATCACGCTGTATGTGCCGTCGGTGGCGGTAACCCCGGCCCAGCCGTCGAAGTAGGCGAGCACCATCTCCTCGCTGATCGATTGGATGGTTTCTGAGGTGGTCTCCGTTTCCGTCCGCACGTCGTAGAGCAGCTCGAAGTTCTGGACGTCCGCGAGCAGGTCCACTGCAGTTCCGCTGTTGTACCGGCGTGTGAGCGGGTCACCGGGTGTTCCCGACCATGAGTATGCGATCGTTTCTGCTCCGGCGACGCCATGGCCACGATCGGCGACGGTGAACTCGAGGCCCGTAGCCGTTCGCAGAGGGAAAGACTCGGCGCAGAGCAGGTCCAGTGCCAATCGGTTTACGACCGTTTCGCTGCGCAGTCGCAGTTCGAGCAGGCTGTCACCGTCCGGCAGAGCGCGGCCGGCCAGCAGCACGGCGGACGCTGTCCCGCCCAGCAGGACGGTGGCAACGGCGACGCTCATTACCAGCTCGACAAGCGTGTAGCCCCGGCGCCCGTTTCTCCGGTGTGCGAACACGTTAACATCTCCAAGTTCAATGCCCGGAGGTTTCCAGGTTGATATCGGCGTCGGCCGAGTGTTCGTTTGGCTCGCGCCGGAGATTGCTGGTGCATCGCGGTTTATTCGGGCCCACCCTGGGCGCGGCGCAAGCCATCCTCTTACAGACCGGCGGAGTGACACGTCTACCGCCCCCGAAAAGGGCCACGATTTAAGGGAAGGCATCAAAAAGGGCGGCATCGAGGGCCGCCCACGATGGGTCCTGAAATGAGGTCCGCTACTTCAAAGGACTATAACCGAGCCCGATTCCCGGGTTGGTCCGTTTCTGCGAGCCGTGCCGCTTTCTGAGCGGCGGCTGATTAAGGCACACCCGGCGCGGAGATGCAGCAACCGGTCTCGCCGTTCGTTTCGCACGGTTCAGCCGGGAGCGGGCCGGGGCCATCCGGATCGGTAAACGAGATTCCGCACAGGAACCCGGTGCCGCAGTCGTGGTCTGAATACGTGCAAACGCTTTCACCCGCAACGGCGACGCATGCATCGTCCGTGCAGAACTGGCCGTCGGCGCAAGCGGACACGTCGGTGCAGCGAATGAAGGGGTCCACGCAGCTCCCGCTGACACAACCGATCGCGCGAACCTCGTCACCGTCGAGGTCGCCCTCGCCGTCACTGTCGACAAACACGAGCACGTGAAGATTCGCGGGATTGCCGTTTGCGTCCGTCGTAAAGTCGTCCGTTGCCTCCAGGGTGTGGGTCAGATGCGCGACGCCTCCGGAGTTGGATTCGACCGGAGCGACCAATCTGAACGGGATCCGCCCGGGAAGCCCGGAAGGCTCCTGGGATATCTGGAAGCGATAGAAGGTATTCGGCTGCAGGCCGTTCACGGTGATCGCCATGTGGACGCGGCCGAAGCCGCCTCCCGATTGTTTATCCTCCGTGAAGTTGAAAACCGCGATTCCGTCAACGTTGGGATTATCGGCCACGCCGCTCAAGAGCGGCATGAATTCCTTGACCTTGACCGCCTTAGCTTGCGCGAAACCGGCAAGCGAACATACTACCAAGACACACGTTAACCGCCCCAAATTAGACATATTTCACTCCTCCTGGAACGCCAACCTCACCAGAACCTGCACTCGCACGATTCGCCGCGCCTGAAAAGCCGCAGCGTCCCAGCAACCGATAAGGTGCAGATTATCAGAACCGAGGTTGTGTCGTCAACGTAAATCGTTGAAGGGTGAGGCGGCGAAGTGTGATCGTGCGTGTGGACCGGCTGTCAGTCGTTCCGGTGTGCAACGCCGCGCAATCGCTGAGTTCCGACAAAGTCCGAGGTCGCGGTTTGCCGTTGGTCTCGAATCAGTGGCCGTTTGCCGGATCGGGTGCTTAAAGTGGTGGTTGTTGAATTGGTCGATGCGTATTATGATAGATTGCGGGAGCGAGTGGCGGCGGGGCTGGGTTGAGAGGGCACGTCCGATAGTAATAAAGACGCTTCGCTGGCTCGCGTTGGCGGGGACTGTGAAGATCGGTTTGTGCGTGGGGATGCGCGGCGTTTCGCGATGCATCGGGGTCGCGTTTGCGTTGGTCAGAAGCGGCTGGTGGCCTACGGCGTGAGAGGTGCCGACGCGGTCAGGCGCGGCAGGATTGCATCGAGGGCGTGGCGAGGGCGACGGCGTCCGCCACACGGCTGTACGCCACCACTTTGCCACGTTTTCCTATCGCCTGGTTGACTTCGACGCACAGGTTCAAACCGCAATCTACTACTCTGCCCGGGCGCAAGACCGCCCAGCCATTGAAGCCGCCCCCCTGAATGTGTACCAGAGTGGGCGCGGCGGACGAGGAAAGGATGTTGCTCACGCGGTTGTTGAGCAGGCCCGATTGCGACGCCACGCGTCGCCCGCCGGCCATCAGCGACGCCCTATATCGAAACGGCATTACCTGTACGACGAAAGTGGCTTGGCGGCCGCAGAGGATCTGTGCAATCTCGCGTCTGGCGGTGCGCACCGAGTTGAACGCTCTTTGAAAAGCGAGGCGGCACCGTCCCGAGGGCTGTATGAAGCGACGCCACCGCTGCGTCAGGCCTGCCGGAACCGCGGGTTGAATCTTTGGCGGATGCAGCGAGAGCCGTTCGCTCGCCCGTAACAGGGCCTCCCGTCCCGAAGCGGCGATGTGTGCAACCGTCGTCAGGAGCGCATTGAACGCGTTGCGTTTTTCGGGGGGCGGGTGGTTTGTGGGGCTGTCGTCCGGGTCGGCGTATTGGTCGAGCGATCGAGCCGATTCGACGAATGCCAGGCCGATGTGACAAGAGTTGTGGCGCCACTCGCAGCGCATGACCCGGGCCACGTCATAGCTTAGGCCTGAAGATGCGTTTTCGAAGGCAAAGCACATGATCGCGCCGGGCGGCACGAGGCGTGACAAGCGGATTCCCATTCCGTCGGCCGAGATGTCAACGATGGGCGCCTGGACGTTGAGATCCACTTCGTACCCGTTGAACGCGTAGCCGACAACGAAGATTGGACGTGCGGAGTGGCCGGGTCTCTCGGCGATGGGTACGCGCGGGGTGTCCCGCCGCTCGTCGGGGTTGCGCGGTCCAACACGCCATTCGCCAAAGGCGTCGTCAAACAGGCGGGCGAGGTGCTCGCTGTTCACGCATCCCGCGACGTCCGGTCTATTGTATGAGGGTATGCCCATCGCTGTCCGATCCCCTGGCGCCCGCAGTGCCTGCTCTGGGAGCGCACTCCACGATTGAAGCATGCAATACGAACGGGGTGCAGTCAAAACACGGGCGAGGATTGGCGGCTTGAGGCAAGATTCGTGAGCGCCGCCGGCGCGGTTTTACAGGGCAGTGGGGCGGCTTGATTAAGCTATCACTTATTACTGGCGAGACTCTGCGGGGCGTCGCCCGTCGTGGACGGGCCTCGTTTTGCGAAGGCGAGGGGAGTCAAGTCGCCTGTGGCGCCCGGGATTCGGCGGCCCGGGGGGAGCCTAGCGCCCGCTGTCGCTAATGGCTCGCGGAGGTGATTTCCGTATGTTAACGTGGAGGGTCTGCTTGCGTACCCGGCGAAACCGGCGGGGCGGTTCGACCTATGGGGCGGCGCTGCGTGGGGTGGTCGCCGAGGCAGACGTCCGATCCTGTTGAGATGCCGGCGACATGACGACGTCCGCATATCCGGACTGGAGCCTGGTTCATTTCGACGTGCTTTGCGGCCGATGCGGGCACGACCTGCGCGGGCTTCACGAGCCGCGGTGCCCCAAGTGCGGACTTCGGTTCAACTGGGCCGAGGCCGTACCGTTGGAGCAACTGACCTGTCTCGGGTGTGGCTACCGGCTCTACGGTTTGCAGGAGGCGCGCTGTCCGGAGTGCGGCCGGGCGTTTTCGTGGGACCAGGTGCTCGAGGCCTATAGGACGCGCAGGGGCGATCACTTCGAACACCGCTGGCGCGATCGGGCGGTGCGGTCGTTTCTACAGAGTTGGCGGGCGGCGCTGCGCCCCGACCGGCTGTGGGAGGGGACGAGCATTCACGACCTTCCGCCGACGCGGCCGCTGATCGTCATGGCCGGTGTGGCGTGGGCGATCGCCGCGGTGACGACGATCATCGCTCCGACGACGCTGAGTGCATTCTTGTCCGGCATGGCTTGGCGGTCGCGCCAATTGTATTCCACTAAGGCCGTCTGGACGCTCTGGCTCGATTTGCTCATTGAGGCGTTGGCGTCACGGGTGACGTGGGCGGTCATCGCCGCCCAACTGGCATGGGCCACCGGTGCGCTCGGCGCGCTGATGATCTTTCGCCAGTCGATGCGGCATTATAAGGTCCGCAACGCCCACGTGATCCGCGTGTGGGCCTATTCTGTGCTCGGTGCACTACCGGCGATGATGTTGCTGGTTTGGGGTGCGATCGGGAGTCTGGCGATTATTTCGCCGTTTGTGCGGCTCGATGACGAGCCTCTCGGTGCCTTCCTCTCGATTACGCTGCTGGCTGTGTTCTACGGCCACGCCGGGTGGTCGATTCACAACGGTTACAAGTTTTACCTTGAGATGGATCGGCCGGGTGCAGTCGCCTTCAGCGTTTTGATTATCGCCGGATTGCTCTCGATGGTGGTGGTGATGCAGATTTTGGGGATGCGTTAGTGGCGTGCGGATCTGATACGGGTGGGTGCGATCGCTTACGATGTGAACATGAACGGCGGAAAGTCTGAAACTGCGCGGGCGATGCCGATGTCGGCGGAAGGCGCGGCGCCCGACGGTGACCGTGCGATTCCGCCACGGTATTGGTGGCTGAAGCGCATTTTGCTGGGCGTGCTCGCACTGTTCATCCTTCTGCACGTGTTGCGGCTCTGGTGGGGGCACGTTGCGGAGAGTCGATTCGAGGCCGAAGTCGCCCGCTACCGGGCGGCGGGGCAGCCCGTTGATCCGGAGGACTTCGACCCTCCGCCGATCGATGACGAAGACAACGCGGCGCTGCTTTACATGGAAGCCGCGAACGCAATCGTCACGCCGCAGAACGTCGATCTAGATATCCTGGGCAGGTCCTTCAGTCCCGAATACGTTCGCGCGAATTTGGAGGACATGCACGTTTGGGTTGAATCCAATGCAGAGCCGCTGAAGCTGCTACAGAGAGCACGCGAGCGCGCCGGGGTGGATTGGGAAGTTCAAGTGCAAAGCCCCATAATCGGGACATATCTCCCCATGCTTTCACCACAACGCGAGCTCGTCAAGCTGGTCGGATCGGTCGCATTGTACGAACACGCCGCCGGCGACCACAACGCGGCTGTCGGGCGAGTTCTGGACATGCTGCGTGTGGCGTCGGCCATCGATCGTCAGCCATCGTTGATCAGTCATCTGGTGTCCATCGCATTGAGAGACATGGTGATACGCACCGTCGAAGCGATCCTGCCCAATCTGGTCATCGAGAATAAGCTCGAAGCACATTCCGCTTTGGTGCCCAGCGACACACGCGCGCAACTCGAGAGCGTGATCGCTGCATTGCAAGATGAGACCAACATGACCGCTGCGGCACGGACGGTATGTTTCTTCGAGCGTGCCATGATGATTGACACGGTGGACCTAGCAACGACAGGGCGGTTAGGACCAATCGGGCTATTCTCGACGATGGGCGGCGGAGCACCCGCGCCGGCCTCACTCCCGGAGCGAGCCGCCGTCTATCCGCTCGGGCCGCTAATCATGCTCGACGCACTCAAGATGTGCCAGCACCTTACCACCTGGGCGGAAGCAGTGAGCAAACCAACGTGGCCCGTAGCTGCTGAGGCCGCTCCGCGCGATCCTTCTTTATCCAAAGGAATCGAGTCTTTACAGCATCCCTTGTCGAGAATGCTGCTTCCGTTCATGCGGCGGCCAGCCGTCCTGCACTTTCGCGCGGTCGCCGATCAACGGATGGCCATCATCGCCATCGCGTTGCGGCTGTACCGGCATGATCATGGTGCCCTGCCCGAGTTACTCAAAGCCCTAGTTCCGGACTACCTTGACGAGTTGCCGGGCGATCCGTTTGCCGTGAGCGAGCGCGAATTCGGCTATCTACCCGACAACGAGCGCCCGATCCTCTATAGCGTAGGGGAAAATGGAATCGACGAGGGTGGAGCCGTTGACATGAACGACCGCAATAGCGTGGACTATTACATGATCGACCAGGTGTTCTTCCTTGACGGGGCGCGGCCTTCGAAGGCTGAGGACCTTCCGACCGAGATGCTTTGGTCAGAAGAGGGTGATGGCGATCAGTAGGACGTACAGGACGATCAGCGGGACGCCGACGAAGATGATGGCGGCCAGGACGTACCAAAGGATGGGGACTGCCAGGCCCAATGCCTCGACGCGCAGGCGTCTTCGCCGCATGGTTCGGGCGGCGATGTGGATCAGGTCCAGCCACCAGGCCGCGATCTGACCGGCGGGAAAGGTGATCGCAAAGATGGCCAGGCCTATCCGCCACGAGTCCGCGTCGCTCGGAAGGAGAATCGCGAGCAGGGCTGCGGTGGCGGTCAGCGTTTTGATCATCGCCGGCTTGCTCACGATGGCCGTGGTGGTACAGATTCTGTCGGTGTGAGAGCGGCAATACGCCGCCGGCGCGGACTGGCGTGATTGCGTAGGATGTGAACGTGAACGGCGGAAAGTCTGAAACTACGCAGTCATTGACGACGCAGGGCGCGGCGCCCGATGGGGACCGTGCGATTCCGCCACGGTATTGGTGGCTGAAGCGCATTGTGCTGGGCGTGCTGGCACTGTTCGTCTTGCTGCTACTGCTGCGGCTGTGGTGGGGCCACGTTGCGGAAAACCGATTCGAGGCCCAGCTCGACCGTTACAGGGCCGCCGGGCAGCCCGTCGATCCGGAGGACTTCGACCCTCCGCCGATTGATGACGAAGACAACGCGGCGCTTGTTTATATGCAAGCCGCCAACGCGATCGTCACGCCCCCGAATGTCACACTTGATGTCGTGAACGAGAGGTTTTCAACCGACGTGGCCGAGCACCTGCCTGATCTGCGGGCATGGGTCGCGGCGAACGCAAAGCAACTCGAACTTGCGCATCTGGCCCGCAATCTTCCAGCAGCGGATTGGGGGACCCGGCCTCGAAGCCCGATGTTGACTGCTTTGATTCCAACGCTTGGACCGCAGCGCCGACTGGCCAAGCTTATCGGCAGTGCGGCGCTTTACGAGTACCACGCGGGCGAGCACGAGGCGGCGATTGAGAGGCTCCTCGATCTCATGCGCCTGGGGTCGGCGATCGATCGGGGGCCTTCTTTGATCAGTCACTTGGTCGCGATAAGCGTCACGGGCGTTAGCGTGAATGTGATCGAAGTCTTGCTGGATGAACTGCGAGTGGCTGGGGATTCGGACGCCCGCGTTGGCGACCCGCGTTATGCTGCGCGCGGATCCGTCAAGGAACTCATCGCCCGCTTACTCGAAGAAAGCGAGTTGATCAGTGCCGCACGCGAGGGGTACTTTTTCGAGCGCACGATCATGGCAATTGACACGTGTCGGCTGCTGGCCTCCGGAAAGATTACTTTCTCGAGTTTGAGCTGGAGAGCACCTGCAGGACCTTCGCCGATCGAGAGAGCGACCCAGCGGATGTTCGCTCCGTTGTTACAGCTCGACGCTCTGGAAATGTGCGAAGAATTCACCGCATGGGCCAACGTGGTAAGCCAGCCAACGTGGCCGGAGGCTGTGGCGACCATTCCGCCGAGCCCGGCCGACTTCAGCGGACTTGACAAGCTCCGCCGCCCGGTGACCTTCACGATGTTCCCCGCCCTCGACCGCTCCGCACTGCTGCATTTTCGTGGGCTGGCGCATCGGCGCATGGCCGCCCTGGGACTTGCGCTGCGGCTCTACGCTATGGACCACGGAGAGCTTCCCGAAGTGCTTGACGTGCTCGTCCCGGAGTATCTGGATGATCTGCCGTCCGATCCTTTTGCGGCTGACCGGCGGCCGTTCGGCTACCTGCCGCACCGGGACCGCCCGATTCTCTACAGCGTTGGTGAGAACGGCATCGACGACGGCGGGCGCGTAGTATCCGAATTCGGACACATCGACTATCACAAGGCGGACGAGGTTTTCTTTCTTGACGGGGCGCGGCCCTCGAAGGCTGAGGACCTTCCGACCGAGATGCTTCGGTCAGAAGAGGGTGATGGCGATCAGTAGGACGTACAGGACGATCAGCGGGACGCCGACGAAGATGATGGCGGCCAGGACGTACCAAAGGATGGGGACTGCCAGGCCCAATGCCTCGACGCGCAGGCGTCTTCGCCGCATGGTTCGGGCGGCGATGTGGATCAGGTCCAGCCACCAGGCCGCGATCTGACCGGCGGGAAAGGTGATCGCAAAGATGGCCAGGCCTATCCGCCACGAGTCCGCGTCGCTCGGAAGGAGAATCGCGAGCAGGGCTGCGGCGGCGGGGACGGCTGAGACGGCGAGGGGGCCGCTGGCGTAATAGCTCATGGCGACGGCCCGATTCTGGACGGCGAGCGGGATCGATTTCGGGTGGAAGAAGTAGCTTGGGACGCCGGTGGCGGCTGCGAGGAAGAGCAGCAGGCACACCAGCAGTACGACGGGGAACCATGGCGACCGCAGCAAGACATCGGGCAGTTCATCAGGCGACATGTGCCGCCATGAGACCAGGTAGGCCGCGATGAGTACAACGGCCCACGGCAGCGCGGCGTGAGCCACGGTCAGGCATCGGAAGCGCTGGGCGTCGGGAAAGCTGACCGGGCGGACCATTTCGTCGCAGAAACGCCGCTGGCGGAACATCACCATCCGGATGGTGGCCCAGTAGGCGCGGAACCAGCCGATCTCGTCACGGTGCGACCAAGGCAGGGCCGGCTCGGTTGAGCGGATCGCGTCGAGCGAATAGCCGCACTCGGGGCAGCGATCGCCGGTCAGGCCACGGAGGTTGTAGCCGCACTCCTGGCAGTAGACTTCGATCAGGATTTCCGGCTGTGCTTCCGCCATTGGTGGCACCGACACCTAGCCAACCTTGATCCCCAGGTCTTTGAACTGCTTTGTCGCCTTCTTTGCCCAGTCGCGGTTGGCTTCGGGGTTTGCCGGGCTGGGGTGCAGGATCCGGCCGATGTTCACGTTTGAGGCGTTCAGGGCTTCGTGAGCCCGCGACTCCGCGAACCCGCCCACTCCGATCACCCATCGTGGCTGGAGGCAGTCCACGGCCTGGCGCAGGGCCTTGTCGCACGCCTCCATCAATGGCCGCCGCTCGTTCATGGGCAGCTTGTCGGGCGTGCGGTTGCGGCCGCTCTCTTCGAGGAAAGCGAGCGGGCAGTAATTGGCGATGAAGAATCGTTCGAAGAACCGCTCCGGCATGCCGAACTGGTCGCGGGCCCAGCCCCAGATGCGCAGTCCGCTGACTTCGCTGCGGCCGCAGGACAGGCCTCCGACCGGGCGTTTGGGGTGCTCGCGCTCCGGCTTGCCAATCTTTTCCCGGATCCCGAGCCAGTCTCGAACCATTGAGACTTCGCCGAAGGGGACGCCGGTCTGGACCATGCCCCACGGGCCGGGGTTCATTCCGAACATGACGACTTCTTTCTCGCCCCGGCCGAACCGTTTGACGTAGCACTCGTACGAGGCCCGGGCGTATTCCAGTGGGCTGTATACGTGCGTCACTGGCGGTCCGAACCGGAGCGGTTTCAGCGCTTTCACGAGCGCCCGGCTGATTCGAATCAAATCCATGCGAGGCTCCTTCGACTGGGGCGCCATCATAACCGAAGATCGGTCTTTGCAATGACGTACGACTTCGCGTGACCATCGGCTGGGCAGCGTGTAGCATCTTTGCATGTCAACCTCCACGCTGATCGAGTGCCGCGAGCTTGCTGAGAACCTGGAGAATCCCGACTGGGCCGTCATCGACTGCCGATTCTCGCTCAAGGAGCCGGAGCGCGGGCGCAATGAGTACCTCAAGAGTCACATTGCCGGTGCCATCTACACCCATCTGAACGAGGACCTCACCGGCCCGATTGTGCCGGGTCAAACAGGCCGCCACCCCCTGCCTGATATTGATGCGTTCGTAAGAACGCTGTCGAGTTGGGGCGTGGACAGGAAGGTGCGCGTCGTCGCTTACGATGACGCCGGTCTCGCCATGGCACCCCGGCTGTGGTGGATGCTCCGCTGGCTGGGGCATGACGACGTTGTCGTGCTCAACGGCGGCTGGCCCCAGTGGATCGCAGAGAACAGAGCCGTTCGATCCGGCGTCGAGCAACGGGCGCCCCGAACGTTCGAGCCGCGGCCGCGGAATGATCTGGTTGTAACCGCCGAAGACGTTGCGGAGCGGATGAAAGATCGTCGATGGCGGATCGCCGATTCCCGTGCGCCGGAGCGGTATCGCGGTGAAGTCGAGCCGATCGATCCGGTCGCGGGTCATATTCCCGGCGCCGTCAACGCGCCGCATCGTGAGAACGTCGGCAGCGATGGTCGGTTTCTGTCGCCGGAGGCGCTGCGAGAGCGCTTCAAGGGGATTCTTGGCGACACGCCTGCGGAGCGAACCGTGTTCTACTGCGGTTCGGGTGTGACGGCCGCGCGGAATGTCTTCGCTTACGCGCTTGCGGGCTTGGGGGAGGCTCGGCTTTATCCCGGTTCGTGGTCCGATTGGATCACCGACCCCAACCGTCCCGTCGGGACCGGTTAGTCCTGCGGACTGGCGTTCGACGCGGCGTTGCAGGTGGAATGCGACGAAATGGCAGGAGTGCGGTCTTTTCCGAGCCGCGCCCGTCAGGAAGCGGTGCCGTCGTCCAGGTCCGCTCCCTCACGTTCGCAGCTCGGAAAGGCGAGAGACCCGCCTGTGTCGCGCCGAGCAGTACCGCGACGGTTACAGAGCGGTCATATGTGGGCGGCCATCCTGCACGAAGTGAGGAGCGCTTGCCTGCTTCTGCACGACCTCCGCCAGGTGCTTCAATCGATGGCTGTATAGATGCTGTCCTAACGTACGTCGCTGGCCCGCTTGGGCGATTTCGACGCGGCGTTCGGGGTGCTCTAAGTAATAGCGGATTTTCTCGAGCAGCTCCTGCTCGTTGCGGAAGGTGTCGCATTCGGTGCCGACGGCGAAAAAGTCGTCGATCTCGGGCATGTGGCCACAGAGCATGAAGCCGCCCGCGGCGGTGATCTCGAAGTGCCGCATGTTCAAGCCGCTGTCGGAGTTGCCGTTGACGAAGTTCAGGTTGATGGCCGTCCGGCGGAAGTGATTGAAGTAGTCGTCCGCGGTCGGCAGTTGCGGGCGGCAGTCGAGTCCGTAGGCGGTGTCCCAGCCCTGGCCGATGAGTGTGAACGTTTCGCCAAGCTGGCGTTTCAGAAAGAGCACGAAGCGGTCGCGCTGCCGGATGCAGGAGCAGGCATGGTAGAAGAGCTTGTGTGCGAAGTAATCGTGCGCCTTTCGGGCGGCCGATTGTAGATCGTGGTCGGGCGACGGCGGCGCGTCCAGGCCGTAAAGGTCGAAGTAGGTGCCGAAGAACGTGAGATCGCTCAGGTCGGCGCGAACGGCGCTGGCCAGCGTGCCGGCCAGCAGCATGCTTCCGTTCACGGGGTGTTGGGGGTGGAAGTAGGAGGTGTTCTGGCCGCCGACGAACGAAACCACGGAGTCGATCGCGCCCGGGTCGAGCGGCTTGGTGGAGTACTCGCGATCGGGGGCGGCCATCGGAAGATAGAAAACGTTGGGAATGCCGAAGCGAATGAGTTCGTCGGTCTGCGACTTGTCCCATACGAACTTGAACCAGTGGCTGGACTGGAGGCTCTGCCAAGCGACGCTCCAGGGGAGTTCACGAAGGACGAGGGCCAGGGGGTCGATCAGATGGGAGGCCAGCGGCACGCCTTGGGTCTCGTGCCACAGTGAGAGATCGGCTTCCTCGCTCGTCGGCGGCCCGAACGCCAGGCCGGTGCCGCCGTTATCGAGGATGAATTCGGGTTGGGTTTCGACCAACTGTCTGCGCCAGGCTTGGGCTGCTTGGGTGCGCGCGTCAATGTTTGCGACGTACGGGCGTTGTGGCTCGGTCACGGGCGGGGATAGCAGGGTAAAGGGGTGTCCGGTTGCTTCGCAGGCTTGCCGCCACCAGTTGTCGCCAACCAACGCAATTGTCATGTCCGCGCCTCGAAAGCCAATGCAGTATTTGTAGATACAACGCGGTTCATCGGTCACAGGGTTATCGGTTGATTCGCGTGGAGGCCAAAGCTTAATCGAGCCGGCGGATGTGCGTGTGGGGCACCCGCGAATCGCTCTGTGATGCGGTGATGGCGATGCGTCGAACATCAGACGGACCGGGGCTCGGGGTGACTGGCGGAACGACCGCATTCAGTCGTCCCTCCGGGACTCCAGTATTACCCAAGCCTTTCATGCCAGCGATGAAGGGCTTGTCGATTTATTCTCGATCGCATGCACGGATTGCGACTTTCGTGCCCCCGAACCCTGTGGGTTTGGGGTGCGCGCCAAGCGATCGAAGGGGTGTTGATTTGATCGAGACCGATTAAATCGACAGGCCCTGAATCGCTGGGCTGTTCTCGCTTCGTCCCTGCCGGACTTAGGTGCGGGTGCGGGCGGCGCGGAGGCGCGCCTTGGCGCGGGCGACCGCGATCTGTCTGGCGTGGCGGGTGGCCTCGTCGGTGGCGGGCATGGCGAGGGCCTCGTCGAGTTGTCTGCGAGCATCGTCCGCGGTGATGTCGGCGACGTCTTCGGCGTGCTCGGTGAGGATGGTCAGTTGGTTGTTGAGCATTTGGGCGAAGCCGCCGCCGATCAGGTAGCGATGGTCTCCTTCGGTTGATTCTACCCGGACCGAGCCAAGACCGAGCTTGCACAGCAGCGGCGCCCTGTTCTTGAGGAAACCGATCTCGCCGTCGTGGGCGGGGATGGCGACAAAGGAGGCGTCGCAGTCCAGCACCTGACGATCGGGCGTGAGCAGGCTGCAATGAAGTGTTTTGACATCAGCCATCGATCAGGGTCCTTTGGGCGATTCAACTCGCCATGGTGCGGCATGGTGCCTAGCCGGTGCGTTTTCTCCTTCGGGTCAGAGCGTCTTGGCCTTTTCGGCGGCTTCCTCGACCGCTCCAACGTACATGAACGCGGATTCGGGCAGGTTGTCCCACTTGCCCTCGCAGATTTCCTTGAACGAGCGAATAGTGTCGGCGATGGGCGTGTACTTGCCGGCAAAGCCGGTGAACTGCTCGGCAAGGTAGAACGGCTGGGAAAGAAAACGCTCGATCTTGCGTGCTCGGGCGACGACCAGCTTGTCCTCCTCGCTCAATTCGTCGACGCCGAGGATAGCGATGATGTCCTGCAGTTCCTTGTATCGCTGGAGGATTCCCTGGACCTGGCGAGCGACCTGGTAGTGCTCTTCGCCGACGTACTGGGGATCGACGATCCGGGAGGACGATCCGAGCGGGTCGATCGCCGGGTAGATGCCTTTTTCGCTGATGCCTCGACTTAGCACGATGAAGGCGTCGAGGTGGGTGAACGTGGTCGCGGGGGCCGGGTCGGTGAGGTCGTCGGCGGGCACGTAGATCGCCTGCACCGACGTAACCGCGCCCTTGTTGGTCGAAGTGATGCGCTCCTGCAACTCGCCCATTTCGGTGCCAAGGGTGGGCTGATAGCCGACCGCGGAAGGCATTCGGCCTAGCAGCGCGGACACTTCGGAACCGGCCTGCGAGAAGCGGAAGATGTTATCGATGAACAGGAGCGTGTCCTGGCCGGATTCGTCGCGGAAGAACTCGGCCATCGTAAGGGCGGAAAGTCCGGCGCGGAGTCGTGCGCCGGGCGGCTCGTTCATCTGGCCGAAGACCATGGCGGTGTGCTCAATGACTTTCTTGACGTTGCCCTCGTTGTCCTTGAACTCGGCCTCCTGCATTTCGATCCAAAGGTCGTTGCCCTCGCGGGTCCGTTCACCGACTCCGGCGAAGACGGAGTATCCGCTGTGCTCTCGGGCGATGCGAGCGATCATTTCCTGGATGATAACGGTCTTGCCGAGGCCGGCGCCGCCGAAAAGGCCGATCTTTCCGCCGCGAACGAAGGGGGCCAGCAGGTCGATGACCTTGATTCCGGTCTCCATGATTTCGGTCTTCGGTGTCAGATCGGCGAACTCGGGTGCGAGTCGGTGAATCGGCATTCTCTTGGACGTGTCGACCGGCCCGCGGCCGTCGATGGGCTCGCCGACCAGGTTGAAGACGCGTCCGAGCGTGGGCATTCCCACGGGAACGGAGACGGGGTCGCCGGTATCGACGATCTGGGCGCCGCGCTGCAGGCCGTCGGTCGAGCCGAGGGCGATGGCGCGGACTCGTCCGCCACCGAGGTGTTGGGCGACTTCGCACCAGAGGCGTTCCTTGACGGCCTTGCCGCCGACGGTTCTGGCGACCTCCACGTGCAGGGCGTTGTAGATATCGGGTAGGGCGTCTTCGCTGAATTCCGCATCGAGGGTAGAGCCGATGACTTGGGCCACCTTGCCGACTTTCTTTCCGTTGGTGTCGCTCATAGTTTACTCCCGTGGGATTGCTACTTAAGGGCCTCCACCCCGCCCATGATGTCGAGAAGCTCCATGGTAATCTGGGTCTGCCGGGCGCGGTTGAAGCGCTGGGACAACATTCGCGTCATTTCGTTGGCGGCGTCGGTCGCGGCCTTCATAGCGACCATTCGGGCCACGTTTTCGCTGACGACCGCGTCGCAGAAGCACTGGAACAGGCGCACCTTGACGGTTACCGGCAGCAATTCGGCGAGCAATTTCTCGGGTTCGGGCGAGAAATCGTATTGGATTTCGCCGCCGATGCGGGTTTCGGCGTCGGCTTCTGCGGTCCCGTCCTCGGGCGGGGCTGCTTCGACCGCTTCGATCGGAAGGAGCCTCAACTCGTCCGGCTGCTGCCGCGCGACCGAGATGAACCTCATGTAGACCAGGTCCACGGCGTTGTATCGGCGTGCTTCGTAATCGCGCATGAAGCTCACGGCGATCGGCTCGACCTGGGCGAAAGAGGGCGCATCCGGCAGTTCGGGATAGGTCTTTTCGATCTCGCGGCCGAGGAATCGGTAATAAGAGACGCCTTTTTTCCCCACGACGTGGAGATCGGTCTCGTACCCGGCATCGTGATTGCGGTTCATCAGGGACGTGGCCGTGCGGATGAGGTTGGCATTGTAGCCCCCGCAGAGGCCTCGTTTGGACGTGATCAACAACACGGCGCGTCGTTTCACGTCCTCGTTCTTGTTCAAGAGAGGGTGGGAAACGGAGCCGCCGGCCTGGGAGACCTGCTGCACCAGTTCGGTGATCTTGTCGGTGTAGGGGCGCGTTCCGATGGCGCGGTTGAGCGACCGCTGGAAGCGGGCCGTCGCGATCAACTGCATCGTGTGCGTGATCTTCTTGATGTTGTTGACGGCTTTGCGTCGCTGGGCGATCGCACGAGCTTTTGCCATCGTTTCAGTCCACCGTGTGGTTTGAACAAGCGCGAGGCGCCTACGCACCCGCGGTTGCCGTCTCGCTCCTGGCCAGATAGTTGGTCTTGAAGTTCCGAATGATCTCTCTGACCTTTTCCATCAATTCCTCTTCGAAGAGGCCGGTCCGTTCCAGCTCTTCGCTTATTTCAGGGAACTCGTCGTGAAAGTGCCGCAGCATGGCCGACTCGAAGTCGAGGACCTGGTCGAGCGGCAGGTCATCCAAGAAGCCCTGGGTTCCGGCGAAGATGCTGAGTATCTGCTCATTGACGTTGTAGGTCTGATATTGGGGCTGCTTGAGCAGCTCGACCATGCGCCGGCCGCGGTCGAGCCTTCGTTGCGTGGCGGCGTCAAGGTCGGTACCAAGCTGGGCGAACGCCTCGAGCTCACGGAAGGCGGCGAGGTCCAGCCTGAGCGAACCGGCGATTTTCTTCATGCCCTTGCGTTGGGCGTTGCCGCCTACGCGGGAGACGCTGATACCGACGTTGACGGCCGGTCTGACGCCTGCGAAGAAGAGGTCCGGTTCGAGGTAGATCTGTCCGTCGGTGATGCTGATGACGTTGGTCGGGATATAGGCGGAAACCTCGCCCTCGAGCGTTTCGATGATCGGCAGGGCGGTGAGCGAGCCGCCGCTTGTGGGATCGACGCGGATTTCGTGTTCGGCCTCACCGAGTTCCTTCAAGGCAGCGTCGACCTCCTTGATGCCGGGTACGCCGAAGTAGCTCTTTCCGTCGACGCCTTCGCGGGTGTCCTCGGGGGCGCCCTGCTTGACGACGTAGCGTCGCTCGGCCAGCTTGCATGATCGCTCGAGCAGGCGGCTGTGGATGTAGAAGACGTCTCCGGGATAGGCTTCGCGGCCGGGTGGACGGCGCAGCAGGAGCGACATCTGCCGGTAGGCGGCGGCCTGTTTGGAGAGGTCGTCGTAGATGCACAGGGTGTGCCCGCCCTTCTCGTACATGAAGTACTCGGCCATCGCACAGCCGGCGTACGGGGCGATGAACTGCAACGGAGCCGGGGTGGAACTGCTGGCCGAGACGACGATGGTGTAGTCCATCGCGCCGTGTTCCTGGAGGACGTTTACGACGCTGGCGACGGTGGATTCTTTCTGGCCGATGGCGACGTAGACGCAGATGACGTCGCCGCCTTTCTGATTGATGATCGTATCGATGGCGATGGCCGTTTTGCCCGTTTTGCGGTCGCCGATGATGAGTTCTCGCTGTCCGCGGCCGATGGGGATCATGCTGTCGATGGCCTTGATGCCGGTCTGGAGCGGCTGGTTGACGGGCTGTCGGCCGGCGATTCCGGGGGCGATGACTTCGAGCGGCCTGCGGTGGGGCGTCTCGACGACGCCGCGTCCGTCGAGCGGTCTTCCGAGCGGGTCGACGACGCGGCCGACGAGCTGATCGCCGACGGGGACGCTGAGGAGTCGACCGGTGCGGCGGACTTCGTCGCCCTCCTTGATTTTGAGGTAGTCGCCGAGGATGGCGGCCCCGACGGAGTTCTCCTCAAGGTTGAGGATCTGGGCCATTTGGCCGCCTTCGAACTCGATGAGTTCAGAGGCGAAGGCGTTTCTCAGCCCGTAAACGCGGGCGATGCCGTCGCCGACGGAGATGACCCGACCGACCTCGGCGATGTCGACCTCGCTGCGATACTGCTGAATTTCCTCTTGGATAACGCTGGAGATCTCGTCGACTTTGAATTTCATTGGCGTTTCTCTGCGAAGTTACGCGCCCTCATAATAGTGCCGGCCGCTGTGAATCTCGTGCGAGGCTCGCTCGAGCAGCATTTGATGAAGCCGTCGCAGTTTGGTGGCGACGGAGAAATCGATTTTTTCGTCGCCGACGCGGACGATCATGCCGCCGATCAGATCTTCGTCGACTTTCTCGGTGACGACCGGTTCGGCGCCGGTGTGCCGTTTGAGGGCCTCCATCAACTCGGTTCGCGAATTCTCATCGAGCGGCTTTGCGGTCGTGACGGTGATTTCGACCTCGTTCCGGCTCTCTTCGAGGGCGAGGACGTATTGTCTGGTTACCTCTTCGAGGAGCATCAGGCGGTCCTTGCGGTTGAGGACCTGCAAGGTATCGAGGACGAGGTCGCTCAGGCGGCCGCGGAACATCTTTTCGAGCGATGCCCGCCGCTGATCGACGTCGATGACGGTGCTCTCGAGGAAGTGCGCGAAGGCTGAGTCGCGATTCGCCAGTGTTGTGAGCCCGTCCAGTTCCTCCCGAACGGTATCCGCTGCGCCGGTTTTGTCGGCGATGTCGAGCAAGGCGCGGGCGTAGACTCCGGCGATCGCGACTCCGACTTCATCAACGGGCTGCATGACGGCGGTTACCTCTCATCGAGCGGGCACAGCTTCTCGTCGCGTCGGCGGCCCCGCTGCTTTTCACTCAGTTGCTCGAAGGTCGTTCCGGGATGCCCTTGATCGACTCTTCGATAAGCTCCTTGTGGTCGTCGGGCGACAGTTCCTTGCGG
Source organism: uncultured Phycisphaeraceae bacterium (assembly GCA_964574815.1). Lineage (GTDB taxonomy): Bacteria > Planctomycetota > Phycisphaerae > UBA1845 > UBA1845 > CAZNPL01. The sequence goes on from CAZNPL010000023.1 coordinate 88,163, forward strand.
ATGATACGCCCGGCCGCGTCGGTCGCCAGATTGGCAGCGATGCGGTAGATGTCACTGACGGCGGTGTCGCGGGCGATTTCAATATCGCGGCGCGCCCGTTTGACCATGGCGTCGGCTTCGGCGCGGGCTTCGCGCTCTATACGCTGGCGAACGACCTCCGCGTCGCGCCGGCCTTCCTCGACGATCGCCGTGGCCTCGTCGCGGGCGGCGGTGATCTTCTGCTCGTATTCCTTGAGCCTTGCTTCGGCCTCCTCGCGTTCCTTCTTGGCTTCAGCGAGGGACTCGCGAATGAAGTCCTCGCGTTTCTTGAGGGCCTTGAGGAGCGGTCCCCATGCGAAGCGTCCGAGGAAGAAGATCACGAGGCCGAAGGTCACGAGGGACCAGAAGATGTTTCCCAGGTCTCCGGTGAACAGCGACGGGCCATCGTGGCCATGCTCATCGCCGTGCGCGGCTTCGGCGTCTGCGGCGTGCGGTTGAGCTTCCTCCCCGTGCGAGGCAGCGGGAGCGGGCTCGTGTTCAACCTCGCCGGGCTGCGCGAGGGCTGGGCTGCCGACCCAGCATGCCGCGGCGATCATCACCGTAATCGTGAACCAGCTTGGTCTTGGCATGTTTGTCTGTTTCGTTTTGGGCGACGCGCGCGGGTGTTCGGAAGGTGCCCGGCGCGCCGCCGTTCTGTCGGTTCTTACGGTCCGCCGGCGCGGTCAGGAGATCAGGGCGATGAAGCATCCCAGGACGCCAAACAGCGTGGCGCCTTCGATCATCGCCGCGGTAATAATCATGGCGGTGCTGACGTTGCCCGCCACCTCGGGCTGTCGGGCCATGGACTCGACGGCGCTTCCACCGACGCGTCCGATGCCGGCGGCGCCGCCCATTACGACGAGTCCGGCTCCGATTCCGCCGCCCAGCGCTTTGGCGGCGACGGTGGTGAACCAGCGGCCTTCGGCCTCGGTGTCCTGGGCGTAAGCGGCGTCGGCTCCCACGAGTACAACGGCGCCGACAATGAGCAGCAGATAGAGCAGATTCTTGTTGGGTCGCATCGATTCTTGTCCTTTGTCCTGTTGTCGCCGCGGGGGAACGGCAACCTCGTCAGTTCGCCATCGCAGTCACGCCTCATGACCCGACTCGCCCCCGGCCTTCCGGGCATGGCGATTTATGATTCATTTGTCAGTGCGCCGCCTCCTCGTGTTCGTGGCCGTTGTGGTGGAACACGATGGCCTGACCGATGAACAGCGTCGTCAGGAACGTGAAGATGAACGCCTGGAGGAAGGCGACGAAGATCTCGAGGAAGTTGAATGCGACGCTGGTCAGGACGATGAGGATTCCTACGCCGCCGGCGGCTGCGGCTCCGTAGGCGTGGTAGAGCGTCGCGATGAAACCGGCCAGGACCGCTAAGAGGACGTGCCCGGCGACCATGTTGGCGAAGAGTCGGATGCACAGTGCGAACATCTTCGCGATCAGGCCGATGATCTCGACGGGGATCAGCAACGGGGCCAGCAGAATCGGTCCCGGACAGAAATGGGCGAGATAGTGCGTGCCGCCCAGCCGGAGGCCGTTCACAACGACCATGGCGAAGGTGACGCCGGCGAGCGTAGCTGTAACGAAGATGTTGCCCGTTGCGGTGCCGCCGATGCCGTGCTCGACTTCGAACGCGCCGCGTGTGAACCATCGGGTGAGCGGTTCGAGCGGGATGAGGCCGAGGAGGTTGACGGTCAGCACGTAGAAGAACGTGGACCAGATGAACGGGATGAATCGGTCGGTGTATTCGTCGCCGAGGATCGGGCGGGCCACTTGTTCGCGGAAGTAGGCGCAGATGCTGTCGATGAAGTTGGTGGGACCGCGGGGCGTCAGGTCCGTCACGGGGTCGCCCGAGTCGTGCAAACGAGCAAATCGGGGAATCAGCAGGAGGAGTAACGCGACCGCGACGAACTGCATGATCACGTGGTTCGAGAGGATGGTGAACCCCAAGTGTCCCTCGCCGACTTTGAGGTAGATCCACTGGTAAACGTGGTTGAGCGGGTCGCCGGAGGCGAGCAGCGGTGTCATTCGGCGTCCTCCCGGGCGGCCTTGAGGCTTGTCACCGTCACGAGCGTATCAACGAGAAGAAGAATCAGGTAGCTGATGACCACCCAGATGATGAATGCTTTGCGATGGACCGCTCCGCTGATGAGGATGAGAACCACGCCGAGCAGGACCAGGAGAAAGCGCAGCGCGGTGCCGGTGAGGATGGCGACCGGAGCCTTATCGGCGGGTTGTCCGGCGGCCATGCCCACGGGAATGGCGCCGACGAGGCCCGCGGCGAGGCTGACCCCGATGCCCAGCAGCATGCTGGCCAAGCCATGTTGGATCGTCATGGTTCGGGTGGCGAGGTAGCCGACGAGTGCGAGGCATGCAGCGCACAGGAGGCTGACGGTTGCCAGTTTGAGGTATTCTTGTCGAAACGACCTTGGCGGCATTCTTCCACCCGCGGGGTTGTTGACCGCTTCAGCGACCCCGCTCGTCTTCGTCACGTTCGGCTGGTTTTCGGCGCGGCGGGTTGACCAGGTTCAGGGTCTCGCGCAGGAGGTTATACGTCGCGCCGATCAACCCCAGGGCTGCTCCAATCAGCGCGCCCCAGGGGCTCGAGTCCCACTTGGTGTCGATCCACCAGCCGATGAGGCCGAACCCGGCGACCGCGGCGGCGTATTCCACACCGATCGTGGCGAGTCTGGTCCAGGGCGGCAGCTTCCTTTGTGGCGGATCGGGCATCCGTCGCCTTTCAGTCCATCGCAGGCGAAAGGCACCATCGCGTCCGCGGAGTCGTGCCGGTCATCCAGCCGGAGCGCCTCAAGCGAGGCGGTAGTCTAGCAATACGGCCGAACGGCAGTCAAGCCCCCTTGAAGCGGGGCGGCGGAGGAGCCGACTGATGTCGGGAGGGTATGATCGGCGGTGTCGCGGAATTGATCTTGAGTGGTTGCTGCTGTAGTGTGTAAACATCGGGCATATTCGTTTTTTCAGGACTCTGAGCCAGTCATGAGCCGTTTCGAGCATGTCGCAGTTGTCGGCGCGACCGGCGCGGTGGGTCGGGAGCTGATCCAGATCGTTCAGGAACGAAACTTCGTTGCTGGGCGATGGTCTTGTCTCGCGTCCAACAAGGGTTGCGAAAGAAGCGTCGAAATGGGGCAGGGGCACCTGCTGGTTAAGCCGGTGACGCTGGGGCGGCTTGCGGAGGCGGACCTTGCTTTCTTTTGCGCGGGGGCTTCGGTGAGCCGCGAGTTTGCCGCGGCCGTCACGGGTTCGGGTGGCGTGGTGGTGGACAATTCGTCGGCGTTCAGGATGGATGCCGAGGTTCCGCTGGTCATCCCTGAGATCAACGGCGGCGACCTCGATCGTCATAACGGGATCATCGCCAATCCGAATTGCTCGACCATTGTTCTGTTGATGGCTGTGGCTCCAATTCACCGGGTGTTTCCGGTGCGGCGGATCGTGGTCAGTACGTACCAGGCGGCGAGTGGGGCCGGGAAGCGGGCGATGGATGAGCTGGTAGCGCAGACGCGCGCCCGGCTGGATGGGAAGGATGCTCTTCCCGCGGCGTTTCCACATCCGATTGCGTTCAATCTGTTCAGCCACGATTCGGCTATCGGGGAGGACGGATACAACGTCGAGGAGCGCAAGATGGTTGATGAGGCGCGGAAGATTCTTCATGAGGAGGGGCTGGCGATTGCGGCGACGTGTGTGCGTGTTCCGATCCTTCGGGCTCATAGTGAGTCGGTCAATCTCGAGTTTGATGAGCCGGTGACGCCGGAGGCTGTGCGGGCGGTGTTGGAGAGTGCCGAAGGGGTGCGCGTTGTGGATGATCGGCAGGCGGGCCGTTTTCCGATGCCGGTGGATGCCAGCGGCCGGGACGAGGTGCTCGTGGGGCGGATTCGGTCGGACATCAGCCGGCCGGATGGTAGGGGGGTCGAGCTCTTTGTCTGCGGCGACCAGTTGCGGAAGGGTGCGGCGTTGAACGCCGTGCAGATCGCCGAGCACCTCTCCGCAATGCGCGGCTAAGGGATGCCGAAGGTCGCAGAAGGACTTGCTACGGCTTGGCGATGCCGTCCACACGATCATGACTCCTTTCTCGGTGTAGCCCTCTCTCGCTGGATCTCGCCGAAACGCCCGTAGCTCCTCGGGCACGCAGCAGTAAATAGAGCGAGAGAGCCGTCGCTTTATCGAGATACATCGCTGCGTCCTGCGGCCGCGTCGCCCGCCGAATGGGATATGACTGAGCCATCAAGGGAAATGTCGTTAACGGATGGGCATAAAGCAAGACAGGAATAATTATGGTGTGACAGGGTCGGGCCGTCAGACGGGAAACGGACAGAGACGGAGGGACGAAGGGACACAGGGACCAAGGCTTGCCGGCGGGGCGGGGTCTTGGGGGCGGGGTTCCGGGTGGCTTCGTTTTGTTCTTTGGTTGTCGGGGGGGCTGGCTGGCAAACCGCCATTCGAGGCGCTGAGCGGCGTGCAAGGCTGGCGTCTGATAACTGAAAACTGACGACTGACCACGCGCTCTGCGTTGGGTTCGTTTGGAATAGAGGGAGGCACGAAGGCACGAAGGCACGAAGGCACGGGGGCACGAAGGCACGAAGGCACGGAGGCACGAAGGCACGGAGGCGGTGGCCAGGAACGTGGCGGTTTGGGGTGGCGGGGGTTGTGGCTTCCGGCTCGGTTTTGGGTTCGTTTGGTGAGAACAGCTTCGGGGGCACGGAGGGGCGAGAGGGACGGGGGCAGGGACGAAGGGACGGAGGGACGAAGGGACGAAGGCTTACTGGCGGGGGGCGGTCTTGTGGCGTGGAGTTCGGGTGGCTTCGTTTGGCGCCGGCGCGCGGGGTGGCGCAGCCGTCGGCGGCCTGGGTCCGCAGGTCTGATAACTGAAGACTCTGGCGGAGCTTGGGTTCGTTTCGTTTCTTGACCATCGCAAGCTCGAGTGGTGGCCGGCGCCGGGGAGGGGTGGGCGGCGTGTGGCGGGCAACTCTGACGACTGAACACTGAGAACTGACGACCTTTGCAGTGTTGGGTTCGTTTGGCGCCGGCGCTTTGGGGCGGCAGGCGCTTGCGGCTCGGCCGTGCTCGGGGTCCGGTCGCTGGCGCTCCCGGCTCTGATGCGGGTTGGCCATGGTCTTCTCATTTGTGTATGCCCCCTGCGGCGCGCAGTCCGGGTGCGCTTCTCCTTTCCATCCTATAGAACATGGGGGGTGTTCGGGATTTGCCTGGAAAAGTTGGAACAGGTGAGTGCATCCCTGGTGGCTGATTTTATCGGCCCCCGGGGCCGATAGAGCCATCAGCCGTCAGCCATCAGCCGTCAGCCGGAGGGGGGTCGAGCATCGGTTGGCGATCGGCGACCTAATGTTTGCTGGCGGTGCGACTTGGTAAGCCGACCACTCGTTGACAGTCGCTCTATTGATTCGGCGCGGGCGTCGGCCGAGCCGACGAGTGGGCTGGAAGGGGGAGGGTAGAACTGTTGAGCAGTTGACGGAGTGGGGGGCGGGTGGCTGCGCCGCGAACAGTCGAGCAGTGGATCAGGCGAGCAGGGGATGGTGAGAAGCGGACCACTCGATGGCTGTGGTAGGCTGACTGGGTGCGGCCATCGGGCATTGAGCTTCAGCCGGAGCGCGCCGGGGCCGTGTGTTGTGTTGTGCGGACCTTTCGCGATTCGGCGTTGGTTTGCGTTCGAATTGTGATCGTGCGGGGCGAGGATCGGCGAGCGGGAGTTTCCGGGGGGTATTCGGCTGCGGCGGGGGCCGCCGGGCACAGGCCTGACGGGTCCATCGGCTCTTCAGACCGCCGGGTGATTTTACTATAATCGCAGGTGGCAATTGCTGGAGTCCAGGGACGGCTCCGAGAACGTCGTCACCCAGACGGTCTACGGCACGCAGTACGTGGACGAGATCGTCCGCTGGTGGCGGGATGGACGTGGTGCCATGTACGTGCTTCAGGACGCGAATTGGAACGTGACCTCCACGGTCGATTACGACGGCAAGGTCCTCGACCGCGTCCGCCTCACGCCCTACGGCATTGCCACGTTCGACACCGAGACGATCAACGGCGACTACGACGGCGACGGCGACACCGATTCCTCGGACAGCACCGAGCTGAGCAACTGCTACGGCACGGCCACCGGCGCCTGTCGGATCTTCGATTACGACGACAACGGCACGATCAACCTGGCAGACCTCTTCGACTTCCTGGCCCTGAGCCCCACCGACAGCGACGTGCAGCGCCAGCCCGTCCGGCGGACCAGCCCGAATCGGTTTCCATTTGCGCATCAGGGGCTCGTCCTCGATCAAGAGACGCTCAGCTACCAGAACCGGCATCGGCAATTACTAGCTACCCTGCGTCGATATCTCCAGCGCGATCCGCAAGCCTTTCTAAATGCTGCGTTCCTCGCCAAGTCCAACTATCCCGACGGACTCGCGCCCCAAGCCGCGTTCGGGATGAATCCAGTGTCGTTTGCCGATCCCGAGGGGCTTCAGAAATGCATCATCCATGTACTGCCTGAGGAAAACAGCTATTGCGTGTGTGCAACGGGAGCCCCAAGCTTTTGGGATCGCAAGAACAAGTGCACCGCTGGCGACTACCTGTCGGCCGGACACGCCCTACGAGCTGCGCTAAAGAAAAGCGGCTGTACGAAGGGGACGTGTGAAGGAAAATGCTCAGGCAACATCAGTTGCGATGAACCCACGGACGAGCGAGAAGACGACTCCAGTTGCCCTGGAAAAGCAAAGTGTTGCCGTACTGAGCATGGATGCCGGATGGTAAACTGTGAATGCTGTTAGAGCAGTGCTCGAAGAGTGGCAAGTGCGCTTAGCGTTGTCGGGCGACATTATGGTCTTTGGGATCGGCGGGGGAACTGACCCAGTTCCCGGTCAATGGCCGAAAGCTCACGGCGATTTTCTGTTCTGCGAGTCCACTCGGATATCGCCCCGCGGCGATTTATGGCCGTGCTATGGATTCAAAGTATGACTCTGCATAGCGTTCGGTCAACGGGCGTTTTACTTCTCGGCTTTGTCATCATCGTTGTTCTTTCACTTGGAGATAACTTTTGTCCCAGATACTCGGCATCGCCGACCGGCCCAACGTACTCGAGTGACAGCTCTTGGTCTGTACACGTTTCACTGTACGACGACACGTTACCCGGTCAATGCCTGTACGAGGCGGTCAGCGACAACACTCGGAATTCCGCATGGTCCATGGCATTGCCGCGCTACCACGACAATGTGTGTTGCGAGTGGGTATACATCTCGCCCGACGGGCACATTGTGACCGTGGTCGAGTCTCCCGTTGGCGCCCAGTCTAGAAGAGCGCCTCGCATTCGCCTTCTTGGCCCAACTGGCCTACTATGGTCGGTCTCCCTCGACGAACTCGTTGTCGGACCGCGCAAGCTATATCCGTTCGAGTCGAGGCCACGAGGAAGTAGATCGAGGACGGTGTGGTTGCGCAACGTGTCGTACGACGGGAACCGCTTATTGTTACAAACGACGGGGTTGTTTGACTGCGAACTTGAGGTAAGTAAACAGTCGGTCGCAAAAATGCGATCCGGCGATTTGGAGGGTGCGATCGCAAAGCGAACGATTAACGTGGGAGGCGCGCTGCGCTGGGGCATCTACGCGAGCGCCTGGATAGCTGTCATTTGGCAGGTAGGCGCGCGCAGCACGGGCTGGTGGAAAGCAGTGGTGTGGCGACGGCGGCAACGGGCGGGACGCTGCGTGCACTGTGGTTATCTGTTGAAAGGCCTAGTGCGGCCACGCTGTCCCGAGTGTGGATCGGCGGTTGTGATAGATAATGAGATTCCAAGGGGTGCTTCGTCGAGTTCATGAGCGTCGAATCGGTGGAAGGACGGTCTACGGCACGCAGTACGTGGACGAGATCGTCCGCTGGTGGCGGGATGGACGTGGTGCCATGTACGTGCTTCAGGACGCAAACTGGAACGTGACCTCCACCGTCGATTACGACGGCAAGGTCCTGGACCGCGTCCGCCTCACGCCCTACGGCATCGCCACGTTCGACACGGAAACCGTGAACGGCGACTACGACGGCGACGGGGACACGGATTCGTCGGACAGCACCGAGCTGACCAACTGCTACGGCACGGCCACCGGCGCCTGCCGCATCTTCGACTACGACGACAACGGCACGATCAACGTGCTGGACACCCTCGATTTCGCGGCCCTGAGCCCCACCGACAGCGACGTCCAGCGCCAGCCCGCCCGGCGAACCAGCCCGAATCGGTTTGCGCGTGCGCATCAGGGGCTGTACTTGGACTGCGAGGTGCGCAACTACCAGAATCGCCGTCGAATCTACAGCCTCTCCCTGAACACGTTTATTCAGCCGGATCCAGCAGCCTTTTCGAGCGGCGTCAATGCAAACGGCTTCGACCCGAATACTAGTTTCAAAGACGGAATGAACTCTTACTGTTACGTTAGTAGCAATCCCACGTGTCGAACCGACCCGTCGGGACTGGAGGGAATGGGACATTGCTGTGCTCCCTTTAATATGCCACTTCGAATTCGGCCAGAGGAGGGCTGCCAGAGCGAAGGTACCCCTGGAGGACACCCAGACTGCGACGCAGATGGCTATATCACGTTGCCGCCGGGGCACTGCGGCGCATGTGATGGCCATAAGGGCATAAGCTGCCCCGGGAATGAGCTGTATAAGATTTCCAATGGATGCACTTGGGACAGGTCTGATGTTATTTGTGATGGCTGGTTCACTTGGCTGCTTTGCCATTGTTGGAAGTGCGGTTGCACAGCGCCCTGGTGGTAGTATTGAGTTCTGCATTTCAAAAGGGAGGCATCGTTGATCGCCGATCTACTCGGACATGGGACCGCGTGGAAGGGCAGAGGAACGCGAACACAGGAGGCGTCGGGCGATCTCCCTGCCGCAGACGGGGCATCGTCGAACCGAATCCGCCAGACGTGTGAACGGCAACCGTGCAAGCATGGAACGAGAGCGGGAAGCGTACCGCATGAGCGGGACGCAGGACTTGTCGCCCAAACCTGCGCCGAGGCGGCAGTCCAGCTCGACCGCCCGGCAAACAAGCTGCCGGCATACTCCGCTGCGCGCTCACGGACGAGTACTTTCAGCGCCCCAAACCCGGGTTCCCGACCCCAAAGTACCCTTCCGTGTGGTGTCGGAATACTCTTGGCGGACTATTCCGCCTGCCTGCAAAGGCCGCGGCTGACGCAACAGCTGTCAAACGGAACGAAGGCCAAAGGTCTCTCCATGGCTTTGTCTGCGTGCCCCCGCATCGCAGACCTAATGGAGCGTGGTTAAGCCGTATGCTAACATGCGAGGCACATCCCACGACTGATGGCGTCTCTGGGCTTGACGCGCCAGGAGCCGGAGACAGGGGCGACCGAACGGGACGAAGAAGGGATTGCTCAGTGGGTGGCGTAGGACTGGCTGCGTATAAAAAAAACGCCGCACGAACGCGGGTTCACATCGTTTTCGTTGGTGAAACGGGCCTGCTCATGCTGCCCACGGTCCGTCGCACCTGGGCACCGCGAGGGCAGACGCCCATCCTGCGAGACTGTGCCCGCGGCCACAGGAAGTCCTCGGCCATCGGTTCCCTCACGATCTCCCCGCGACGGCGGCAAATGGGGCTGTACTTGCACCGGCACCCGAACCGGAACATCGCGGCCGATGAAGGGATCTGGTGTCCGTGTGCGTTGCTGGGGAGCCGGGGTAAAAACGTCATCCTCGTATGGGATTGGCTAAATGCTCACCGTCGCGCCCGTGTCCGCCTCTGGCGTAGCCGGAATCGTCGCCTCACGATCGAATGGCTCCCGCTGCACGCTCCGGAACTCGACCCTACGGAGTATGTCTGGTCGCGACTCAAGTACCACCGGCTATCGAACCACGGGCTGTGCGAGCTGCAGGCGATCCAGAACTTGACGTATCGTCTTGCTTTTAGAGAACTGGCTACTGAGTAGCGCCTTCTCTGGTGTGGACCCATTGTGTGTGCCCTAACGGTCGTGAGCTATGCCACATGCAAACTCGCCAACCATTCGCCGAGTCATCCTGTCGCCGACGTCGCTTGCGGTTACGGCGCTTAAGTGTTCGACAAGGCGCGCGGTTATAATTGGCTCGAGCGTATGCGCGGTCGAGTGCGGGCTCGTAGTTGGCCCACTCGCCAGCGCATTAGGCGAGGGCTATCCCAATATCGCCAACTACGCGATGAGTGTGGCGCTCGCGGCGGCCGTGGTGAGTCTCGTCGTGTGGATGCCGATACTGGGAGCCTATTGTGGAATCGCCGCTTACGCTGGTCGCGCGGTTGGGTGGCGAAGGGAAGTTATCGCACGCATCATAATGCTATGCCCATTGAGCGTTCTCATTCCTTTCGCATGCTGGTCCGCATTGGCAACGCTGAAGTTGTTGGCACCATTGTCATTTGGGTTAGGCACGTCAAAGCCAGCGTGGGTAGCCTCAACACCTGTGCAGTTGTTCGGCAGCTACTGGTGGGTTATCGCGTTCGTCCTGTGCGGGCTGTGGGTTTCCCGTCTTGCGGCGCGTCGGCTTAACCGATTCTGTATTGATTTCTATCCACGAATATGTGACTCATGCGAATACTTGTTGCTTGGGCTGTCGAATCCGCGCTGTCCGGAGTGCGGTGCGCCATTCGAAGAGAACATTGAAAATGAAAGCTGCAATAGCCCCAGGTGAAATGCGAGTGCCTGCTGTGTCGTCTATCAGTTCAAGATCGGCACCGGCGCCACTCGCCCAGTACGCATCATCTGCCGCTACCCTAGTCGAACTGTCGAGAGCACATTGCGAGTCATGGTCCGCGGGCTAACTCCGGGGACACCATATCTGTTTCCGTTGCCACGCGGGCGGGAAGTTTGTAGGGTGACGGCATGCCCCGGATCGCTCGTGTCGTCGCCCCTGGTTTGCCGCATCATGTGACGCAGCGCGGCAACCGCAGGCAGCGGACGTTCTTTGCGCAGGACGATTACGAGGCCTGCATCGACCTCGTGGCCGAGTCGTGCGATGCCTGCG
>CAZNPL010000024.1:0-98900 GCA_964574815.1 uncultured Phycisphaeraceae bacterium
TCGTACAACAGCCGACGACGGAGCATCAATCCAGATACTTCATAGCGCTGTCATAGTAAGATGCAGTTCGCACCGAGAGCCGACCGCGCGGGTCTATCTGTGATGGTATACCCGGGGTCGGCTTCATATTTGCGCCCTCCCCTGCCGTGGGCTGGTCTGCCCGAAGATGACGATCCGCGTATTCGAAGGGTTCGCCGCTTTCCCGCTGCCAGTCTGCTTCGCTCCGCCGAGAACTGCCCCATTCCAGCCCTTCGGGCTGAGATCGTCGCAGCCGTGTTGCGGGTCGGCGAGGCGAGCCGGTCTGTCCGCTGACAGTATGACGCGTGGCCGAGGTCTGCGCTATGGCCGCCCTGGGCCGCCGAAGTACTTGTCAAGGAGTTCGCCTCCGGCACGTACGATCTGGTCGGTTTTGACGTCGTAGCGGTAGGTCAGCATTCGATTCTGATTGGCGTCTACGACGTAGAGGATTTCCTCCTGATCGAACAACGCGCCCGAAAGCAGGACGTAGTCGCCGCCGGAGTCCCCCATTCCCGAAGCGTAGACAGGGGCAGGTTGGGAGTGAACCAGGAGTATACCGACCAGGAGGATGACGGCCGTAGTGCTCAGTACGCCGATTGCGAGGTCTTTTGAATTCATCGTGATGGTCCTGTGTGCTCGGTGGTTGGTTGGAAATCGGTCCGCAGTCAGATGCGGCGAATCGTTCTCGCCGTTTATCGCTCGAAGTCGGTCTTGAGGTCGCGCACGCCCGCGTAGACGACGCTGCCGGATCGGTCGCGGTTGGGTACGAAGCAATGGAGCTTGCGTTGCCACAGGTCGACCATGTAGAGCGCGTCGAAGTCCTTGTCGGCGCGGCATGTGACGGCCAGGAAGTTCTGGGCACCCCCCCGCCGCTGGGCGAAGGCGGCCTGCGGTGAGGTTGTTTTGAGAACGAGCGTGGCCAGCAGGACGAGGTTCAGTCCCACCAGCGCCGCGATGACACTGCGCTTGCTGAACATGTGAGAATCCTCCTGTCTTAAAGGAAAACAAGTCGGCGGACCCGGTTCTGGGCGGGTATTACGGGCACGAGCCGCGGGCGTCAGCTTTGGTGGGTGCGCTTGGGGTTCTTGTAGGCGATCGCGGTGATGAAGGCCGCGAACAGCAGAAGGCAGACCCACTGGGCGATCGGCTTGGAGTCGTCCGGCGGCGCGATCGTCTGCTGCGCCGTTGCGGGGACCACCCACGCGGCGCACAGAAGGCCCGCGGCGCACCAAGCCCGAGCCAGCACCCCCCTACCCTCTCGGCGGTCGGTACGTACCGTTTTCATGCATCGAAGATTATACGGGCTCGGGCCGCTTCGCAATGGTCATTTGTTGCCTGCGGTTCGGGGGGCGTGACGGCGTAGCACGCCGGTCCGCAGCATCCGGAGGAAGGGACGGAGGGACGCTCGTCGGCCTTCCTGCCCCCCCTGCCCCCCTACCGCCGGCGGTCTGCCCTCTTGCGGCCGTACGCTGTGTGGTCACCTGGTGCACGATGGCTGACGGGCCTGGATGGGTTTCGCGAGGGCTCGAAACTCTCGGGTTGGCATGGTGACGGTTTCCCACTTGGGCGAGCGCGGGCGGGCGTGTTCCGCGTAGACAGAGGCGGGGATGGTCAGGAACGCGTAGAAATCGTTCCGGTACGGGTGGACATATCGGGTTGGCTGGCGGTCTTCGGGGCCGAGCAGGACGTAGGCGAAGACGATCATGGCGATGAAGCCTTCGCCGAAGACGTCCTGCCATCGTTTGAGGCCTTCAAGGTCGTCGAGTGTGAGCCAGTTCTCCCAGTATCGCTTGCTGCCGGGTGTGTCGTACGGGAACTTCCGGCCCTTGATGTCGACGAGCCACGTCTCGCGCGGTTGGCGGTAGACGAGGAAATCGAACGATTTCACGCGAGCGCCTGAGAAGATGGCCTTTCGTTGCTCATCGACGGCGACGTACGCGATGCCTTCGGAGCGAAGGTAGTCTTCAAATGCGGCCTCGTAGTGAATATGTCGCCGGGTCATGGTGTAGTTCCCGGTTGGACGTTCGTGCAGCGCCGGACACGTTCGTTTGCTGCCCTGACTCCCTGTAGGGCGCAAGTTGCAGCGGTGCATCGGCGAACGACATCGAACGCCGCGCTACGGAGCCCCTGCGCAAGGCCCACATGCGACCATGCCCGAATTATTACACATTAGGCGCGAAACGCAAAAGAGCATTCACCGTACTGGAGCGCCTACGTCGCGATTGGCTGGAACGGGTCGTTCAGCAATTCGTCGATCGGTAGCTGCCTTTGCGCACCGGTGTTCATGTCTTTGAGGCCGACGGTCTGGTTTTCTCGGGTTTGGGTGTCCACGATGACGACCCGGCGGGCGTTTCGGGCGGCGGCCTGTTTGAACTGTTTGCCGACGGCCTGGCGTTTGTAGGAGAAGGCGGTCGGGACGTTGCGCTGTCGGAGTCGGGCGGTAATGGTGAGAACGTCGTCGAAGCAGGTCTTGTCGGCGTCGATGACGAAGACGTCGATGGCGGAATCAAAGGTCGGGATCAGGTTGAGTTCTTCCAGCAGATCCTGGACGACCACGTCGCTGGTGGCGAAGCCGGTGGCTGGCAAGCTCGGCCCCCCTACCGCGGCCAGAAGCTGATCGTACCGCCCTCCCCCGCAGATGGCCCGCTGCAGGCCGCGCCGCCCGAAGGCCTCGAAGACGATTCCGGTGTAATAGGCGAGTCCTCTGACCACGCCCATGTCGTATCGGCAGCAGTCGCCGACGCCCATGGCCTCCAATAAAGTAAAGAGATGCCGCATGCGCTCGACCTCCGTGTGGCCTTGGGTATCGCTCCCCATCAGGTTGCTGATCCGGTCGAGACCCCCCTCCCCTTTCGCGTCGCCAAGCGTGATGAGCATTTCGGCCTGGTTCCGCTCGAGGGCCAGATCATTCACCGTTGCTTCGAAGTCCTTGGCTTCGAGTTTGTCGCGTTTGTCGAGGACCGCGTAGATTTCCTCGTGGCGGGTTGGGTCGATGCCGGCGGAGCTCAGGAGGCATCGGACCAGTTCGCGCGAGTTGATCTTGATGACGAAATGGTCGTTGGTGAGGCCCACCTCGCGGAAGAAGTCGGCGGCGACGAAGATGCACTCGGCGTCGGCGATCACGCCCTCTTCGCCTAGAATGTCGATGTTCCACTGGAAGAACTCGCGGAGGCGGCCTCTTTGGGGACGCTCCGCCCGGCATAGCCGCGGCATGCAGAACCATTTCACAGGCCGAGGCAGCGACGCCGCCCGGGCCGCAACCATGCGGGCCAGCGTAGGCGTCATTTCCGGCCGAATCGCGAACTCCCGCCCGCCGCGGTCGGCAAAGTGGAACAGTTCGCTGACGATGGCGTCTCCGCTCTTGACGCGGTAGAGATCCAGGCTTTCGAAGATCGGTCCGTCGTATTCTTCGAAGCCGCTTCTGAGAGAAACGCGTTGCCACGCCTCGGCGATCCAGTTACGGACGGCCATCTGGGGCGGATAGAAGTCGCGCGTCCCCCGGGGGCATTGGAATTTCATTCGGTCCGGTCTCCGGTTGCGTGCGTGCCGGGTTCGCACGTCCACTGGTTCTGCAAGCGGGCAGTGCTCGCCCTCGGCCACGCGCTCTGCGGCATTCTGCATGGGCGGCGCGGTTCGATCAACCGGGAGCAATGTGGGCTGACTAGCTGTAGTTATTTAAGACGGCAGGTCCATGCGAGCGTGGGCATGGCATCCAACGACAAAAACTGGTCCTCCTCTGGGGGCGAACATGGGCTTGCCTGTCCAGGGGGTGTGCGATACGGTTCGCGGCCGGCTGTGCGAGGGGCGGGAAGGCGATCGAAGGTGCGGCGGAAAGGCGTTTGCGATTGCGCGGGTTAGGCGTTCGGAACGGCTGATCTGTCGGAGAAGATTCTCGGGGACGACCTGGAAGGGAGCTTGCGTTGCGATTTGATACAAAAGTCGTGCGGGCGGGGATCAGGCCCGATCCGACCACCGGATCGATTGTGCCGCCGATCTATGAGACGGCCACCTATGTGCTCGAGCAGGTGGGTTCGAACAAGGGGTTCGATTATACGCGGGCGTCGAACCCGACGCGGCAGATGCTGGAGGAGCATCTGGCGCATATCGAGGGCGGAGCGTACGGCGTGGCGTTCGCGAGCGGGATGGCCACCGTCGATGCGTGCCTCAAGCTGCTCGAGCCGGGCGATCACGTCGTCTGTTCCGACGACGTCTACGGCGGTGTGTCGCGGCATTTCAACAATATCCTCTCATCGTGGAACCTGAAGTTCACCTATGTCGATACGTCCAATCCGGCGAACGCCGTGGAGGCCATCGGGCCGGACACGAAGATGTTGTGGGTCGAGACGCCGACGAACCCGCTGCTGAAGGTGACCGATCTGGAGGCGATGGGGAAGATCGCCAAGGAACGCGGGCTGCTTTACTGCGTGGACTCGACGTTTGCGACGCCGGTGTTCCTTCGGCCGCTCGAGATGGGGGCGGACATCGTCCTGCACAGCACGACGAAGTACCTGAGCGGGCACAATCAGCTCATCGGCGGGGTTCTGATCACGAACCGGGAGGACATCTTCGAGAAGATGAAGTTCGTGCAGAAGGCCGTCGGAGCGGTTCCCGGTCCGTTCGACTGCTGGCTGACGATGCTGGGTGTGAAGACTCTGCATCTTCGGATGGCGCGGCACGCGAGCAACGCTCAAATAGTCGCCGAGTTCCTTGA
This sequence comes from uncultured Phycisphaeraceae bacterium, assembly GCA_964574815.1. Classification (GTDB taxonomy): domain Bacteria; phylum Planctomycetota; class Phycisphaerae; order UBA1845; family UBA1845; genus CAZNPL01. Next base: position 4,730 of record CAZNPL010000024.1, read on the forward strand.
GGGACACGATAAGGTCGAACGGGTCACCTATCCCGGCCTGCCCTCGCATCCGCAATACGCGATCGCCAAGGCGCAGATGAGCGGCTTCAGCGGGATGATCTCGTTCGAACTGGTGGGCGGCATCCCGGCGGCCAAGACCGTGATGAACAGCGTGAAGCTCTGTGCCCTGGCCGAGAGCCTGGGGGCCGTCGAGACGATGATCACGCACCCGGCGACGATGACGCACGCCGACGTGCCGAAGGAGGATCGTTACGCCCGGGGTCTGACCGACGGGCTGGTGCGCATTTCGGTCGGGATCGAGGATCCTCATGATATCGTAGGGGACCTGGCGGCCGCATTCGAGAAGATTTAGGCGTATCGGTCGGTTTGCTATGCGTAAGCGTGCGTCGATTGCGATTGTGGTTCTCATGATCGGCCTGCCCGGCGGGTGCCGGCGTTTCGGGTCGAAGCTGGGGGTGACGTATGTGCCGTTTACGACGGTAAACGGGCAGACTGAACTTCCGGAAGAGGTCACCGAGCTCAACGTGGACATCCGGGCCGGTGAGATCCGGGTTCTCGCCGGGGAGACGGGCATTGTTCGAGTCGAGGCCGACGTCAAGATCAAAGAGGCGCTGGCGAATCCCGATGCCGCCAAGGGTGAGTTCGCCGATCACGTGAAGATTCGTACGGAAGGTGATGTTCTGACGGTTGCCGATGCCCATACCGGGAAGCCGGATCAGAGCAACTGGCGTGTCTCGCTGAAGGTCCACGTTCCTCCGATGATTGCGGTGAACTTGTATACGGCGGCCGGGCGAATCGTCGTCGAGGGCATGACTTCTGACATCAAGGCGATGTCGGAAGCGGGCGAGATCATCGTACGAACGACACGGCCGAATGAGGTTTCGGCGATCACGGCCGGTGGGAAGATCGACATGACTCTGGAGGGATTGTCCGGAGCGCTGACGGCGAACGCGGCGGCCGGATCGGTTCATGTGAGCGTGACGAAGGAGGCGCCGGTCAAGAACGTGATGCTGACGGCGGGCGTCGGCGATCTGGTGCTGCGGATTCCGGCGGGTGCGCCGGGCAAGTTCGATCTTCGGTCCGACGTCGGGAAGGTGGACGTCTCGGGGCATCCGGGGATTTCGGTGGAGCGTAAGGTCCTCGGGGCGCACGGTTCGGGGACGGTTGGTGAGGGCGCCCCGACCTATGAGCTACATGCGAGCGCGGGGGCCGTTCTTCTGGGGTTGCCCGCGAACTGATTTTGGTACAGTGGCGGGGCCTGGCATGAATATCCCTCCGCCACTCTTCGCTTCGCGAAGGTTGGGGCACACGCGCTTCCTGGGTACTTTACCGAAATGCATGCCCACGCAAGCGTCGGCATGGTACGCGGCGAGAGGCTCTTCCGTTGTCCCTCCGTCCCTTGCTTTCGTTGCGGCCAGTCGCGGCGCTGCGATTACGGGGTCTTGATGGCGGCTTCGATCGTGTGGACCTCGCCCTGGTTGTCGGGGGCGGTGAATCGGATGGGCGTTATGCCCTGTTTGTTGACTTCGTCCGGGCCGGGCTCGTAGAGAACGTGGTAATTGCCTTCGGCGTCCGGGCCGGTATGGCGGAAGCCGTTTTCGTACGGGGATTCACTGTGGATGATTCGGGTTTCGCCGTCCCTTTTCTGGATTTCGAGTCTGCCGGCGGCCATGTCGAGGTCGCGGCCCGGCCTTCGAACCGGCAGGTCGACCTTGCATTCGTAGATGATCATTTCGATGGCGTCGTCGGCGATTTGCATGTCGGGCTGATCGTACGGCCCCTCGTTGTGGACCCACGTGTCGCCGACTTTCATGCGGTCTCTCACGCCCCGCTGTCGGAAGGCCGTGGCGGAGACTGGCACGGTTTCGCCCGGTTCTCGGCCGGTGAACTCGTAGGTGAGGCGGTAGTGGCCCATGGCGTTGAGGTCGGCCTCGAGCAGTTCGTTGCCGATGGTGAAGAGGCAGTAGTCGGCAATGCCTTCGGGCGCCATGGGCGCGGGTGAACGGCGGCTTCTGGCCAGGACGAAGCTGAATTCGACCCGTTCGTTCACTACGGCGAGCTGTTGGTCGTGCGTCGACCAGCCGGTCGGGCTGGGCCCGGTGTCGCTGGCCAGCGACCCCGTGACCGTCATGCAGCCTGAAGCGAGAAACGCGGGACCGACCGTCGCGAGCGTGACGAGGCAGCGGAGGAACCCCCCTGCCGCCCTACCGCGCCGCTGCGCCGGCGGCTGGCCGGGCACGGGAGCCGGCCTTCCTGCGGCGTTTCCTTCTGGCCGCGGTCTTCTTCTTCCGGCGGCCGAAGTGGTCCTTGGCGTAGGCGACGATCTGCTCGGGTTCGGTAAAGACGTGGTCGTATTTGTAGTCACCGCCGACATAGTCGCAGTCCTCGGCTTTGTATTCCCGGCAGATGGTCGGGCGCGTTTCGTAGACGCCGCATTTGAAATCGCTACGGAGGTTGCGGCAGCGGGTCCGCACCTGGATGTACCAGTCTCCGTCCTCGACGAAGACGATGACGCCCTCGTGCATGAGGTACCAGCGAATATCATCGAAATCACGCCGCGTCTCGGGTTCGTCCAGCGGCAGCGCGAGATAGTGACAGCATTCGGCGGTGCAATGTTCACAAAGGGTGCAACCCATAAGGCACTCTCTCCTTGTCATGGCCTGGATGTTGGCGGATTATAGAAACCGTTGCGACTGCGGGTCAAACGAATCGGCTTGGCGAAGTGTGAGGAAAAGTCTTGCGGATCATCGGTGGCAAATGGCGCTCGCGGCGGATCGCGGTTCCGCGTTCGAAGCGGACGCGACCGATGCCGGATCGAATCCGCGAGGCGATCTTCGCCATTCTGGCTTCGCACTTCGGCCTTCCCGGCACGCTGCCGCGCGTGAAGGTGGCGGATCTTTTCGCGGGGAGCGGGTCCATGGGTTGGGAGGCGGTCTCGCGTGGTGCGGCGGGTTGTGATTTTATTGAGCGGGATCCGAACGCGCTGGGTGTATTGCGGGAGAATGCTCGCACCCTCGATGCGGAGCCATCTTGCCGGATTCTTCGTGGCGATGCTTGGGTGATGCCGCTGGCGACGGCTCGGCCTGCCGAGCCGTATGGGCTGATCTTCCTCGATCCGCCGTATGCGGACAGCCGCGACGCCTCCGTTCGCGGGCGCGTCGGGCGGCTGTTGTCGGATCTATGTCGGGCCCGGTGGGTGATGGATGGGACCGTCGTAGTGCTGCATCATCCGGTGCGCGTGACGTATGAAGTCGATCCGGGGTCAGGGTGGGAGGTTGTCAGCCGGAGGAGCTACGGTACGTCCGGCATTACGTTCCTTGTGCGCCGCTTGTTGGGTGCCGCGGACGCCGGTGAGGGTGCGACTGCAGAGACATCGCATCGGTCCGGGCCGGAGTCGGATGCGGCGATCGGGTGATTGGATGAGCCACCAGCGTGCCAGAGAGGCGGCAGAGAAGATTGTGAAGACTCTGCGCGACGCGGGCCACGTGGCGTATCTGGCCGGCGGCTGCGTTCGCGATCTTCTGCTGGGGCGGGAGCCGGTGGATTACGACGTAGTGACCGACGCGAGGCCCGAGCGGGTGGTGTCGTTGTTCAAGCGGACCGAGCAGGTGGGTGCGAAGTTCGGGGTGGTTCTGGTTCGCCTGCGGGGGATGCAGACGGAGGTGGCCACGTTTCGTGCGGAGGGGGCGTACAGCGACGGGCGCCATCCTGACGCGGTTCGGTTTGGTGATCCGGTTGAAGACGCCGGGCGTCGGGATTTCACCGTCAACGGCATGTTCTACGATCTGGTTGAGGGGACGGTGATCGATTACGTCGGCGGGCGGGCGGATCTCGAAGCCCGGGTGATCCGGGCGATCGGCGATCCCGACCGCCGATTTACCGAGGATCACCTTCGAATGCTGAGGGCGGTGCGCTTTGCGGCTCGGCTGGGTTTCACGATCGAGCCGAACACGTTCGCGGCGATCAGACGGCAGGCGCATCGGTTGCCGATCATCAGTCCGGAGCGGATTCGGGAGGAACTGCGGCTGATTCTTTGTGATCGATCGCGCGTGGCGGGCTGGGAGATGCTCGTTTCGTCGGGTCTGTCGGAGCACCTGATTGCGAACGTCGGCTGTTCGTCCGCGGAATGCCGCGAGGTGTCGAGGCGGCTGGCGAATCTGCCTGACGAGGCGGGGTTCACGACGACGCTGGCGGCTTTGCTGCGGTCGCGGGCGCCGGAAGAGGCGGAGGAGGCCTGTCGTGGGCTGCGCTGCTCGAATCATGAATGCCATGCGGTCGGCTGGCTGCTGGCTCATTTGCCGCGCGTGCGGGAGCCGGATCGGCTCGAGTTGGCGGATGTCAAGTTGTTGCTGGCTGATGATCGCTTTGACGATTTGATGGCGCTGTGGCGTGCGGATTTGATGGCGGGTGGTGAGCCGTTGACTGCTCACGACGAGTTGGAGGCACGCCGTCGCGCGATTCCGGCCGACGAGGTTGCCCCCCCACCATTGGTGACGGGCGACGATTTACTCGCTCGAGACGTTCCTCAGGGGCCGGCGTACAGTCGAATTCTGGATGCTGTTTATCGGGCGCAGCTCAATGGCGACGTCACGACACGGGCTGAGGCGCTCGATCTGGCCGCTGGATTGATCGATCGGAACGGTTAAGGTCGAGGGGCGCGGCTGCGTCAGCGGATCAGGCCCTCGGCAAGGAGCCGCTGTGCCCAGGGCATGATCTTGATGATTCTCAAGCCAAAGCGCTCGCCGGATTTGACGGCGTTGCCGGTTCCGATGGGCACGTTATTGGCGTACAGATCGAGCTCGGAATCGGCGGATCGGTCGAATTCGATGATGGATCCGGGGGTCATCTCGAGAAGCTGAGCGATCTCCATCGTACGCTCGGCCAAACGCACCTGCACCGCGACTCTTATCGGAAGCAGGCGCGCGATGCGCTTTCCGTCAGCGGCGAGTCTGAACTGGTCGGGCAGCTCCGCGGTGGTGGAATTCGAGGACGTGCGGTAAGGGGCGGCCGGTGACCGCGGGGGAGCCGGGGCGCCGGTGGCGAGCAGCACGTCGATGTCTGACTGTTCGAGGAGCTTCATAGGACCGCTCGGGGCGCACGCGGTCTCCGCTTCGCGAAACGCGAGACTTCCGGTAGCGGTATCGGTCTGTTGAGGGGTGGACTTAAGGTGCGGGCTACTGGATTCGTTTCAAGACGATGCAGGCGTTGTGGCCTCCGAAGCCAAATGAGTTGCTCATGGCGACGTCGATTCGCAGATCGCGGGGTGTGTTCGGTACGTAATCCAGGTCGCACTCGGGGTCGGGATGGTGGAGGTTGATCGTCGGTGGAGCGATCCCGTGGACGACCGCGTTGACGGTAGCGACAAGCTCCACGCCTCCGCTGGCGCCGAGCAAGTGGCCGATCGAGCTCTTGGTGCTGCTGACGGGGATCCGCCGGGCGTCATCTCCGAACACTCTTTTGATAGCGATTGTTTCGGCGACATCACCGAGCGGCGTCGCCGTTCCGTGGGCGTTGATGTAGCTGACGTCGTCGGGGTTGACCCCGGCGTTTTCGAGGGCGTGACTCATTGCGGACGCTGCACCCACGCCGTCTCCGTTCGGCTGGGTGATGTGGTTGGCGTCAGAGGTTGCGCCGTAACCGGCGACTTCGGCGAGAATGGGTGCGCCTCTTTTCTTGGCGTGCTCGTACTCTTCGAAGACGATCACAGCGGCGCCTTCGCCGAGTACGAAGCCGTCGCGTTCGGCGTCGAAGGGGCACGAGGCCTGCTCCGGCGGGACATCGCGGACGCTAAGGGCCTTCATGGCCGCGAAGGCCGAGAGACCAAGCGGGGTGAGGGCCGCTTCGGTGCCGCCGGTGAACACGATGTCCGCTCGATTGCGGCGGATGTTCTCCAATGCGGCGCCCATGGCGTCGGTGGCCGAGGCGCATGCGGTCGATATCGCGGTGCTTGGCCCTCGAAATCCGAGGTCGATGGAGATATTGCCGCTTGCGGCGTTGACCATCAGCTTCGGAATCGTGAACGCCGAGACCTTGCCGGGCCCTTTCAGGATGAGGCGTTCCTTCTGGGCCTCGATTTCCAGCAGTCCGCCGATGCCGGATCCGACGATGACGCCGACGCGATCGGGGTCGAACGCTTCGGGAGTCAGCCCGGTGGCAGCATAGGCCTCGCGGGCGGCGACAAGCGCAAACTGGACGAAGCGGTCCATGCGCTTGATGGTCTTGCGATCGATGTAGTCCTCGCCTTTGAAGTCGAGGCACTCGGCCCCGATCCGCACGTCAAACCCGCTCGTATCGAAGCGGCTGACTGCGCGCACCCCGCTCGCGCTCTGTAGGAGGCTGTCCCAGAACGTATCGACCGTTATGCCAATCGGGGTGACGGCACCCATGCCCGTCACCACAACGCGACGCTGCGACATGGCAACCTCAGTTCAGGCCGGGAGCGATCTCAGGCGTTGGCGAGTTGATTCTGAATGTAATCAATCGCCTGCCCCACCGTTTGGAGTTTTTCCGCCTCCTCGTCAGGGATGCTCATGTCGAATTCATCCTCGAGTTCCATGACGAGCTCGACAGTATCGAGGGAGTCGGCGTTCAGGTCGTTGACGAACGACGTCTCGCGCTTGATCTCCGACCGATCGACACTCATCTGCTCACTGACGATTGACATGACCTTGTCTTCGATTTCTTCAGATGTTGCCACTGATGAAACCTCCTGCAACTGTCTGGGCGTCCGCCCCTCGCGGGTCCAACGACGCCGGAAATATACTGATCGGTCGAACTTCCTGCAATATCCTTCAGACGGCCGACGCGGCCGCCCTCTCGATTACATGTGAAGCCCGCCGTCAACCACGATCACCTGTCCTGTTATATACGACGCCCCCTCACCGGCCAGGAACAAGACCGCGTGGGCCACCTCCTCGGGGGTTCCAAACCGACGCGACGGAATCTGCGACTTGAAATTGCTCTTCACCTCTTCGGGGAGCACGTCGGTCATGTCCGTTGTGATCAGGCCGGGCGCCACGACGTTGCAAGTCACGCCGCGGCGAGCAACTTCCTTGGCCACGGACTTGCTCAATGCAACGAGGCCCGCCTTGCTGGCGGCGTAGTTGGCCTGTCCGGCATTACCCGTTAGACCGGAGACGCTCGATATGTTGATGATCCGCCCCTTTCGGGCTCGGACCATGAGCTTCAGGACGGCACGTGTGAGCCAGAATGCCGAACGCAGGTTGGTCGTAAGCACGTCGTCGAACTGGTCGTCCTCCATGCTCATGGCCAAGCCGTCGCGCGTGATTCCCGCGTTGTTTATCAGAATGTCGATTCGCTCGTATCGTTCCGAGACCCGCTCGATCAGCCCGTCCACCGCCGCTCGATCAGTTACGTCCAGCGACTCCGGCACGATTTCGCCGCTCGCGGATTGCTCTGAGGCTTCGGCGGCAACGGCCTGAAGGCGTCCCTCGTCGCGGGCGCAGGCGATGACCCGGGCGCCCGCGCCGGCCAGGGCGAGCGCGATGGACTTCCCGATTCCGCGGCTGGCACCTGTGACGATAGCGATCTGGTCGGTGAGTTCGTTCACGAGCACGCTTTTCCCATCAGTCTGAGGCCGTTGCGTAGAGCGAGCTGTCGTTCAGGGCGTCCAATGTGCTGACGTTCACGGTCTTGGCCCGTCGGTTGATCTTGCGGAGCAGACCAGTCAGCACTCGGCCCGGCCCGATCTCCATGAAGCGATCGTAGCCCTGTTCGATGAGTTTTTCCATGGAGTCCTGCCAGCGAACTGCGTGGGTCAACTGGCGGCAGAGTGCTTCGCGGATGGATTCGGCGTCGCCGTGCGGCTCTGCACTCACGTTGGCGAGGACCGGGCACCTCGGCGTGGTGAAGCACGTTTCGTCCAGCTTGGAGCGGAGTCGGTCGGCGGCGGACGCCATCAGGGGCGAGTGAAACGCGCCGGCGACTTTCAGCATGACCGCCCGGACGCCGTGCTTGGATGCGAGTTCGACCGCCCGGTGGCAGGCGGCCTCGGAACCGCTGATGACGATCTGGCCCGAACAGTTGAAGTTTGCCGGCACCAGCACATCGCCTTGGGCCGCTTCGTCGCACAGGGCTCGTACCTGCTGCTCGTCACCGCCTACGATCGACACCATTCCGCTGGCGACGGCTGAGGCCGCTTCCTGCATCAGTTCGCCCCGTCGCCGCACGAGCTCGAGGGCGTCCTCAAACGAGACGGCGCCGGCCGCATAGAGGGCGGTGTACTCGCCGAGGCTCAGGCCGGCCGCGGCGCCGAGTAGTTCGTCGGGCGACTCCCCGCGTTCGAGCAGGGCGCGCCAGATGGCCACGCTGGTGACGAAGATGGCGGGCTGTTGAATGTCGGTCCGGGTGAGTTCGGATTCGGGGCCTTCGAAGCAGATTCTGGATACTTTGAAGCCGAGCGCGTCGTCCGCGCGTTTGAAGATGTTCGCGGCCTCGGTGCTCGCTTCAGCGAAGTCGCGGCCCATGCCTACTGACTGCGCCCCTTGTCCAGGAAATATGACGACGTTCTTGGGCATTTCAGTGTTTCAACAGCTCGTGCGTTCGTGCGTGGCGCCGGGTACAGTCGCGGCGCCGGGCTACGCGCTCACTCAGAGCCTCAATAAGAGCGATCCCCAGGTTACGCCGGCGCCGAAGGCAACAAGCAGGACGAGGTCGCCCTCTTTGAGTTTGCCGCCCCGACGGGCCTCGTCAAGCGCCAATCCGATGGACGCTGCTGACGTATTTCCGTATTCCTCGATATTGACCGCCACTTTTTCCTTGGGGAGCTTGAGGCGGTTTCGGAACGACTCGATGATCCGCAGGTTCGACTGGTGCGGGATGACCAAGGCCAGATCGTCCGGCGAAAGCCCCGTTTCGGCGAGGGCTTCGTCCATCAATCCCTGCATTCGTGTGACAGCAGCCTTGAAGAGCTCCTTTCCGCGCATGCGGATGTAGTGGAGCTTCTCGTTGACGGTGCGGACGGACGCTGGCTCTCGCGCCCCCCCGGCGGGCACCCACAGCCAGTTCCAGAGCTGGCCGTCGGAGCCGATTTTGGCGTGCAGGAAGCCGCGTTCGGGGTCGGGCGATCGCGATAAGACGACCGCGCTGGCGGCGTCGCCGAAGAGGACGCAGGTGGTTCGATCCTGCGGGTCCACTATCCGGGACAGCACCTCTGCGCCGACGACCAAGACATTCTCATACGGGCAGACGTTCATGAGGCCGCTCGTGGCGACCATGCCGTAGAGCAAGCCGCTGCATGCGGCGGAAACGTCGAATGCGGGAATCTCTTCGATTCCCAGGGCGTCCTGGAGGAGGCAGGCGGTTGAGGGCAGAGGCATTTCGGGGGTTGCGGTGGCCACGACGATGAGGTCGATATCCGCGGGCTGAAGGCCGGCATCGGCGATCGCTCGTCGGCTCGCTTCTGCAGACAGTGTGACGGTGGTCTCGTCGCTGCGGGCCCTGTGCCGCCGCTTGATGCCGGTGCGCTGGGTGATCCACTCGTCCGAGGTATCCAGGTAGGCGGCGAAGTCATCGTTGGTCACGACGGTCTCGGGGACGAATCTTCCGGTGCCGCGTATGACGACTGGGCAGATAGGCTTCATCGATTCAGTTTCTCACGGAAGAGGAGGCATTACGTCGCCGCGCCAACCTGCTGAAATCGTCGGACGACCGACTCTTGCCGTCCGGTACTTCGTTCAATGGGCGTCCCAAGGACGCCGGTGCACCGGCATCGCGCCTCAGCCGGTTGGTGCTCGATCCCTCGCCTTCACCATCCCCCTGGTCGGGTGCGCCAGACCTGGCATCGGCTCGCGCATTTTCGCGTCCGCCCGCCACGCGCCCATACTCCGCCAGCCGTCGTGCGGAATCCGGCAGGGGGTCAGGGCGCCGCCCGCCGCAACGTTCGCGATTCGGAGTCCCATCAGGACTCCTCGGGACGAAGCGGCAACTTGAGGCTGGGATTGACGAAACCGCAGACTCCACAGGCTGCATGCGGCAGTTTGAAGCTGCCGCACTTGGCACAGGGGACAATGTGCGGTGGTGTCAACGCGAGGTGCGAGCGGCGTTTGCGCTTGGCACACTTGGATTTCTTTTTGACCGGTACCATGGTTTTTCAGCGATTTCCGAGGATTTCCGACCCGATCGCCGCCGCGCTCGGCGCGCAACGACGCCCTTTCACTCAAATCACGACCCGAGAACGGTAGCGTCGCATAACGCGCCTGTCAACAGGCCGTTTGTGCTGTCGAAACTGAAGCGGAGCGTTATCGGCGAATTTTCGGACGAGCTTGTCCTCAGTGGTCAACGCGACGCGCGGTGTGCGCGTCCGCATGTTGGACCAGGTCGGCTCGGGTCGGGCACGTCCGCTGCTTTGTCGCAGGGCGGATCAAAAAGGAGAAGCGGTCGCGGAGAATGTCTCGCGGGTGGTCCCCGCGACCGCCTGGTGGATGAACGAGGCATGAAGCTTCGTTCAAAGTCTCAAACGTCTCAAGCGACAGAATGGCCGATGGTCCGCACGGGCTTTTCGATACCGGGCAGAGGGGGCGCCTCAGGGATTTGCCGCGGACGCTTCTGCGCATTGTTCAATGTGCGGCTGTCGCGGTGCGACCTGCCAGCCGTCAGCCGCCGGTTTTCAGCTTCCGGGATCAAGTGATGTATTATAATACGGGCACGGGCCAGTATCGACGGGTTTAGCGTCGGCGAACGTGTCTCGCCCCCAACCTTGGCCGTGTAAAGCAGCGGAACCCGCGGCGGTGGCGGCTCCGCTCGCCCGTGGCGCCTGGCACTTTCTCGGTCATTCGACCGGTTCGCCGGGATTGGCCGTCAGTGCCTTGGCCACACGCTTCCGATCGCTGCTGAAACCGACCTTGTCGAGACTGAGCGCCAAGTGAAGTCGGGCTTCCTCCGACAAACAGGGGTTTTCCGCGAGCACCACGAGGGCGTCCGCCTTGTCGCTGCTGAAGCCGCTGTGGACGATGACGTTGATCAGGAAGATCTGCTCCGTCTCTGTAAGATCGTCCTTCGCGGCCAACGTCTTCAGCACCGATGCTCGATCACTGGAAAAGGCGAGCTTGTTCGCCGCCTCTATGGCCGCACAGTGCCGGCCCTGAAGCCCCTCCGGGCGCGCCACCGGAGTTGACACGCACGATGCATTGGCCAGCAGCAGACAGACAACGGGCAGCAAGACCGGTCCTCGCGCGAGCTTACGGATGGCCATGGTCGACTCCTTTGCGTTGAGATGATTCCGTTGTTGTGATTTTATTTTGGGCTTCCACTCGTCGGCGCTCACGGCGTTCGCCGGCGGCCACGCAACACGGAAACCGTGTGTGTTGGACCTTGAACCGGTACGGTAATTGAGAGCGCTACGTTCGTCGAGGACTTCGGCGCGCCAAGACACGGCAGGCCATGCGAGCGTGGGGATGGCGCCTGGCGAGAAGAGAGCCGTCAGCCAAGAGCCAATCCGCCTCAGGTGGATCAGCCCTCGCCGCCCGGGATCGCGGGTTAGATGGCGCGAGAGTTCCCGTTGTGCCTTTCTGGTTGGACGAATCCCTCCCCACCATCGCTTCGCGGAGGATGAGGCACCCGCGCGAAGGGTCCCACTATTCAAACGTGCCGGCGGATGGGCATTGTTTGGCTATTTTGCATTCGTCACAGCGCGGCTTGCGAGCGGCGCAGACTCGGCGGCCGTGCCAGATCATGGCGTGGCCGAAGAAGGTCCAGTCCTTTTGCGGGATGAGTTCCATCAGGTCCTGCTCGATCTTGACCGCGTCCTTGCCGTCCTTGCTGCGCCAGGTGAGGGCCATGCGCGTGGCCAGGCGGCCGACGTGGGTGTCGACCACGACGCCGTCGTTGCGTTTGAACCACGTGCCGAGAATGACGTTGGCGGTCTTGCGGGCGACGCCGGGGAGTTCAATCAGTTTTTCCATCGAGTCGGGCACGTCGCCGTCGTGTAGGTCGACGATCATGCGGCACGCGTTCTTGATGCTCCTGGTTTTCTGGCGGAAGAAGCCGGTGGGGTGGATGATCTTCTCGATGTCGGCGGTCTCGGCGTCGGCCAGGTCGCCGGCGGTCGGATACGTGCTGAAGAGAATCGGCGTTATTCTGTTGACCGTCTCGTCGGTAGACTGGGCGGAGAGGATCGTGGCCACGAGCAGTTGGAGAGCGTTCTCGTGGTGCAGGGCGCAGTCGGCGCCGGGATAGAGGCGCTTCAGTCCCTGGAGAATTCGCTTCGCCCGCGCTTTACGTTGTGTCGCCGATTCCCGCGTCTTGACCGTTGGCATCGTAGGTCACGCTCCGTAGCGCGTTGGTTCGGACCACGTTTGGTCGCCGTCCTCCCACACCTCCCGCTTCCAGATGAGGACGTTCTTTTTTAGTTCGTCGATGAGCCAGCGGCAAGCTGCGAATGCTTCTTCCCGGTGGACGCATGCGACCGCAATAATCACGCTCGTTTCACCCAGATCGACCGGTCCGAGTCGGTGGACCACGGCGAGCCTTTGAATCGGCCATCGCTCGCGTGCCGCGCCGGCGAGCTCGCGCATCTGCTTTTCCGCCATCTCGGTGTGGGACTCGTAGTCGAGCTGTAGCAGATTCCCGTGGGCCGGGCTCTCCTCGCGTCGGACGACGCCTTCGAAGACGACGAGACCGCCCGCCCCAGTGTCTCCGTCGAGATGTCGCCGGACGGCGGTTGTGTCGATCGGTTGTTCGGTCAAAGAGATGAGGTCGGTTTCGCAGCCGCCGGAAACGGGTGGTATTACAGCCACTGTATCGCCCTCCGCAAGGGTAACGGACTCGTTGGCATAGTCGTCATTGACGGCGAACCGGATGGACCGGCGGGCGCGTGCCAGTTCGGGCCGCCGCTTCATTAGCTCGTCGATCAGCCGCTCGAGCGGCGCCTCTCTCGGCAGTTCGAAGGTCTCGGTTTCGCACCCGGCCCAGTCACGCGCCGGACCAAGGTAGAGCACTTTTACGTTCATTGCATCGGTCGTCGTTTGCTGTCATTGCACCGGTGGATCCGGCTGAGGCGCGCCAGTGGCACTCGTGCTTCCGATGAGCCGGGAAGACGCACGGGCAAGCTCCGCCGCCGGCAGCGGCTCCGCTTGCCCATGGCACCCGTCTACCCAGGTGTCGGATTTCCTCTTGCGACACATTTCTATTCCCCGAGGTAAACCGAGAGTTCCATGCCGTTGCCAACCGGGACGTGGGCTGAGGCGAAGGCGTCGTGCGTGCGGACCCATTCTAGAAAAGGGGCCAACTCTTCAAAATGGGACATCGTGTTGTCGGTCAGCACCGCAGCGCCGGCGGCCAGCTTGGGCAACAGCTGTTTGATGTACGTGTCGCAGTTCTCCTTGTCTGCGTCGTTGAGGACGTAATCGAAGGGGCCGGCGAGGCTGTCCAACAGTTCGGTGGCCACTCCCGTCCGGCACTGGATCGTTCGGTCGAGGCCGGCGTCCACAAAATACGTTGCGGCGATGTCGTGTTTTCGCAGGTCGCGGTCGATTGTGATCAATTGGCCGTCGTGGGCTGCGATCGCTGCGCCGGCCCACACGGCGCTGTAACCGTAACTGGTGCCTATCTCGACACCGCGACGGGCACCGGTGGCCTGGAGGAGCGCATGGACGAATTCGCCGGCGTCGCGCGGGATGGCGAGGGCGTCGTCGGTTTCGGCCATGAAGTCTTCGAGACGTTCGATCGTTTTTCGGATTCGCGGGTCCATGTTGTGTTTCTCGACCCCCCTGCCCTGCCGGTCGGCTGCCGGGCTGCGGTCAGCGGATGAACGGTTTTCCCATGAGCCGCCTCAGTAGCGCGATCTGTCCCGCGTGGAAACCTTCGTGGCGGGCGCAGTGGGCGATTGCTCCGCCCTTGGTACTGTAGTGCGGGTGTGGCGTTCCGTCTGCGCCGTAGCACGGCTCGGCAAGCGCTGCGTCGCTCATCCCGCGGATGGCCTCGAGGACGCGGTTGTGCGTCGTCTCCATCCGGTTCTTCACGGCGTCCGGCGAGGGATAGTCGTGCTCGGCAACGCTCTTGACGGGCGCGCCGATCGGAAAGTGGCCCGCAAAGGTGGGATCCGGCGGATCTCCGCCGAGGCAGCGTGTCAGCACGAGGGCGTGCTCGGTCAGGGCGAGATGTCCGCAGAGCCAGAGGATGTGGTGCAGGCCATCGCCGGGCTGATAGGTCCATTCGTCGCCTTCGACATCGGCGATCAGCTTGAGGGTCCACTGGCGGCTGCCGTCGACCTGGTCGGCCAGCATTGCGGCGATCGACATGCGGATTCTCCGTGCGCTGCCGTGGTTCCGAAAAGGCCCTTGGGCGCAAACGTGGCGGGCGCCGTTTCTGCCACTGGTCTATAGATAACCTGAGGGCCACTTGGCGTAAAGAATGGGGAACGTGGGGGGAACGTCTGCGCGGCACGAGCCGTCAGCCATTCCGCCTCAGGCGGATCAGCCGTCAGCCTTCGCCATCGGGGATTGTGGATGAAATGGCGCGTCGGGTGCTGTCGCGGGTGTCTGATTCATCGAATTGGTCCCCCACCCGTTGCCACGCAAGGGACGGGGCAGCCGTGCCCTTGTACTACTAACGTCGAGTTTCTTCTTCCGGCGCGAGGGTTTTCATCAGTGCGCGGCCGTAACCTGCGTGCCGTCAGCGACTTGCATTCCGCCAGACACCCTCCCTTCGTCCCTCTGTCCCTTGCTTTGGTTGCGGCCAAAGGCTGCGCTGCGCATCTTCTTCTACCGGGCCTCGTCCGCGGCCGTTAACATGAGGTGGACGACACGGTGTTCTCAACGATCAGTTGCAGAGGGCTTTTCGCGTCTCGATGGCGGTTAAGCATGACAAGCCGACTCAGCGCTGGAGCACGGCCGCGGTGGCCATGGTTGTGCTGGCTGCGCTGCTGGCGGGCTTTGGGCTGTACTTCGCGATCAACCATGCCTGGATCGCTTACGGGGTGAAGATCGACGATTTGCGTGGCCGGGCGATCGAAGCGAGGGAGCGGGTGGGCGAGCGCGTGATGGTGCGCGTGGGGCGCGTTCTGGTCCAGGTGGCCGATGCCTATCGAGAGGGCCGGGATGAGTTGGGGCTGGCCCGGAGCGGTATTGGAGACTGGATTGCGTCGGCGTATGTCTGGGATGGTTCGGGTCTGGCCGAGATTTCGCTACGAGGCGTTCGAGGCGAAGGAGATGCTCGCAGTGGCGATGCAGGCGACGATCTAGCGATGCGACCGTTGATCGCCGAACACCTCGAACGGTTTCTTGCCGGCTTCGGGCCGGGGCTGAATCCCGGGGTTCGATTCCTGCGGGACGATGTCGGCAAGGTGCCGCTTCTGCTCGCATGTCAGGTGTATGCGCCGACCGTGGACTCTTCTGAATTGGCCGGGGCCGCGACGGGTGACGGCGCTGATGCCGAAGGCAGCGCCGGTGAAAGCGAGGCCGGCACGGAGCCGTTTGTCGCCGCAGTTCGGATCGACGTGCAGCGTCTGCAGACGAGCGTTCTGGAGGATCATTTCGCATCGCTGGGTATTCGCGTGGTGGCGCGCGAAGAGGGCTCGGCGCGGTATTGGTCGGAGCCGGTTGCGGGCGGGCTGGATCCGTTGCGTCTGGAGCCGGCGCCGTCGTTGATTGCCGCGCACCAGCGGAACCTCGTTTTGCAGATCGTGCTCTACGTGCTGATCACGGCGGGCTTTGTAGTGGCCCTGACGATCATGATCGCCAAGTTCATACGCTTGGTGCGGCGCGAGGTGGCCCTGTCTCGGTTGCGGAGCAATTTCGTGGCCGACGTGTCGCACGAGCTGAAGACGCCGCTGGCGTTGATCCGGATGTTCAGCGAGATGCTGGGCGAGGATCGCGTTCCGTCGGAAGAGAAGCGGCGTGAGTATTACGCGATCATTCAGCGGGAGAGTTCGCGGCTGACGCACATGATCGACAACATTCTCGATTTCTCGCGGATCGACGCCGGGAAGAAGGAGTTTTCGTTCGAGACGGTCGATGTGGCCGCCGTCGTGCGTGATACGTACGAGGCCTACCGGTTCGATTTGGACCGGCAGAAGTTCGATCACCGGCTGGTGGTTGCGGAGGACCTCCCGCGGGTGCAGGCCGACGGCGACGCGATTGCCCAGGCGATCATCAACCTGATCAGCAACGCCATCAAGTACAGTGCCCGGGAGAAGTCGCTGGTGATCGAGCTGAGCAGGGAGACGCGGCGAGGCAAGCACGGGGTGCTGATCTGCGTCTCGGACAGCGGGATCGGCATCAAGCCGGAGGACCGCAGCCACCTGTTCGACGGCTTCTACCGGGCCGACGACGAGCACGTCCGCAAGCAGCGCGGGGCCGGGCTCGGCTTGAGCCTGGTGAAGAGCATCGTGGACGCCCACGGAGGCATTCTGGACGTCGAGTCTCGATTGGTTAAAGGCACGACGTTTCGGATTTTTCTCCCGCAGGGCGCGGGAGAAAGCCGTCAGCCGTTAGCCTGAAGTCATCAGGCGGCGGGCCCGTGGCCGAGTCGTCAATTGCCGCCAGACAAGGTGCCCCATACCTCGCGTAGCAAGGGGTGGGGAATTGCCGGGGCGAGTGCTAGCTTGCCAGTTGATCACCTGCTCAACTGCTCTACTTCTCCCTTTCCAGCCGACTCGATGGCTCCGGCTGAAGGCTCCTTCTGCCAAAAGCCCGCGAAACGGGCGACGCAAACCTTCCCAAACGAAAGCGGGCCCGGCTCTGCCTGCCCAATGCCCCGGAGGGGCACCTGAGAATAGCCCAGCGATTGAGGGCCTGTCGATTTACTCTCGATCGCATGCACGGATTGCGACTTTCGTGTCCCCGAACCCCGGGTTTGGGGTGCGCGCCAAGCGATCTAAGGGGTGTCGATTTAATCGAGGCCGATTAAATCGACAAGCCCTTGATCGCTGCGTAAACGTCCCGGTCCAAAACCACCCAAGTCCCGGAGGGACGGCTGAGGAGCTTGCCACGCACGCTAACCAAAAACGCCGGGTGGCCCATCTCTCCGGAAGCGACAGGTGGGGTCATGATCAGTACACCAACCAAGGTCAAATCGCGCAAGGACCTCGCGTCACAACAACCGGCCCCGGCACGCTCCGGCTGACGGCTGGCGGCTCTTCCTGACAACTGATAACTGAAGACTCACAACTCCACCGCTGACGGCTCTTCCTGACAACTTGCCTCACGGCACGCACCAACACGGGTCCTTGCCCGCGATCGCGCCGAGCACCGCGAACACGTCCGACAGGTTCACCACGTCGTCACCGTTGCATGGTTTGATGTCGTACACGTGCATCGTGGAACTGCCGTTGGCGCCGGCAATCTGGTCCAGCACGCCGAAGATGTCCAAGAGATTGATCACACCGTTTCCGGTCACGTCGCCGTAGGCGGTGCTGGTGTGCGTGCAGGCGCCGTCGGCGCAGTAGTCCAGCGTGCAGGCGCTGAAGTCGTCGCACTCGCAGTGGTCGGTGCACGTAGTGGCGCAGTCGTCGGGGCTTCCGTCGCCGTTGCAGTCCCGGTCGCATTCGTCGGGCAGGCCGTTGGCGTTGCAGTCGGGGGCGCCGGCGGCGATGTCGCAGGCGTTGGCGAGCCCGTTGCCGGTGCAGTCCTCGCACTCGTCAGGAACGCCGTTGGCATCGCAGTCGCCGCTAGTGCCGCCGGCGATGTCCTCCTCGTCGGGCATGCAGTTCTGATTGCAGTCATTCACCATGCTGAAGATGTAGGCGGAGCCGGCGTTGTCAGCGGCGGTGTCGTCGTCCCTCGCCCCTATTATCACCTGACCGTCGGCGATGCCGGCAGATCTGCCGAAGTACTGGCTGTTGTTCGGTTCGGAGGCGCTCAGCTTTTGCTCTTGTATCCACTCTCCTCCAACGAATCGGAAGACAAAGGCGGCCCCAGGCGCGCTCACTGCGCAATCCGGAGGCGCATGACCGGGGGCGCCGAGCGCTATCAATTCGTCCTTTATGGCGACTCCGGCACCCAGGAAATCCCCTACGCTGCGCGGCGATGCGACGAGCTTTGCTTCCTCGTACCAACGGTCGTCACTCACATCCTCTGCCGTGCCTCCGTCATCCCGCCGGAACACATATCCGGCCCCTTCTGCGAGCCCGTCTTCCTGGGCACCTACCAGGACGCGCGTTCCGTCTAGGACCAAAAACTGACCGAAGAGGCGAAAGCCATCGGTAGCCTCCTCGTCTGAAGCCACCAGCCTCGCCTCATAGGTCCATTCATCGTCGGATAGGTCCCCGGGCGTCCCCGCATCGCTTCGATGGTAGACGTAGACAGCGCCCACATTGTAGACCGGGACGGGCCGGTTGTTGAACGCGCTGGTCGCCGGCGCCCCAACGGCGAGCCAGTCCCCATGGATGCCCACTCCGAGTCCGAAACGGTCGAACTCGTGTCCCATAGGGTGCCCGATTTTCACGTGCTCGATCCAGACATCGTCGGAGAGATCCGGCGTGCCCTTGTCGTCCAGGCGGAAAAGATAGGCGTGGCCTGTGGCGGGCTCGTTTGGAGATGCGTCGGGGACCGAACCTACTGCGATCCAATCGCCGCTGATGGAAACCGAGGCTCCGAAAAGCAGATCAGCAGCAGCATCGGACGGAATGAGCTTTTGCTCGGGAACCCAGGTGGTGCCGCTTCGACGATATACGTAGGCCGATCCTGACTGATAGCCGGGTCCCGTATCGTCGCCACGTCTACCCGTCACTATACGGTCCCCACTCAGCCCAACCGAGTAACCAATCGTACCTACAAGGTTGTCCGTGTCCCAGGGAAGCAGTTCTTGAGAGAATGCCCAGGTGTCATCCCTGTGGTCGCCCGCTATCCCGACGTCTACGCGTTTGTACACGAACACCGCACCTGGCCCGTGGAGTGTCTCACCATCATAGAACACGTGCGCATTGGCACCCACGGCGAGATACTCGCCGCTTACTGAAAGCGAAATGCCGAACTTATCCTCCCCTACATACTGATCCGTGCAAAACACCTCCTGCAGTTCGAAGTACGTGCACGGCTGCCCGAAAGCGCCAGGCATGATGAAAACCGCCAGGAGACAAGAGACTGCTGCGACGCGGGGGAAAAAGAGGACGTTGGTCGGCATGGTTCAATCCTCGACTTGTCGGGCGTTCCGAGAAATCCGGCAATTAAGATTTCAAATTGCTTGCCACGTGTAAAGAAAGCAAACGACTCCCTGGTGAATTATGGGACGCTCCTACCGTATCCAACACTGCAAGACGGGGCAATGCGGGGTGGGGAACTCGCCCGCATCCCGCATTGCCAAGCATACTTCGCAAGGCAGATCCCGAAGCATCCCTTGCCCTGGCTTACCACTATGCACCGTCGCTCGTGGCGTGGAACACCTTGTTCGCCGCCACCTCGATCACCGAGTCTGTCCCGGACCACGTCATGGTCCCACCGAACTGGAAACTCGCGTCCGCATCGATCGTACCGGCTCGGAACAGCATGTCCCCGCCGGTTGCCGTGATGTTGGTGTCGGTCGTCACGAGCTTGAACGTGGCGTTGGAGTTGTTAATATCCCAAGCGCCCGTAGAAAGGGCGGCAATCCCGCCTTGAAACTCCACCGTCAGAGTGGTTGAGCCACTCATGGTGAAATCGCCGTCGTTTTCGAACTCATCCTGGAATGTCAGATTCCCACCCGAGACCGTGACTTCGCCGGTATTGGCAACCAATACTGATCCGCTGACAGTCAGGGGCCCATCCGATACGTTCAGGTCGCCACTGATCGTAAGCGTATTGGTGCCGGTTACGGTGATCTTGCCACCTGCGGACGTCGCGGAGGTCTCGATCACTCCGGCGGCGTTCCTGTCGGAGTCGATGATCAACTCACCTTCATTGTCGGTAGAGGCTCCGTCTTCGAATACGATCTTCCCCGGGTTGCCCCCCGTGTGCATGGACAGGTCGTTTTCGATCGTGAGGGACGAGGACGACGACGCGGATCGCAGTTCGAGCACGGCCGCTGTCGTGCTGTGGTCATCAATCGTCAAATCTCCAATGGACTCCGACGTCCCTTCGATGTGTACGGTCGTTTGTTCGGCGATCGTCGCCGTATCACCCGTACCGGGCGGAGTTGCGTAACAATCTTCCCCGATGAAGAACGAGTCGTCGCAACCGACGAAGCTGTTGCCGTTCCAACAGTTCCAGGTCGTGTGTTGGCTCCAAACCGCGCTTGACACGCTGCGGTAATCGCAAACCTGCTGAGCGCGGACGGCGCTGCATACGGCAGCGACCGCGCAGCAGCCGAGAACTACTGGTCTAGTCCTTATGTCTATCATTGTCGATTCTCCGTTCAGCTCTTGATTCAAGGTGGACGTCTAATAGCCGTCCGTCTGCACCATCGCCCCATTCAAAAAGTCGGGCTCGAAGGTCACGCTGCTTCCGTTGCCGTCCAGCTTGATCGCGTCGGCGGTCAACACAACGTCGGACAAAAACTGCAGCTCGGCGCCCGGCGTGGTGTCGAGGTCGGAATTGGCCGTGAGCAAGAGGTCGCCGCTGATCGTGACGGCCTTGTCCAGGTCGAGGATCCCGCGCTCGTTCAGCGTGATATTGGTCAGCGTCATCGTCAGCGCCGCAAGGTCCTGGACCTCGAGCTCGGCGTCGCTTCCTCCGGCGGACGAGCCGGTGATCGTGACCGTACCCGAGCAGTCGATCGTGCCGCTCCCCGGCCGGAGCGTGGCGTTATCGTCCGAGGCGCTGGTGATCGAAATGCTCGACAGAAAAAGAGTCTTTGCCGAGTCGAGGTCCACCTTGGCCATCGTCTCGACCGCGTTCGTGTCGACCGTGAGTGTGAGCCTGTTTTCGGGAGCCGACCCGCCGTAGTTCACCGATTTGTTCACGTCGAGCCACGAGTAACCGCGCATCGCGATGCTGGACAGATCAGTGACCGTGGAGAGCGAGTCGTGCTGGAACTTCGCCTCCTTGGAGGTACCGCCGCCCCCGTAAATGCGCAGGGCGCCCACGCTGAGCTCGGTCTCCTCCAGGACAAGCGTGGCCTTGTTGTAGGTTGGGGAACGGACATAGGTGTAGTCCCCGTCGGCGGCGTGCACGTTGATATCCACGCCGTCCTTGACGGTCAGGACGGTGTCTTCGTCACAGCCGCTCCCGTCGAACCCGGCCTGGAAGTAGGTCAGGATATCGACGTCCGTCGTCGAAAGGCCGGTGATATCGACGTTTCCGCAGGACTCGAAGCGGTCGATATCGAACCCGTTCGCATCGACGTCCAGGACTGCCTTGTTGTTGCCGCTTCCCATCAGAAGCATGACGCCGGTGGTGGCGAATAGCCCATCAGGGTCGGTCTTCTGCAGGGTCATGGAGCTGTTGGAATCAGCATAGATCCAAATGTCGTCGAACGTCTTGGTTCCGCTGCTGTAGTCGAAGTCCACGACAAAGGAGCCGCCGGCACAGCAGTCACAATCGAGCGTGGTCGAGCAGCTCTGGCCATCCTTGGGACCGCCGTCGCACGTACCTTCGCATATCGGATCGCAACCTGTGATCACACACGAGCACGATTCGCACGGATCGCAGACGTTGGCCGCCCGGATGTCGATATCGCCCGACGTCGGCGGGCAGGTCGTGCAGTCCGTCCAGTTCGAGGCCGTACTCCAGGCAATGCTCCCGCTGCCGCATGATCTTGCTGCGCCGGTCCACTCCGGACCGCTGGGAACAGGGGCGCCGGTCCCGGCGAATGCGAGCCCGGATAGGCTCGCCACCAGACAGAACGTGGATAGGGCTTTGACAAGTTGCAGAGTTCTCATCGTTCACTCCTCCGGCTGCCGCGGACCTCGTTCTCCTCGACCAGGCGCCCGCGAACTTCAAACTGGCGCCCCGATTCCACGTTAATTGCGGCGTCGGCCTTTCGGACCACGCGGCCGCCGACGCTGAAGTCGGTGGCGACGTCCAGCGCTCCCTTCTCAATCTCGAAACGACCCGATTTCAGCGAGATAGGTCGACTCGTTTTCAGGCGGATGCTGGACCCCGGGTGACGCGACTGCCAGGTCCCCGAGGAACCTCGCCCGAGCGAATCCCCGTCAAGGGTCACGGCGTGCGGCCCATCGGCGATGACTTTGCCGTCCATCTCGACCGTGCCACCGATGGAAATGGGACCGCCCGTGGCGCGCACGACCGCATGGCGCCCGATGCAGACGAGCGTATCCGGTTTGGCGGTGCGGATTTCGCCGCCGGCGGGGCCGATGACCTCGACATCGCCGTACACGTCCAGCGTGGAGTTGGTGAACAGCACGCCCGGGTGCTGGCCCGAGCCGCTGAAAACCAGGCGGGCCGAGGCCGTGTCCTTGGGGCGACGTGCCATGGTCAGTCCGCCGGTGAGGGTGAGCCTCGCACCCCCAACGATCTCCAGGGTCCCGGCGTCCAGGCCCTGCTGTGCTCGCTCGATCACGACTCTCTCTACGCGGGTGTCGTCGCCGACGAACACCGTGTGGCCAGCGCGGATGGTGGCTTTGTCACCGTCGCCCGGAATACCGTCCTCGAACGTGGCAGCACGCCAGACCCCGCCGGCGTCGCTGATTTCCCACGTGGACAATATGCCCCAATCTCCGGACGTTCTGCTTCGGTAGGCATCGCCGTCAGGCCCGGCAAAGGCCGGACCGGCGGCCACCAGCAGGATCGCCGCTACGATTTTTCGATCACATTTTGATGTCATTGATGTGACCTTTCTGTTAAACTACGTACTCTGATTTGGCCCTCGCGGCCGTTTGCTTGTCGGCGTGCGACCGCGGTGGGCCCCTTTTTGTGCGCTCGCTTCACGCGACGCACCGTTGGATGCCGCGACAAAGTCAATGACTGGACTGGCTCGAGCCCCCGGGCGCACCGCAGCGCGCGGCTCGTCCCGGCTCGCTCGGCGCTCGAGGCCGTCTGTGACAACAAGAACGTTACCCCGGCCTCACCCCCCTTCGTCCTTGAATGATGATGGGAATCTGAGAGGTTACGCCCGCCTGCCCCCCCCCCTATCGCTCATAGCGCAAACTCCAGGCGCACACAACGAAATTCTTCGGCAGGCCGCCGCCATGAATGGCTGCGAAACGAGAGTTGTTGCGTTCCCGACCACGACAACGCTCACTTCCCCGAGGGGCCGCGACGGAGCTGTGAACCGACTGCGAGGGCCGACAACTCGCCACGCCGCCGGACGCTCCAACCTTCCGCGTCCGTCTGACCCCCGCTCTTACGCGGGCTCGCCGGAACAGGCTCCGACTCCGCCAAGATAACCCATTGCGGACCTTAAGACAAGAACCTTCTGAAAAACTCGTCGTCCTGCACCACGCCGGCCGAGCGCTGCGCCGCGTAAACACCTTAATGAGCACGAGTTGGAAAAAAGTGGCAGCTTATTCCTTATGGTTGGAAAGAGAATGGCATCAATACCTCCTGAACCCCCCAGAAACACGCGGATATCACGTGTTCCACTTTTTCCCGAAAAATCCGGAACATGCACCGTCTTCTATAGGGTGGAAAGAAGAAGCGCACCCGAAGTGCGCGCCAACGGAGACAACGAAGGATGAACCAACCATGCCCCACAGAAAACGAAACGAAGCCCAATGACGCGGAAGTTGTCAGTCATCAGTTGTCAGTTATCAGACCTGTGCCTTCGACGTCGCTCGGGTCCGCCGCCCTTCGGACGCGCCA
This sequence comes from uncultured Phycisphaeraceae bacterium, assembly GCA_964574815.1. Classification (GTDB taxonomy): domain Bacteria; phylum Planctomycetota; class Phycisphaerae; order UBA1845; family UBA1845; genus CAZNPL01. Next base: position 28,363 of record CAZNPL010000024.1, read on the forward strand.
ACGCCGAAAGTACCCTTGCGAAACGAACCCAAAGCTGCGCGAGTCATTCCGCCTCATGCGGATCACTTGTCATTCGTCAGCTATCAGGCCGCCAAGCAGCTGCCGTGGCGCATCAGAGCCGGGAGCGCCAGCGACCGGACCTTCAATCGCCCGCGCACCAACAAGCGCCCGCGCCAAACGAACCCAACGCGGCGCGAGTGGTCAGTGCTCAGTTTTCAGTCGTCAGCCCTGGATGCCGCACACGGCTCCCAGGGTCGCCCTGCCAACCGGCCCCCGGACAACCAAGAAACCAAACGAACCCACCACACCCGTCAGCAACCCGGGCCGGCCCGCCGGCGAGCCTCCGTGCCTTCATGCCTCTTTCTTTCCAAACGAACCCAAAGCGCCGCGAGTCATTCCGCCTCATGCGGAACACTTCTCAGTTGTCAGTCGTCTGTTATCAGGCCACCGAGCGGCCGCCGTGGCGCATCAGAGCCGGGAGCGCCAGCGACCGGACCTTCAATCGCCCACACACCAACAAGTGCCGGCGCCAAACGAAGCCAAACCCGCGCGAGTGCTCAGTCATCAGTTCTCGGTTGCCAGTGGTCGGCGACCTGCCGCCCATATCGCCCGGCCCATCCAGCCGCCACGAGCCGGCCGTCGGTCCTCGCCGCGTCCCAACCGGCGCGACAATCAGCGCCAAACGAAGCCAAGCGCCCCGCCAATCCGAATCGCCACATTCCCGGCCACCCCCTTCGTGCCTGCGTGCCTCCGTGCCTTCGTGCCTGCCTTCATTCCAAACGAACCCAACGCCGCGCGAGTGCTCAGTCATCAGTTCTCGGTTACCAGTGGTCAAGTACCTGCCGCCTATACCGCCCGGCCCATCCAGCCGCCACGAGCCGGCCGTCGGTCCTCGCCGCGTCCCAACTGGCGCGACAACCGGCGCCAAACGAAGCCAAGCGCCCCGCCAACCCGAATCGCCACATTCCCGCCCACCCCCTCCGTGCCTACGTGCCTTCGTGCCTCCCTTTTCCAAACGAACCCAAAGAGATCGCAGACATCTCCGACCACCTCCCCGTCTCACAAGCAAGCCTTCGTCCCTGTGTCCCTACGTCCCTGCCCTCTCCCCTTCGTGCCTCCATTTATTCCAAACAAAGCCGAAGTCAGGGAGAGCTGTCAGTTATCAGTGGTCACAAGAAACCGGCGCCCGGCAGTAGCGAGCGCGAGGCGCTGGGTCTGGCGATGCCATGCAGGGTACGGTGCGCAATATTGTTGTGTAGGTGAACAATATGCAGCCGCCCTGTCCGGGCTGCCGTGGGGTCCGCTTCCTTACGGGCGCGGCTCGGAACAGGTGCGTACAGCACTTTATTGTTTGGTCATCTGACCGGCGCGGTGGGTTGGGATTGGTGGGGCTGGGCGGCGGTCGGCTGCTATTTCTGCTACCGCTTTGATGGCGGATGCTATGTGCTGTCTGGTGTTAAAGGGGCCGGCGGAGAACCGGATCGTGCCTCGGGGGGTGGTGCCCATGAGCTCGTGAATGAGGGGGGCGCATTGGAGGCCCGTGCGGGTCTGGACTTCGTAGTCGACGTCGAGCAGCGTGCCGACGTCGCTGGGGTCGTAGCCGTCGACTGTGATGGACATCGTCGCGACGCGCTGCTTCAGGTTCTTTGTCCCGCAGATTCTGACGCCTTTGATGTCGGAGAGGCCCTCCTGCAGCAACTCGAGGAGCTCCATTTCGTGTCTGTAGATGTTGTCGAGGCCTCTGTTTTCGATCCAGTCGAGGCCCGCGTCCAGGCCGGCGATGCCGGCGAGGTTGTGCGTGCCGGCCTCCAGGCGATAGGGAAACTCTTTAAGGTGGTAAAGTTCGGCGCTTCGCACGCCGGTGCCGCCGTAAATGGTGCCGCGGATCTCGGCGTCGTCGGCGACGCAGATGCCGCCGGTTCCGGTGGGGGCAAGCAGGCCCTTGTGGCCGGTGAAGGCGAGAAACGAGATGTTGCAGTCGGCCATGTCGATGGGGAGGACGCCGGCGGTCTGGGCGGTGTCGACGGCGAGGGGGACGTTTTCCTCCTTGCAGACGGCGCCGATGGCCTTGAGGTCCTGGACGACGCCGGTGACGTTGGAGGCGTGGTTGACGATGACGAGGCGGGTGTTCTTTTTGATGGCCTTCCGGATGTCTTCGGGGTCGATGTAGCCGTCGCCGTCGGGTGTGACGAAGGTGGCCTCGGCGCCTTCGAGGGTCTTGTGATTGACGGGGCGGATGACGGAGTTGTGCTCGACCTTGGTGGTGACGATGTGGTCGCCGGAGTTGACGGTTCCGTTGATGATGAGGTTGAGGCTCATCGTGGCGTTGAGCGTGAAGACGAGGCGTTCGGGGTCTTTCGGTTTGCCTGTGTCGATGAGGCTCTTGTTGAACAGGGCGGAGAGTCTTTTTCGGGTTTCGAAGATCTTCTGCTCGGCGCTGATGCCCAGGTCGCAGCCGGAGCGGCCCGGGTTGACGCCATAGTGGGAGTAGAAATCCCGGACGGCGTCGTGCACCGAGTCGGGCTTGGGGAAGCTTGTGGCCGCGTTGTCGAGGTAGACCAGGTTCTCCATGTCGATTCCTCACTTGGGGTTACATGGAACGCGCCGTCACGCAATGCAGAAGACCGGCCCCGAAGGTGAAGAGTACCCGGTTGATCGTGGATGGTCAAGGAATGAACGGGGCGGGGGCCTGGCTGTGTGCTGCATGCCCACGGCAGCGTGGGGAAGGCACGCCGCGCACGGGCACCTTTCTGGCACGTTAAAGACATGCCCACGCGAGCGTGGACATGGCACCCGAGTTGCCCATGGCGGCCTTTGGGCACCCCTTTTTGCGCCGTGTTGGTACGGTAAATCGAGGTGCGTGTTACTTTACTTGGTGCGGCGAGATGCACCCTACTTTGGTTCGAGGGTTACGTTGTCCTGTTTTTTGTTGTAGCCCTGGTGGACGACCAGCTCGTAGTCGAGCTCTTTCTTTTGGCTCGCTTTGATGGTGGTGCTGAATTGGGGGCTGCGGTAGTCGTGGAGCTTGGGGTCGAGGTTGCTTTTAAAGACGGTGTGGCCATTGAAGGTGCGTCGGATCTCGACGTGGATGGGTTTGTCTCGGTAGTTGCGGATTCGCTCGACCCAGATCTGGTGGTCGTCCCAGCCGACGACGGTGTCGTTGATTTCGATGCGGTGGCCCTGCTCCTGATGGTAATAGACGCTTGCTCCCGAGCGCCGGAACCAGAAGTTGTCTCGGAAGCTGTCGAGGCGGACGTGCTCGTGGATGACTTCGGGATCGGGGCCAAGATTCAATTCGATCTCCTGGCCGATCGGTACGTATTTGATTGATTGGGCGATCACGAAGGAGAGGCCCTCTCTGGCGTTGTCTCGGAAGAGGCGGAGGACGCCGTCGGGGAGTGGTGTTTCGCCGAGGTGACTGGCCTGGTCGTTGCGGAGGAGGAAGAGGCGGACGAGTTGTGGCCCGTACTCGGCCGGGCGGTAGCGATAGGCGATGCTGAATGGGACCTGGAGGCCCTGGAAGAGGCGCATGCGCTTTGACCAGGCGTGTTTGACGGTTTCGGTTCCGGGAACCGTGTAGATGAAGTATTCGGAAAGGCCCTGCTTGACGATTTCCTTGGGGGCGGCGAAAGCGAGATCGGCGGCGGCCTCGAGCTCTTCATGGACCGCGCCGCGGGCGCGCGGCGACATCTTTCGTTTCTCGCCGGCGCGGTAGTAGTCGACGTCCTGGCGGCCAATGAGGCCTCGCCGCGCGAGCGTTTCGATCTTCTCGACGAGGTTGATGGTGCCGACGACCATGCGGATCTGGGCGTCGGCGTAATCTTCGCCGCAGTTGTTGGTGATTCGGACGTAGCCCTCGAAGGACATGTCGGTTTCGTCGGTGTTGCTGATGCACACATAGTCGGCGGACCAACTGATGCCGCTGGTGAAGTAGGAGATTTCGACGACGGCGTCGCCCTCGAACTCGCTGCGGACGTTCCAGTAAAGCATCTGGGGCTTGTCGTGCGGGAAGGTGGTGTCGAGCAGGTCGAGTTCGTCGGTGTGGGTTTTGAAGCGCAGATCGACGCTGGTGGGGTCGATGAGCGTGTTGGCCCAGGAGAACTGCAGTGGGTTGACGCCCGTTTTGAGGGAGATCATGCGTGTCTCGCGGACCAGCGTGAGGTCTTCGCTGTTGTAAATCGTGAGTTGCACGGTGTCGCGCGGCGGCACGGTGGAGAGGTCCACGTTCTTCGCGGAAGCGTGCGCCGCGGTTGACAGCAGCAGAATCGTACTGAGCGTGGCATATGTTTTCATCTTACATCCTCCGTTGATGGTGCTCTGTAGGGATCGTGCTTGGCCGGGTCCTGTCGGGGTCCTTACCATTCGTTCTTGATGGTCACGTGCAGCTTGTGAACCTGTTTGAGGGCTTTCTGGTCGGGGCCGCGCGGCGGCAGCGGCACCTTGAAGACGACCCGGTCGGCGGTGCTCTCTTCCGTGTCGCGCATTTCGGAGAGTGTGCCCTCGCTGCCGAACTCCCATTGGACGTCGCGGCCGGTGTTTCGGAGGATTTCGGTTCGCAGGGCCGGGAGCGATTCGGCGAGATCGAGGACGACCGGGCGGTCCTTGAAGTTCTCGATTTCGTATTTCACGATGACGTCGTAATCGTAGAGATTGCCGAGGACGCGCTTCGCCTCGCGGCGCTCGATGGTGCGCTTCACGACGACGTCCTTGGCGAGTCCCAGGAAGAGCTTCATCTCGTCGTCACGCGGCGTGAATCCGCCCCAGTCCTCGCCGAGGAAGGCGCGGGTGCCGCTTCCGTCGTTCTGGAAAATGCGGACCTTGCCGGGCTGCAGCGGAAACCTCCCGAGGCCGTTGGTTTGGTCGTTCGTGAGGACGTAGTGCATCGGCACGAGGAGTTGGTTCTTTGTGCGGTCGAGATAGCCGTGCTCTGCGAGGTCGGCGGTGTAGGTCTTGCGGATCGGCACGCGGGTGAATTTGTTGGCCAGCAGGCGTTTGGTCTCGTTGATGCCGATGGGTCGCTCGAAGCGCTCGCCGAAGCCGGGCCACATGCCGGTCGTGCCGAACTCCTCGTTGGCGTTGTTGTGGAGCTGGATGTACTGGCGGAGTGTGAGGGTGGTTTCGTCGTGCGACGCAACGGCCCGGTAGGCGAAGGATTTGTCGAGTCGGTCGATGATGTAGCTGATTCGCATGCGGGCGGAGACAGCGCGTGGCGAGGCGACCTGCCAGATGAGGGCGTTCTCGTTGGGCGGATAGGAGACCGAGAGGATTCGAATCTGATCCGGGTCGGTCAGGCAGCGGAGCTGTATGCTGTTTTTGTCGATGGAGGCGTTGGCCCAGGCGAACACGACTTCGTTGAGGCCGGCGGTGAGCGGGACGAGGCGCTCCTCCTCGACGAGGGTCACGTGGGGGTTATCGAGCTGCAGTTCGACGCGCTGGCGCGGCGGCAAAGTGATGAGTTTGACTCCGGCAAGTGAGGGCGGTGCGAACCCGCAAAGGATCACTGTTGCCAAGACGAGCATGTGCAGCAAGTTTCGTGTGTGCATGGTCGGTTCTCCGATCGTGATAAGGACCTGGCCAGTAGCCGTGGTCCGTGTTTCGCCGAGCTCGCATAGGAGCCTTCGCAGGGTTGGACGACCGGGCGAGGAGTGGGTTCCAAGGCTTGTTCGAAATTCCTTGTCCGGTTTGGTCGTGCCCTGGTTATCGGCAGCGTGTGCAAGTGATGTATGTGGAGGATCCGGGGATGGGACACGGCCTTAGTGCGCCGGTCGCATTGTAGCTTGACAAATGCTTTCGAGCCGCTTATCAGCACGCCTGCGGAAGGCCCTGGTTGAATATGGGACGTTTCGTTTTCCGGCCGCCGGTTCGTCAGGCGGTGGTCTCCTGGTTTTTGAGCAGGTGGGACAGGTCCAATGGCACGAATTCTCGTTGCGGAAGATGAACCGGATATGTTGATGGGGCTGCGGGAGAACCTGCAGTTCGAGGGCTACGAGGTGCTGGAGGCGTCGGACGGGGAGCAGGCACTGGATATGGCGCTGAATCAGCGTCCTGATCTTATCCTGCTGGACATCATGATGCCCAAGATCAACGGTTTCGACGTGTGCCGTCAGGTGCGAGACCGCGGACATACCGTTCCGATCGTGATGCTGACTGCGCGGGCGCAGGAGATGGACGTGGTGCGCGGCCTGGAGCTGGGAGCGGATGATTATATCACAAAACCGTTCGGCGTCCGGGAACTGCTGGCCCGCATCAAGGTGGCCTTGCGTCATGCGGGGGCCAAGCCGACCATGTCGCGGGTCCTCACGGTGGGCAACGCTGAAATCGACCTGATCAAGGGGAAGGTGGTTCGCGGGGATCAAACGTTCAATCTGGGGTACTTCGAGGTCGAGATGCTCAAGATGCTCATCGACCGGGCGGAGGAGCCGGTTCCGCGCAACGAGCTTCTGGACAAGATATGGGGCCTGGATGCGTTTCCGACGAATAGGACCGTGGACAACCATATCGTGTCGCTTCGGCGGAAGATCGAGGACGACGCGAAGAATCCGCAGCACATCGTGACGGTGCACACGATCGGGTACAAGTTCATTCCGTAACCCGTCGCATCCGGACGGGTGTCACGCACCCTTGCCGCCAGGACGGTTTTTGATCGTCCGTTTTGTCCCGAACACTCCTTTGTTCTTGCTCGAAGGCTCGTGGGCCCGGAATGCGGACCGCGCGTTTCCGGCGGTCGGGAGGTCCGGATGGGGTTTGCATGCCTATCGGGCACGAGCGCGGAATCTGCCCAATCATCGACATAAAAGAAAGCACTGTGATCTCGGGGGATATCGTAGATCACCCTTGAGGGACATGGGGTGCTTTTCGCGGGGGAAAGAAGCTGGCGGTGCGGCCGGAGCACACGGGTGCCCGGGGGATAACGCATAGCGGCGGATCGAGAGCACCCGCCGATGACTGCGAGGTCGGCACGCCGGCTGGCACAAGCCAGGCACGGTGAGGGCCTGCAGGGGGACCTTCGTTCGGGAGAGGGCGGGCCTCGTGCCCTTGCGTGGACGACGGGTCGGCAGGAGCGGCCCTTTGGGGCGGCCAGTGGGTTGTCGGTTGCGGCTTTGTGGCGTGCACCGCACCGGTTGGTAGGCCGGGGATTCCTTGAGTGGGGATCCCCGGCCGCCTCCATTTATGGGCGGTATAACTTGCGGCCGGATATGCGTTGCCCATTGTTCCCTGCGCGAGAGAGGAATTGCCCGGCAGAGAGAGCCGTCAGCCGTTAGCTTTGGGCTTTCCACCGGTTTTGTAGTACGGGATTCATCTGCGCCACAGAGTTCGTGTCCTGACGGATCGTGGGTTCACTTCCCGCTCTGCCAGAGTTCGGCGATCCGGAACGAGTGTCGGTCCTCCACCCTTCTCTGCGGGAAGGATGGGGCAAACGATAGCGTTAATCATGTCTTGTTCGGGCGGTGATCCTTGGTTATAAGGCGGGGTGTTTTTGGAGCTTCTGTGATGTTCTTTGGTGTAATCTCCGACAGTCACGATCGTTTGCCGGCGATTGATCGGGCGCTGGCGCTGTTCAGGGAACGCGGCGTCGAGGCCGTCGTTCATCCTGGCGACGTTATTTCGCCGTTTGCGGCGAAACGTCTGCTTGCGTGGGAGGGGCCGCTGCACGTGGTTTACGGAAATAACGACGGAGAGCGGGCCGGTCTTAAGGAGTTGCTGCCACAGATCACGGACGGCCCGATGGTTGTGGAGTTGGGGGGTCGGCGGGTGCTGGTGCACCATTTCGTGGAGTGGTGCACGCCGAGCGACATCGAAGCGGCGGACATTGTGGTGACGGGCCACTCGCACGAGGTAGTGAATCAGTTGGAGGGTGGCAAGCTGCTGCTGAATCCGGGAGAGTCGTGCGGATGGGTGACGGGACGGAGCACGGTTGCGATTGTGGATACGGGCGGCCCCAGCGCGGAAATCTGCGAACTGGAGCTGTCATGAGCAAACCAAGGAATTCGTCGCGGAGATTCTTGGCGGCGCGGCTGGTTGCAATCAGCGGTGCGCTTGCCGTCATTCTCCCGGCGGTCGGCTGCGTGCGCCGTACGCTGACGATCGAGACGGAGCCGCAGGGTGCGCTCGTTCATCTTAATGACGTGGAAGTAGGCGTTTCTCCGGTGTCCACAGACTTCGTTTGGTACGGCGACTACGACGTCGTGGTGCGTAAAGAAGGGTACCAGACGCGTCACACCCATTGGGACGTCAAGCCTCCATGGTACCAGATCCCGCCGATCGATTTCTTTGCGGATGTCCTTTACCCGGGGCGCATTCACGACCAGCGGCGTCTGGAGTTGAAACTTGAGCCGTGGAGCGAGCCGGAACAGGACCAGCTCCTGGGGCGTGCTCGTGAGATGCGCGAGCGAACTTTCCTCGAGGACGAGTAGAACCTGTCCCACGCCCAGTCGATGCCGAAAAAGCAGTGGCGGATCCGCCAACGGTGCCCATGACCGGCGCCGGCATTGGCTCTCGCACTTCGCATACAACGTTAAGCGATTGACGTGCGGCCTAACGGCGATTGGATTCGTTTGAGGGCTTGTTTGTCGTCTCACCCGATTGGGGCTCGGCGGAGTCCCAGGCCAGGGCGGCGGCTCCGATGATTCCGGCGTCGTTGGTGAGGTGGGCGAGTCCGATCTCGGGGGCGTCTCCGTCGTACTGCGTCCAGCGAAGTTTTTGGTAATGGGTCCGGACCGGTTTGAGGAGGATGTCTCCGGCGCGGGACATTCCGCCGCCCAGCACGATGCGGCGCGGATTCAGCGCGTGCTGGATGTTGACGCACGCGAGGGCGAGGTAATAGCAGGCCTCGTCCCAGATGCGTGCGGCCAGTTCGTCGCCGGATTGGGCGGCCCTTTCCACGTCGTGGGCGCTCGGCGTCTTTCCTGATGAGATCATGGCTTCGAGCGAGGAGTTCGCCCCCTGGCGAATGGCGTCGCGGAGGCGTCTGCTGATGTTGCTGGCTGATGCATACTGCTCGAGGCAGCCGCGCTGTCCGCACTTGCAGGGCTCGCCGTCGGGAACGACGATGGTGTGTCCCCATTCCGACGCGTTCTCATGGTGGCCATGGAAGATACGGCCGCCGATGACGGCGCCGGATCCAACGCCGGTGCCGAGGGTCAGGAGGACGAGGTCGGAGGGGTCCTGTTCTCTGACCCAGGCGTATTCGCCGTAGGCCGCGACGTTCGCATCGTTGTCGACGACGACCGGCAAGCCGGTGGCTTCAGCGACGGCTTGCTTAATGTCGATGTTGATCCAGCCGGGCAGGTTGACCGACTTTAAAACGACGCCTCGCGAGGGGCTCAAGGGTCCGGGGCTGCCGACGCCGACGGCCAACACCTCCTCGGTGTCGATCCAGGTTCGCACGCTGTCGAGCATGGTTTCGATGACGGCTTCGGGGCCGCGGTCGGCGCCTGTCGGGACGACGTTGCGGGCGACGATGTTCAGATCGCGATCCGCGAGCCCGGATTTGATGTCGGTCCCTCCCAGGTCGATGCCGCAGGTGAAGCGTCTTTTCATGATTGTGGTGATTTCGTGTTGCACGGTCCTTGCGCGCAGCGCGACGGTTCGCAGGGTTTAGTCCTCGTTCGAGCGGGTAAACACGACGGCGGCGTAGCCGACGGTGTTGTTGTCGAGGTCGGCGCCAAGAGTCTCGCGACTCGTCGTGTGGTGAAGGAGCGTGCCGGAGTCGGCGCCGAGTGCTCTGGCGGCTGCGATGGCGGCTGCGATGGCGCCTCCACCGCAAGCGTTGCGATTGGACTGCGTCTCCGGAACGATTTTGTCGGCGTCGAGCGACAGCATCAGGTCAATCACGCGGCGATCGTTGATGTTCTTGGCCCAGTCGGGTCCTTCGAGCGTGTCGCCCTTGGGCGTGAAGCCGTAGCGTTCGCCGTAATGTGTCAGGTCCGATGAGGCGATGACGACGGCGTTATAGTTGTAGGTGGTGAGAGTCCGTCCCACTGCGTCGCCAATTTCGGCCGAGGTTTTCGATGGGGGCACCATGATCGGCAGAATGGTGGTTTCGGGCCACAGGTGTTGGATAAACGGGAGCTGGACTTCGATGGAATGCTCCGCTTCGTGGGCGTATGGGTCGTCGGTGATCAGGTTGGTATGGCCCATCACACGTTCCGCCAGCCGTCCGTTCACGTGAACAGGGCCGAGGGGCGTGTCCCAGCGGCCGGAGGGGAAGACGGCGCCGGCGGACCTGAGGGGTCGATGCACAGCGCCGAAGAGGATGACGGTCGTGGGCGAAGTCTGCGAGGCGATTGCGGAAAAGACGGGGGCGGCGACCATGCCACTGCATACCCATCCGGCGTGCGGGACGACACCGCCGACGATGCGGCCGCTGATGTTCGCCTGGGCCCGAGAGGCCGCGAAACAATCCTCCAATGCCTGGTTGCAGTCGTTCCGCGAGCGGGGATAGAACATTCCCGCCACGGCGGGCTCACGAACCATCATGTTCGGGTGCCTCCGCCGACGTTGCCTTGTGATGTGTGCGTACCATCCCGCCAACTCCGCCGGTCAAGAGTTTACCAGCAGTGGCCGGAGTTGACCAGCAGGGGGCGTATGGGCAATCGCCACAGGTCCGTGACAGTTTGGGCGGGACCTCTGGGAGGGCGAGCCTTGAGGTTTATGTTTTGTAGCGATCGCGGCTCGGCAGGAGCCTCGCCCTCCCTTAATGCGGCAATCGCTGCTGCTCGCCGATTCCGTCACGTCCCCATCGGCACAGGTGGCCACGTGGGCGGCACCAGACGGGCGCAAGTCGGCTGACCGGACGGGGGCTGAGATTGGATCGGCCACTCCTCGACGTTTTCCGGCTCAGGCGATCGATTTGCGCCGATGAATGACGATGGCACCGACCAGGGCTACTACCAATGCCAGCGCGATCATCGCATGGATTGACTGGACGGGGCAGGCGGCGCCCACGCTGGCGAGGAAACCGCCGTTCTCCGTGTTTACGGCGGCGCCGTCGTTCTGCAACGTACCGTACAGCACGCCTGCGGCGTCAATTGTGATCGATGCCCCGGCCTGGAATCCGATTCCGCGAGCAACTTGGACCTCAGGGGGCACCGGGCCGTCCTCCTCGTTGTCCGTAGCATCCCGGAACACGACGGCGGCGCCCGCTTGAACGCCAAGGGTCTTCAGGGAAAGGTTATGGCCGAAGGGATTACTGCAATTGAGATTGGCCGCCACCTCGAACTGCTGTAAGGAGCCGTTTCCGTCGATCAACAAGGCCAACTGGCTCAGTTCGAAATCATCCAACGTCGTGCTTGCGTTGGTCCAGTCTCCGCCTACCTTGATGTGATAATGCGTTTCACTGGGTTCCAAGCTGCCGCGTTGGGCACTGGTGCTCGTTGAGGTGCTCTGTATGCCGGACGATTCCTCGAGCGTTATACTGCCCTCGGCCTCCAAGGTAGACTGCGCGCCGATCTTCAGCACGGGCGGCGTTGTGCCGCCGAGCAAACGTTGTTCTCCCGGCGCGGGGGAGAACCCCAAGGTCAGGCTGTTGATGTTGCAAATCTGATTTAACTGGACGGTGGCTCCGGGAAGATCGATGGTGACGTCAAAGGGGCCACCGCAGGGTGCGACAGCTGGACTCCAGTTGTTGGCGTCTCCCCAGGTGGTACCGTCTCCGTCACCGGTCCACACGGCGAGCTGGGCGTAGGCGGGAACGGCGGTCAGCGCCAGGGCGATGCATGCGACACTCGTTAAGACTCTTTTCGAAACGTTCATGATCAGCTTCCTTCCATTTCTTCTGCGACCATAGAAATGTGCTATTGCGCGGGCGGATACGCCGGCGCCATCCGGTCGTGGCATCTACCAAGAGCGCATCATAGCATTCGAGCGTCGGCGGATGCAAGGAATAATCGCCCGTCGGCGGGTTGCCCGGGCGTTCCCGGCGACGGTGGAAGGTTCAGCGGTTGATTCACCAGGGGTACGGCCGGTGGGTTTGCGAACCACGGTAAGGTGGCGATGGGCTGTGATCAGCGGTTGAGAGGCGGCGCGTGCTTTTGTTCGTCGCATTCGGCGTCGATTGCCGTTAGTCTTCGGTATGGCTTTAATCGCCCGGCGTTCAAACGTGGAGAGGCTTTGCGGTGCAAGATACGGTGTGGCTGGTAGGGTTAGCGATTTCGGGTGTTTTGGGCGTGCTCTTAGCAATGGTGCGCCTGCCCGGGTCGTGGTTGGTGCTGGTTGCCGCGGTGGCATGTAGCTGGCGTTTCGATTGGACACGGCCGCCCTGGCAGTTGCTCATTATTCTCGCGGTTCTGGCGATTGTCGGGGAGCTCGTCGAGTTCTTGGGCTCGGCTGTGACGGCTCGTCGTGCGGGAGCGAGTGGCCGAACATCATTGGCGGCTCTGGTGGGTGGAATCGTCGGCATGTTCGTCTTCAGCATTCCGCTCCCGGTGATCGGTACGATCCTGGGAGGGCTGCTCGGCTGTTTCCTGGGGGCCGTCGTAGCTGAAGTGACGGTCCGCCGCGATACCATGCACGGCGTGCAGGTCGGGTTTTTTGCTGCGGTCGGCCAGGTTCTTGGGATTCTGGGCAAGACGATGGTGACGTTTGTGATGGCGGTTGCTGCGCTGGTGGCCGCGCTGGGTCATGGTCGTTAAGGCTGTAGGAGTTCTTCTCGACACGCAGGCCGCTAAAGGGGCATTGCGGCTGATTCGAGATAAGCCCTCGCTCGGACGAGTTCGGGCATCGACCAAACGGCGTCGAGCCTGCGTATCACGTGCGGGCCGCGATATCCTGCTGCGGCCAGGAGTGCGAGAAGCGCCTGAAACTCGATTCGTCCGGCGCCCAGTTCGGTCTCGCGTCCTCGCTCGTCCGGTGGGCCGGGCAGGGCATCGCGGATGTGCAAAAGCACGATGTCGTTGGCGAAACGACCGGCCCAGTCGAGAGGATCGTGCCCTTCGATCAGGATGCCCGCGGGATCGAGGCAGACGCCAAGGGCGGGGCAGTCGAGGTGTTCGAGCAGCTTCATGAGCGATTCGGGCTGAACGGTCGTGGTTTGAACGGCGAACAGGGTGGCGGTTCGGTCGGCGTGCTCGCCGATTTCGCGAAGCGCTTCGGTTGCCAGTTCGAGTTCGGCCGGGCACGTTGCACGCCCGAGGCTCGAGGTCACAATGCGAGCGCCGATTTCGCGGGCCATTTGCAGCGAGGCCTTGGCGATGTCGATTCGCGCCGCGACGTGTCGAGGATCAGTAAGCGGGGCTCCTATCACGTCTGCGTCGAGCGCCGCCGGGGTCATTCCAACGCTTCTAATCGTAAGCGCGAGGTGGCGCCGACCGGATTGCGAGAGTTCTCGCGCTGCGGAGTCTCCCGTGGCTGAGTCGAGTTCGACAGTTCCGAATCCGGTGGAGGCTGCGCGGCGCAGAGCGTTGCGTATGCCCATGCCCAAATCGCGAGTGGCCACGCCGAGTTGAGAGCGTTCCATCGCCGGCTCCATCAGGCGGCGTTCGATGCGTAGTGCGCGCAGCAGTTGACCGCGTTGACTGTTGGGCTGCGCGCTGCCGCGGTTATACCGGGCCTATGGCTCTTCCGGTCTGGTTTCGCCATCCGAACCGGAAACCGAGGCTATAACTTTACGTCACCGGTGTCGCTGCGGCGAGCGGCCGCCATCTGGAGCAGTATGCCGCAGGCAGTCGGCACGAGCAACAGGAAGGGAAAGAACAGGACATTGGAGGTCATGTCGCGGTAGTGGCTTTCGAGGAGATGGGACTCTGCGATCAGGGCGATCAGGCCCGAGACAAATACTGCCGAACCCAGGAGCGACGTGAGGACGATCGTGGTTTCGCGTTTGTGCATGGCGGTGACGCCGCCGACGCAGAGTGCGGCAAGGGCAACGATGATCAGGATGACAGGAATGGGCAATTGCGCGTTCTGCAACAGGCTCCACATGACCCAACCGCCAAGCACGCTGCCCAATACGGCTCCGCCGAACCGGACCGTGACGAGTCCGATTCCGGCTGCGACGCTTGCACCCGCGAGGGCAAACCATCCCATGTTCAGAGAATGGAATCCGGCTCGACAACCGGCGATTGTGCCAATGATTGCGAATACGATGACGAGCGCTGCCCGTCCGAAACGCCAGCCTGTGAACAGGAAGCTGATTCCGGCGGCGACGAGGACGAGGCCCAGAATGCCCTGGTTGGTTTCGAGATAGCGAAGCCAGTGTGAGAAAAGAACGCTCATAGCGCAGCACTCCCGGTTCCTGCCGGTCGGATGTTACGATATCCTTCGTCCGTTCGGGGGCGCGGGTTTGCTACGTCTTGTCGTTCGAGTGCTTTCGGGATTTATGGGATCGTGTCAACAGGGCCTGGAGCGCCAGTGATCCGAGAAGGAACGTGCCGCAGGCGATGGCGAGGGCTTCGGGGTGGCCTAGTGCCGCCTGGTACAGTCCTGGTCGATGGTGGCACAGAAGCGTGGTGGCCCCCGCGATTAGGGCAGCCGTTCCCATCACCGACGTGAGGATGATGAGGGTTAATCGGACGGCGACCAGTCCGAGAATGAGTCCGAGAACACCGGCAGCGACGGCGCTGAGCACTGTATTGCGCTCAAGGGTCATCTCCTTGGTTGTGACATGCGTATAGACGTCCTCGAGCCAGGCGTTGAATTCCGGATTGAGGTGAAGCTGTTGAGCTCGTGGTTCGGGTGTGCTGAAGCGATACTCAGGTTTTGTAATCGCCGCCGGCGCGGGCTCGGAGTAGGACTTCAGATGGGGCAGAGCGCGATGTGCGCCGTAGCCGCTAGCCGCGATCGCTGCGAACAGCACGCAGGTGGCGACACCCACCCAAAGTCGCAGCAGGACGAATCCTGAGATGCCGAATACCACGGCCCCGATGGTTGCGCAGAGGGGCATCGATACGGCAAGGGCCTGTCCGGCAACTGCGCCGATGGTTGCGCCGCCGATCGCGAAGCCGAGTGCGATGGATGGTCGTGCCAGCTTTGCGCCCAGGACTGCGGTGAGCAAACCGAGAACGACGAGGGCGGCGGGGGCGGCGGTGAAAACCGGTATTGCGGCTTCTTCAGGGAGATGATGCTCCGCCAACGTGCTAAGCTGCCTTGTGATTTGCTCCAGGGCATTCATTTTTCGGGCCTCCGTGAGCCTTATTCGGCGAACGCGGCCGGTTTATTCGTGGCCTGTCCTACCAACTCTACCACTGGTTCTCCGCTGAGTCAGCGACGGGAGTTGTGAAGCGGTCCGGGAAGACGGAAATGTCGATCTGGCGGCGTCCAGCATCGATGCGGCCCCAGCGTCGATAATTGGCCCGCAGCAGTGCTATTTTCTCTGCCACTGTATTTTCTTCGATTTCTTCGCCAGGTGCGGATCCCCACGCGATGCGATGGTCTCCGGGGCTGGTGACGAGCTGAAGGTGGGATTCATGCTCGTTTTTCCGGCCGCCGTAGTTATCCACGAGGATCGCGGTGACTTGGTCGAAAAACGGCTCCTTGTGCAGGAGTTCGATGATTTCGATGGCGGCCTGGAGGTCATCGCCGGTCCAGAAATCGCCGGCCGGAGGGGTGCTGGCGTTTACGCCCTGGACGAGAACGAGTGCGGGGGTGTATTGGTAGGATCCGGGGAGTCGGACTCCGTCGGTGCTTAGGGCATAGAATTTTCCGCCGCTCTGGACCAGTGCGGCCGGTAGTCGGTACTGACACGAAACTGAGATGCGGCCATTGGCGAATCGGCGGACGTACTCAATGCTCTCGACCCAGGGGCTGGCCGCGAGGTTTTCGGCGACGGCGCGGCAGAGATCCGGGTCGGACCATGCGTGGTTGGTGAACGGTGCGAGTAGGACCTGGATGCGGTCTTCGATTCCCGCCGGGACGTCGACGAGCACGAATTCCGGTGGGGAGTGGTACTCGGGCTTGGCAGCGACGTAGGATTCGAGTCGACGGGCGCCCCAGATGCCGGCACAGACAAAGGTTATGAGGAATAATGCGGGGGCGGCTTTGGTGAGCGAGAGGCGGGGGTGCTTGCCGGACGAACGCCGCCGCGTGTTGCGCCGGGTCCTCCTCGGATCGCTTGTTTTCCGCCGTTTTGTTTTGGTACTTTTCACACCTGTCACGCCGTTATTCGTATTGACGGTCCTTCTGATTTGTTTGTGGTCTTCCACGCGCCATCGCCGCCTCGACGATTCTCTGGCACAGGGAGTTGTAATCGATTCCGGCTTGCGCGGCCGCTTTCGGCAAGAGGGAGTGGCTCGTAAATCCGGGAATCGTGTTCACTTCGATAAAATAAGGTTCGAGGGTGACCGCTTCGACCATCCAGTCCACGCGTGAGAAGTCGCGGCATCCGAGTACGGCGTGTGCTTTCTCGCTGTCGGCCTGCACGGCTTTGAGCAACTGCCCGGGGAGGCCCAGGTCGAACAAGTACTCCGTGTCGTCGTCGATGTATTTGGCCTGGTAGTTGTAGAATTCGCGTTTCGTTCGGATTTCGCACACCGGCAGGGCCCGTCCCTGCAGGATGCCGACCGTCAGTTCGTAGCCGTCGATGTATTTTTCGACGAGGGCGGCGCCGTAGCGGGCGGTTACGTGCTTTAACGCAGTCTTGAATGCGTCGCGGCTTCTCGCGATATACGTGTCAACGCTGCTGCCCGAGGCGCGAGGTTTTACGACCACGGGGAACTGATAGTTGCGGGCGGCCTGCTCTAACCGGGCGGGCTTTACCACGTCAAACCAGGGCGTCGGGATCCCGTGCTCGATCAGCCGGGCCTTGGCGTGCACCTTGTCCATAGCCAGTGCGGAGGCCTCGGCGCCGGAGGCGGTGTAGACGAGGCCTCTCTCGTCGAGGATCTGCTGGAGTCGGCCGTCTTCGCCGAACTCCCCGTGGAGGGCGACGAAGAGCACGTCGGCCGGTTCGTCCAAAGCGGTCAGATCCTCAGGATGAACATCTCGAATCGTGGCGCAATGTCCCAGGCGACGCAGAGCCTCGCAGGCCATAGCGCCGCTGTTGAGGCTGACCTCGCGTTCGGAGCCGGGACCACCGGCCAGGATGGTGATCTTGAGCGGGGTCACCCGAGGCTTGCCGGTTGCGTCTCGGATGGTGGAAACAAGCGGTTCGCTCATTTGCAGGTCCTTCTCTCGTGGTCCTCAGCCGGCTTGGTTACCAGATATCGATTTCGGTTTCCAATTCGATGTCGAATTCGCGTCGAACGATGTCTCGGATCTTCTCAATGAGTCGAATCACGTCGGCTGCGGTGGCGTCCGGTTGCGTGACGATGAAATTGGCATGTGCCTCGGATACCGCGGCGCCGCCAACCGCCATTCCCTTCAATCCGCACCGGTCGATCACGGCTCCGGCGGATCGGCCTTCGGGGTTTTTGAAGACGCACCCTGCGCTTCGAGCTGCGAGGGGCTGCGAGCGTTTTTTCTCGGCCCAGATTTCGCGAAAGCGACTCATGACTTCCTCTGGATCGCCGGGTTTTACGCGGAGATTGACCGAAACGACCACGCAGTCGCCCAGGTTCGTGCCGCGATAACGAAAGCCGACCTCGTCACGTTTGAGACTCTCAATCCGGCCATCCCCATCGACGGTTTGAAGGGCTTCTACCCAGTCGCCGAACTCACCGTACTTTCCGCCAGCGTTCATGCGGACGGCGCCGCCGACCGTGCCCGGGATCCCGGCGAGCCTCTCGATGCCCTCAAGTCCTTTGCGCGCGCACGAGAAAGCGAGGTGCATCAGATCGACGCCGGCTCCGGCATGGATGCGATCTTCGGAGTGTTCGAGGGCTCCGAAATGCGGGTCGTCGAGACGAATCACCAGGCCGTCGAAGCCGTCGTCGCGCACCAGCACGTTGGCTCCTCGGCCCAGCACCTTGGTGGGGATGTGGTTTGCTCGGGCCCGTTGAACGATCTCGGCGAGCTCTTCGACGTTGCGGGGCGAGGTCATATACCGCGCCGGCCCGCCGAGTCCGAACCACGTCAACGGCGCCAGTGGTACGTCGCGTTCAACCGGTCCGTTGAATCCGTTCAACCAGTTCGTCTGCAGCTTTCCAGACATCCCCCGCACCCATTGTCACGACCAGGTCGCCGTTTGCGGTCCGCTCTTCAAGCATCGTCACCACGTCGCTCAATTCGGGCACGTGGGTTACGTGTCCGCCGTTGGCCGCGATTCTTGTGACCAACTGGTGAGCGCCGGTTTGTTTTATCTCCGATTCGCTATCTCGAGAACCGTAGATGTTCGGGACGATGATCTCATCCGCCAGCTCGAAACTCCTGGCAAACTCGTCCATCAGAATGCGCGTACGCGAATGCTGATGGGGCTGGAACACCACCCAGAGACGCCGTGGGCGGTAACGGCCACGCAACGCGGCGAGGGTGACGTGAATTTCGGTCGGGTGGTGAGCGTAGTCGTCGATGACGGTAACGCCGCGCCAGCGTCCTCGCTGGCTCATGCGCCGATCCACGCCTTCAAAGGATTGCAGTCCCTCGGCAATCGCGTCGCGGGTTGCACCGGCGTTCCAGGCCAGGGCGGTCGCCGCCAGTGCGTTTGCGACGTTGTGGCGCCCGGCGATGGCTAGAGACGCTCTGAATAAATGGGCGTCTTCGTATGCCACATCAAAAGTGTTTCGTCCGAGATCAACCATCTGGTTCGTGGCGCGCCAGGTTGCCCCGGGTTGGAACCCGAATGTCTCGATCGGTGCGGCGACGCCTGCGATGGCCTTTGCCACGACGTCATCATCGTGGTTGGCCACGATGAGGCCATGGTCGGGGACGCTGGCCGCGAACGTGTGGAACGCCGCTTCGATTTCAGCCAAATCGCGGTAACAGTCGAGGTGGTCTTCTTCGATGTTCAGAATGGCCGCGTGGTTTGGGCGAAGGTGCAGAAAGGACCGGTCGTATTCACAGGCCTCGACGATGAAGTGCTCTCCTACTCCGACAGCGGATCCGCCATTCAGTTGTGGAGCCGTTGCGCCGACGACATACGACGGATCGAGACCTGCGACGCGAAACAGGTGGGTGCAGAGTGCTGTTGTGGTGCTCTTGCCGTGCGTGCCTGCGATAGCGATTCCGTCGCGCAGTGCCATCAGCGCGCCGAGCAGTTCGGCGTATTTGACGACAGGGATGCCGCGGTGGCAGGCGGCTACGACCTCCTCGTTGGTATCGGGGACTGCGGCGCTGCGGACGACGAGATCGACGTTATCGGGGAGGTTGGCCCCGCTGTGCCCGCGGGCCACCTTGGCGCCGTCTCGAATGAGCCTGTCAAGTTCGCGGCAAGGTTGGCGATCGGAGCCGGTGATCACCGCACCGCATCGCAGGAGCAGGCCGGCCGCACCACGCATGCCACATCCGCCGATGCCGATCATGTGGACGCGCTTCCCCGTGAAATCGATGGCGGGTCGACGGCCTCGGAATGCTCGGCGCGGCGTGAACTCGCGCCGTGCCTGGTCAATCTTGCCGAGCATGCGTTTTGAAGTTGGTGTTTTTTGCATCGCCCTCCCTGGTCTTTGAAGTTCGCCGTCCGTCTCCGTTTTCGCGGCTCTCTTGCGGAGCCGCCGGCGATTCCGCGCCCTTCTCGGTCCGGGGCCCACGCCGTCCGCCGTGTCGGATGCGCCGAAGGGTATTGGGCATTCTAACCGGGCAGCGACCCGGATGCCACCGCGCCGTTTCTATCATCGACCTGCGATCCGGAATTACGCCAGTTGTCGCGGATGCCCTGACAGTCTCCTGCACGATCACCCGGGGCGCTTGTGATTTTTGCGAGTTCCATCACTTGCGTGACAATGTCCGCAGTTGCGTTTGGCCGCCCCAGTCGTCTGGCCTGTGTGCCGATTTCGGCGAGGGTCTCGTTGTCTTTCATTAAACGTGCGAGCGTCGCGGCCAGTGGTCCAGCGTTCAGATCCGGTCGTGCCTTGTCTTCGACGATGACCGCCGCACCGGCGTCGGCGAGGGCGGACGCATTTGCCCATTGGTGTCGGTCACGATGATGGGGATAGGGCATCAGCACGGATGGCACGCCCATGGCGGTGATTTCAGCGAGCGTTGAGGCGCCGGCGCGCGAGACGACCAGATCGGCCGCGGCCAGCGCGTCGGGCATGAAGTCTGTGTATTCAATCACGGTGGCGCGTGCCTCGCGCTTGCGGTACGCCTCGCGGACTGTGTCGGCGTCGTCCCGACCTGCAAGGTGCAGATACTGCCAGGTGCTGTTCGCGGTGATTTGGTCGAGGATGGCGATGACGCTCAGGTTGATGGAACGGGCACCCTGCGAGGCGCCGGTGATCAGAAGCGTCTGTCTTGATTCGTCCAATTCGAACCTGCGGAGGCCTGTCTCGCGGCTGGCGCGTCTGAATTCAGGGCGTATCGGGCATCCCATTACGTGAACGGTCGTCTTGTCCGGGAGATGGGCGTTCGTGACCGGCCACTGCGCGAAAACGGCGTCTGCCCGCTTTGCGAGCCGTCGGTTGGCGAAACCGGGGACGGCGTCGGGGTTCAGGAGAACGCGAGGGATGCCCAGCCGTTCTGCGGCCCGGATCGGCGGCGCACATCCGAATCCGCCGCTGCCGATCACCAGGTCGGGTCGATCGAGTCTGAAGCGTCGCATGCAGCTTCGTACCGAGGCGACCCACGATTTCAGGAACGGGGGCCAGCCGCGTATGGTGCGGGGCATGGGGCGGACTTCCTGGGGGACTTGCTCGACATTCGGCTCGGCAGCGGGGAATGCCGCGCTGATGATTCGACGGTCGATTTCTCGTTGCGTGGAAAAGAACGCGAGGCGGATGCCCGGTGATTGTGCCCGCAGCTCACGGGCGATGCTCAACATAGGGTAAAGATGGCCTCCCGTGCCGCCTCCGGCGAGGACAACGAACGGTTCCTGGTCCTGACGCTTCATTATCCCCTCCCAAGCGTGCCCCGCGGCACCGACAAAGGCTCAGAAGTCGCGGAGCGGTCCGTTGACGAGACCACACGGCGTCTGGCGACGCCCGCGGCCAGTCCGATCGCGCTGCCGAAGCACAGGACGCTTGATCCGCCGGCTGAGACGAACGGCAGTGCAATCCCTTTGGTCGGCGCGATGACGGTAACGACCGCGATGTTCATCAAGGCCTGCATTCCGATCAGGAGCGTTATACCAAAGACATAGAGGCTTCGGAAACCGCCGTCGTCAGTTGGGGCGGTGCGCATGGCGCGCCACCCCAGGATAACGAGTGTGACGAACAGAAGGATGACGAATGCCCCTCCCCCCAACCCCGTTTCTTCGCAAATCACTGCGAACACGAAGTCGGTGCGGGCTTCCGGGAGGTAGCCGAACTGGGCAACTCCGGATCCCAGTCCGCGGCCACTCCAGCCGCCGGAGGCGATGGCGGCGAGGGATTGTATTGCGTGGTAGCCGGCGCCCTGGGGGTCGTCCCAGACGCGTCGAAAGGAGAGCAGACGCTCGACGCGGTACGGTTGCGAGCACAGCAGGAAGGTGAACGCGCCGATCGCCGGGGCGGCCCATGCGGCCATCGCGCTCGGGCGGAGGCCGCCCGCCAACAGCATGATCCCCCCTACCGCTGCGAGGAGCGCGGCCGTTCCGAAGTCCTCCAGTCCGATCATGACGCAGAGGATGCCGAGTGCAGCTATGACTGCGTGCGCGGTCAGCGGATGTTCCCGTGTGACAAGGCGGCTTCGCGCAAGAATTGCGGCGAGAAAGACCATCGTGGCGATTTTGGCTACTTCAGACGGTTGAAAACTGATCGGTCCGAGATTCAACCAGCGGTGGCGTCCGTGACTGGCGTGACCGATGTCCGGTGCCCAGACGGCGGCGAGAAGGAGCGTTGCACCGAGCAGTAGCGCGAGTGACGGCTGAAAAACGGACCCTGTGCGCCAGCGCAGCACACCAACGTCAATGCGCGAGACCAGGAGCATCGTTGCGCACGCCGCCAGCACGTAAATGGCCTGTCGCCCGAACGGGCCTTGCCAGGAGCCGCCCGTGAGTAGGGAGCGGTCGGGGCTCACGGCGGTCGAGGCGGCCATGACGACGCCGACAGTCATGAGGCAGGCCGCCGTGATGATCAGGCTCGTGTGGATTGCGAGGGATCGTGGGTGAGTTCCTTGCATGGTTCGTCATCCGTGACGAAGCGCACCGTTGCCGCCGTGCATGCCCGCGTCAGCGTAGTTTCAGGGTTGTTAGGGCAAAGACCGCGCATGCCGCCCCGAGCAACCAGAACCGAATCACCGTTTGCGGCTCGCTCCAGCCGCCCACGTGGAAGTGGTGGTGAATCGGCGCGATCAGGAAAATCCGTTTCCCGCCGGTGGCTTTATAATAACCAACCTGCAGGATTACCGAAACCGCTTCCATGACAAATACGCCGCCGACGAGCAGGAGCATGAGCTCCTGGCGCGTGACGATGGCGATGTAGCCGATCAGGCCGCCTAGGGGCAGTGAGCCGGTATCCCCCATGAAGACTTTGGCGGGATGTGCGTTGTACCAGAGGAAGCCCATGCAGGCGCCCATCATCGCGCCGGAGAGTACGGCGAGCTCCCCACTCTTCGGGACGTGGGGAAGGAGCAGTTTGGCCGCGAGGTCGGCATTGCCGACGATGTAGGCCAGCACCATGAAGACGAAGCAGCACAGGGCGACGCATCCTGAGGCCAAGCCGTCCATGCCGTCGGTCAGGTTGACGGCGTTGCTGGTTCCAGCGACCACGACCACGGTGACGAGCATGAAGGCAGAGGTGCCGAGTACGAGTCCGTGCTTGTAGAACGGGACCATGAGGACGCGGAACGACTCGATCGGCTCGCGCTGGCCCACTGGGCCGGTCACCGCGAAATTGGATTGGCCGTGGTGGTAGATGAAATACCCGAGGATGACGCCCAGGCCGATCTGGAAGAGAAGCTTCTCGTAGGCTTTGAGGCCGTCCCGTGTGCCGGACCGGCGGGCTGATGTGAGTTTTGCCCAGTCGTCGATCGCGCCGAGCAGCCCGAGCCAGAGGAGACATGCCAGCGCCATCTGGACGTAGAAGTTCAGCGGGTCGGCGAACAAGAGCGCGGAGGCGGCGACCGAGGCCAGGACCAGGATGCCTCCCATGGTCGGGACGTTGGCCTTGTCGCCGGTCATTTCGTTGAGGGTCGCGTTGTCGAATTCCGGGCGGTCGCCGAGTTTGAGTCGGATGAGCTGGCGGATGAGTTTCGGTCCGATCAGGAGAATGAGGATGAAGCAGAAGAGTGCTGCGACCGCCGCCCGGAAGAGCGGGTTTTCGTAAGCGTAGTGGGCGCCGTGCGTGAGGTAATGGAAAAGATGGTACAGCAACGCGACACCCTCCAGAGGGGGCGGTGACTCGCCGGCAAGGGTCAGGAAAACGCTTCGCGCACCCGCTCGACGAGTCGATCCAGACCGAGGCGGCGCGAACCTTTGATCAACACCGCATCCGTTCCCTGCAGTCTTCCAGGCAAATCGCCGCAAGCCGTCGCCGTATCCGGATACGTCAACGTGGTTAGTGACGCGTTCGAGTCGGAAGCGCCGCTGACCACCGATTCGGCGTAGTCTCCGACTCCGACGACGACCTCGATCCCGGCTTGGGCGATTAACCGCCCGATCTTTTCGTGCAGCTTCGCGGTCTCCGCGCCGAGCTCGAGCATGTCGCCGGCGACGAAGACTCGCCTTGGGGCCTCAACGCTGCGCAGTGCGTCGATAGCGGCCTGTGTGCTGCCGGGATTGGCGTTGTAGCTGTCATCGATCAACATCAGGTTGCCGAGGCGCGATAAAGCAAGGCGCATGGGCGGCGGTGAAAAGGTCGCCAGGGCTTCCGTGAAGTCCTCTGCGTCGATGTGCAGCCGGCGGCAAACGGTGAAAGCGGCCGCGGCGTTGAGGGCGTTGTGGGCGCCGGCAAGAGGGAGGCGCAGCGGGTGCTTGCCGTTGATGACGCACTCGGTTGCTTCCAGCGAGGTGCGGATGTCTGTGGCTCGGACATCGGCGGACTCGCTGGTGCCGAAGCGGATCCATGTGAGGTCATCCCGCGGGGAGTAGGCCAGCCCGAGTTCCGACAGGTCGGCATTGATCACGGCTAGTCCGCCGGGCCGGACGTGCGCAAAGAGGGAGAGTTTCTCCGCGGCGACACCCTCGATGCTGCCGAGGCCTTGAAGGTGAGCTTCGCTGACGGTGGTCACGACGCCGATGGTGGGCGATGCGATTGCGGCCAATGTGGCAACTTCTCCGGGGGCGTTCGAACCGATCTCGACGACGAGATAGTCGTCCCCCGGTTTCGCGGAAAGAACCGTGAGCGGGACGCCAACGGCGTTGTTGAAACTCTTAGTTGCGGCCCTGCCGCGGAGGTGCCGCGAGAGCACGTGGTTGATCATTTCCTTCGTGGTGGTCTTGCCATTGCTCCCCGTGACCGCAATGACGGCCATCGAGCGCTGTTTTCGATGGAAGGCCGCGAGCTTCGCCAAGGCGCCGATTGTGTCGGTTACGCGGATCAGCGTGCCGGTATCCGGGTTGGTTTCACGGTTGACGACGGCCGCGAGCGCACCGCGTTCAAATGCTTGGGGGACGAAATCATGTCCGTCGAAACGGTCGCCGCGGAGCGCGAAAAAGACGTCACCGGGCTGGCACGTTCGCGAGTCGATCGATACACCCTTCACGGTCATGGGCGTAAGGTCGTCGCTTGTCAGGCCATCGATGGCGCGGGCGATTTCGTCTAGCGTGAGCGGGATCATAATTGTGATTGTCCGGTGGCCCGGAGGCAGTCGCTTGCGACCTCTACGTCGTCGAAGTGTCTCCTTGCGTCGCCGATGATCTGGTAATCCTCATGCCCTTTGCCGGCGATGAGTATGGTATCGCCTTCTTCGGCGAGTGCGATGCTTCTTTCGATCGCCGACTTACGGTCGGGCTGGATTTCGACGCGCCGCCTCTGCGCAGGTGTGAAGCCTGCACAGATGTCGTTGATGATCGCGAGGGGATCCTCGGTGCGGGGGTTGTCACTGGTGACAATGGCCAGATCGGCGCCCTCGGCAACTGCTTTGGCCATGCGCGGTCGCTTGGTTCGGTCGCGGTCTCCGCCGCAGCCGAAGACGCAGATGAGCTGCCCCCGTGTCAGAGGCCTCAGGGCGGCCAGCACGTTCACGAGTGCGTCGTCGGTGTGCGCGTAATCAACGAATACGGCGAATCCCCTGGCTGTCGAGCTGACGCGCTGCAGTCGTCCGGGAACGCTTTCGATCCCTTCGAGGCCACGCCGGATGTGCTCGATATCGATTCCCAACGCGTGGGCGGCTGCGGCGGCCGCGAGTGCGTTGCTGATGCTGTGGCGACCCGGCAGGGGAAGGCGGATTTCGCCCGATTCGGATGGCAGTTGCAGAATGAGGCGGCTTCCGTCGATTCCCTCCTGCCGGATCGAGGCGGTTACGTCTGCCGTGGCGTTCAAGGCGAAGAGGGTGCCGGGGGCGCGGCAGTCTTTCAGCATGTGCTTTGACATGGGGTCGTCCGCATTGACGACGGCGCGGGCCTTGCGATCCAAGTGATCGAAGAGCCTTTTCTTGGCGGCGGCGTAAGCCTCGAAGGTCTGGTGGTAGTCGAGGTGGTCGCCGCTGAGGTTTGTGAAGACTCCGCATGCGAACGGGTGTCCGACGCAGCGGGCCTGGGCGAGTGAATGGCTGGAGACTTCCATGACCGCGTGTGTCGCTCCGTGTGTGGCAGCCCGATGCAGGCAGGCGTAGAGTTCCGGAGCGGGGGGCGTGGTCCAGGGGGCGTCGCAGACTTCGCCAACCAGGTCGTAGCGAATGGTTCCCAGCAAAGCGGCGGACAAACCCGCGGCGTTGAAGATTGAATGGAGGAGGATGCAGACGGTCGATTTTCCGTTTGTTCCGGTTACGCCGATCAGTTGCATGTCACTGTGGGGTTGGCCCGGGCCGAAGCCGAAATAGGCGGCTGATAGTCGCGCCAATGCAGTTCGGGCATCGATGACGCGTACGGCGCCGACACCGGGCGGGACGGTTGGTAAGTCCTCGCCGACAATGGCTGAGGCGCCTCGGCGGATCGCGTCGTCGATGAAGGCTTGTCCGTTGAGGCGTGTTCCGGGTACGGCGACGAAGCAGGTTCCGGGATGTACGCGTCTCGAATCGTCGCTGATCGCCGTAATGGGAATTCGGGCGAATTCCGATGACGACTCGGCGTGCGTAGAGAGGGCCGCCGCGTTCAGCAAATCAAGCAGGCTTCTTTCCGTGCCGTGTCCGTGTTCCACGCTGCGAATCCTTGCGCGGTGATTCTACCTGTGTTCGCACCGGTGTCACGGACTAAGTCCGGCGATTCGGCCGTTCTGTGCCGGAGGACTTGGAGGGACTTGAAGGTACGCGAGTGTCTGCTCCATGATTTTGCCGACCGCCGGAGCCGCGACAGTGCCGCCGTAGTAGCCGAGTTCGGGATTGGGTTTGTGAATCATCACCAGAATCACGGCTTGCGGGTCTTCCAGTGGAGCTGCGCCGATGAACGAGCTGACGTAGGCGCCGGGCTCGTAACCTCGCCGGTCCTTGAACGCCACCTCTGCCGTTCCGGTTTTGCCTACCATACGCCAGTCCCGTAACGCGGCCGATCGACCGCCGCCGCGCTCGACGACCGCGGCCAACGCCTTGGCTCGCATGTAGTCGGAGATGCGCTGGGGGATGACGCGGCGCGGCCTGCGCGGGGCGTCAGACTCCTCAAGGATTGCTCCGTCGGGAGTCAGAAGCGCCCGGACCAGGATCGGCTGCAGAAGATGTCCGCCGTTGACGATGGCGGCAAACGCGGCGGCCAGTTGAAGCGGGGTCACGGCGATTTCCTGGCCCATCGGCACGGAGGTGGTGGAATAGGAGGTCCAGGAATCGAGGGGACGGACGAGTCCCGGGGTCTCTCCGGGGAAGTTAATTCCGGTCGATTGGCCGTAGCCGAACGCGCTGACGATATCGAAGATTGCGGCGTTGCCCATTCGCTCGCCGATGATTCCCATGCCGATGTTGCTGCTCTTGGCGATGATCCCTTCCAGGTCGAGCGCGCCGTGGGGCGAAGAGTCGCGGAGACGGCGGCCGCTGAACCAGTGGACCCCGTTGTGGCAGAATACTTCCTCCTTTGGATCGACCGCTCCGGTCAGCAGGGCGCCGCATACCACGTAGGGTTTGAAGGTGCTTCCCGGTTCGATGGCGTCAGTTACCGCCCGCAGGCGGCGACGGTCCGGCGGATAATCGTCGTAGCGATTCGGGTCGAAGGTCGGGTATTGGCCGACGGCCAAGAGTTCTCCGGTTGTCGGAGACAAGACCAAGCCCACGCCGAGGTCGGCTTCGAATTCTTCGACGGCGGCCTCGAGTTCGTGCTCGAGGATGCCCTGGATGACACAATCAAGGGTTAGCACGACGTGTCCGCCGTCGCGTTCGGGATGGCTCAGGTCGCCGCGGAACCAGATGGGTCGGCGCCGGCGCCGGCCGTCGTACACCGACGCTCGCTTTCCATCGCGACCGCGAAGGTGTGTGTCATAATACAGCTCGGCGCCTTCCAGCCCCGTGCCGTCGCGGCCGACGATTCCGAGGACCTGGGCCATCAATGTCTCCATCGGAAAGAGGCGCTGGGGCTCGTATCGCACGCCGATTCCACGCAGATTGAGCTTTCGCACGGCGTTCGCATCAACCGGATCGATCAGGCGTTTGAGCCAGCAAAATCGTAAGGAAGCCCGGTTTTCGATGTTGGACGTCAGATCGGCCGGGCTGACGCCCAGGATCGGGCTGAGGCGTTTAACGGCCGACGGCAGGTCTTCGATCATGGGCGGATCGGCGAAGACGCTGGGGCGTTGCCATGTGCCGGCGACGACGCGACCGGTCGTATCAAAGATGAAACCGCGACGCGCGGGGATGGACTGCTTGCCGAGCTGCTGCGTCCGCGCCATGCCTGTCAGCTTCGGGGCGAGCGCCGTGTTGATGTACGCGAGGCGCCCGATCATGGCTGTCAGGGAGATGCAGAGGACAGCCAAGATCGCCGTGCCCAGCCAGCTCAGTCGATGATCCCGGACGTCGTGTGGTTCCACAAGCGGCGGCCTCTCTAACGCTGTGCGACCATCGAGTTTCGAGCATGCACCTCGCTTGGCGGTCGCGGCCTGAGCACATCCAGCGACCAGCGGGCGACGCGTTCCTGTATGCGCTCGGGGTGGCGAACGCGGCCTATCTCCATCTGCAGCGCCCACGCGGTGCGCCGCAGCTCCAGGCGCTCTCGTTGCAGACGCTCGATCCGAGTGGCCGCACCAAACTGCTCGGCGCGCAGCCCGATGACGCCGATTGCGAGAAACCCGAAGACGAAAAGGAGGTAGAGCGCCCGCGTTACGTTCATGGTGTCGCTTGGTGCCGGCCGGCTGGCTCCTGAATCGGGATGCGGATGCGCACGCCGTGCTGGATTCGCCCGGGATCGGGGAAGATGTCCTTGTTCAGTTCGTGGATCTCGGGCCATCGGGACTTGTCGCCAAGGTACTTTTCGGCGATAGTGGCGTAGCGATCGCCCTCCTGCACGTTGTAGTACTTTATTTCGATGGCTCTGCCCGGGCCCCCTTCGTGACGATCACGGGCCGGTGTCGGCGGTTTTCGCCGTGGCGGTACCGGCGGCTCGGCGGCTCGGGTTGGGGTCGTTTTTGTGACGCCTTCCAAGTGCGGCAGCACGATTTCGGTGCCAGGACGGAGGTCGTTCATCGATTTCAACCGATCTTGGTTGGCCTCGAAGACGGCTTCGACGATCTGTCGTGTGGCTTTTCCGTATGCTCTGCGGGCGATGCTCCAGAGTGTGTCGTTTGCCGCTACGGTGTAACGGCGGGCTTGAGTTTGTGGCAGCGGCTTCTGCTGAGTTCGCGCGGCTTCGGGCGACGGCGGCGAAGCTTCAGGCCGTGCGCGCTCGTCGGGTGCGGCGGGCTCCGGATCTTCCGAGCCGAAGAGGGCTTCCCAGTTCACGGCGTCCGGCCAGCCGTCAGTGGCATTTGAGGCTTGGTTCTTCTTGGCGTTTGTGTTTGCCGACTCGGTCAGGTGCCGCCGGCGCGAGGACGGGTCCGGTCGGGATCCGGCGGGGGCCGATCTGGCGGCCGGTCGACGTGCACGTGGCTCATCTTTCTGTCGCTGCGCGGCGTCGGACAGTCGTGCCGGGTCAGTTCTCGGCTCCGTGTTTCGCGCCTTCTGCGGAGTTCGATGGAAAAGCGCCTGAGTGGCTGAAGACGGTCGAATAAAGGCGTTGGGAATCGTCGTTGCATGGGTGGCACCGCCGTCACCGTGCCGAGAGAGGACATGGTACGCCATCCGGGCGCCGGCCTCTTCTCCGCGACCGCGATGAGAGAGGACCACTGCGAAGCAAACGATAAATCCGATACCGACGAGAAGTCCCGCTTTCGTTTCAAAGGCCATAATCCTCGTGTCCCTCCCTGGACTGCCGCCCTGCCGGGCGGGTTCCGTTTCCGACCCTCACTTCGGACGTGCCGTTGCCTGCGGCATCGTCACGGCATCAATGCACCGCTCACCCCGCCATGGGCGTGTTCTGCTCCGTTCGCTTTGCGGCCCTGAACTTCGCGCTCCGGGATCGCGGATTGGCCTGTCGCTCGTCCGGGTCCGCGATCAGCGGGCGCTTGGTCAGTATTTCGTACAGGCCCTCGTTCTTGCGGCGCCGGAAGTCGCGTTTGACGACGCCGTCCTCCAGGCTGTGAAAAGAGATGACGCCGATGCGTCCTGCGGAGCGCAAGCGCGTCGGGGCCGCTTCGAGAAAGTCGGCCAACGCGCCCCGTTCGTCGTTGACTGCGATGCGGAAGGCCTGAAACACGCGCGTGGCCGGGTGGATCTTGCTCTTTCGCGATCCCGGATCGACGCCGAGGGCTTGGCAGACGACGTCGGCGAGTCTCGACGTTGTCGTGATGCGCTTGTCGCGCCGGGTCTGGCAGATGCGTTTGGCGATGCGCCGGCTGAATCGCTCCTGCGAATTATGATAAATCAGGTCTGAGAGTTCGTTCTCGCGCAGGCTGTTGACCAGATCGGCCGCTGTCGTGGTGAGCCGGTCGTCGAGCCGCATATCAAGTGGCGCCTCGTGACGGAACGAGAAGCCGCGCATGGGATCTTCCAACTGAGTAGAGCTGACGCCGAGGTCGGCGAACAGCAAGTCCACACGATCGATGTCGAGCCGGTCCAGGACCGTTTCAAGACGGCGGAAGTTCTCGCGTTCGAGCACGACCTTGCACGGTGCGTCGGCGAGGGTTTCGCGCGCCCCTGCGAGGTTGGCCGGGTCTACGTCGATGCCGATCAGCATGCCGTCCGGGGCGATGGCCTCGGTGAACAGCTTCGCATGTCCGCCCAGTCCGATCGTCGCGTCCAGCACGACGTCACCGGGCTTCGGCGCCAGCCAATGCTGGACCGGCTCCGGGAGTACAGGCGTATGTCCGGCGTCGCGCTTGACCACTGTCCGCGGTTTCGCACCTG
Source organism: uncultured Phycisphaeraceae bacterium (assembly GCA_964574815.1). Taxonomy (GTDB): domain Bacteria; phylum Planctomycetota; class Phycisphaerae; order UBA1845; family UBA1845; genus CAZNPL01. The sequence continues at coordinate 58,759 of CAZNPL010000024.1, forward strand.
CGCGGGGGTTACGTCCTCCGTCCGTGGCGACGTCCTGCCCCCCGCTGGATCCGTCGGTGATGCGCCGCCCTGCTTGGTGGTGGCTGTGAGCGCGTTTCGCGCGGGGCGCTGCGTTGCTCGAAAGACGGTCAAGTTCCGGACGCGAGCGACGTCCCCGTGTTCCGTCATCCGATCGGAGACAAATCCGAAACGATCCGAGGCACAGCGCCTTGCGCCGCCCGTCTCACAGCCTACTCCAGGGTAACCACGCCACCTCAAGATTCCAGTTACCTTCGACGCGGCGCATCCGTTCGCTTCGACGTCGAAGGTGGTGCGATACCAAAAGGTCTACGGTTCCTGCGGATCCATCCGCGTTTGCCGCACGCTTGCGGCCCGGCACGAACGACGTCCGTCCTTGAATTCCCTTGGAGGACCGCCCCGGCTTCGGTCTCGGGACGGTCCTCCCGATCACCGCCTCGCCTATGCCGAATCTTCCACTCGCCCGACCTGACCGCGCCCTTTCCTACTCGCTTCCTGCCTCTGGGGCGCGCCCCCCCATCCGCAGGAAGTTCTGGAGAACCGACTTTCGCGAAACGACCTCCTGGAGGAAGCGCTCGTAGTCCGACTTGCGCCAGAGATCCAGGCGATAGTGCGCGCCGGTAACGTAGACCTCCGCGCCGAGGTCCACCATCGACAACTGACGATCCGGGAGGACCACGCGTCCTTGCTTGTCCATTTCCACCCGGGTCGCCAGCGAGAAGAACATCTGTTCAAAATCCAGGGCCTCCTGCCCGGGAATTTGATCCGTTTGCAGGGACGCGACCTTCTCGTTGAAGTACTTCTCGGGATAGAGGGCGAGTGTGTTTTCACGTTCGCCCGGCACGATGTAGAACGTCCCACCGCTGCGATCCGGATCGACGACATTTCGGAAGGGCGCCGGGATCTGAATTCGCTTCTTTTCGTCGATCGAGCGTTCATACGCGCCTGTGAAGATCATCTTTTCAAGCCGCCGCGTCGTCTCCTCCCCCTGGGTATGTGTGGGAATACTATCCACTTCTTCCCACTAAGCAAGCATTTTTTGGTTTTTTTGGGACTATTTTGGGTCGGCTGGGCAGCGACCCTGTGAATTGTTGCGAGCGATCAGGACGCTACCCTACTGGTGGTAGGCGCGAGGCCGACAGGCACAATTTCTGGGAGCCCTGGGGAGCAGTTCTTGCCCGGTTGTCGCATATACGATGTCCGCGCACGCGACGCGGATGTACATGCCTAATGGAGACCTAACTGACGGCGTTCGCCCGGCGTCCTGGTCAGCGTCGCTGCGGTGTCCGTGAGTGTCACTACCGTGGCGCATGCTCCGCTATATCGTGATAAAGCGATTCGTAGCGGGTGACGCAGCGCTCGAAGGTAAAGCGGGCGTCGACGGTGTCGGCGGCGGTTGCTGCGAGCCGGGCGGCCGTCGTTTCGTCCGTCAGGAGGCGAATCATCGCGGCGGCGAGTTGCGGTGCGTTACGGGGCGGGACGAGGAGTCCGTTTTGTTCGTGGCAGATGAGGTCGCGACAGCCGGGGACTTCGGTGGTGACGATCGGCTTTCGAGCGGCCATCGCTTCAAGGAGTGCGTTGGGCAGGCCTTCAGTGCGCGAAGGCAGGACAAAGAGATCCGCCAGCTTGAGAAGGCTCGCCACGTCATCGCGCCGGCCCAGCATATGCACGCAGTTTTGAAGGCCGCTGCGTTCAATGAGGGCGCGGACTTGGGGCTCGTAGGCGCCGTCGCCTGCGATCAGCAGATTGGCGTCTGTGGCTGCCGCCGTCTCGGAGAATGCCTCGATCAACTCGTCGAGGCCCTTGACCGGATCCAGTCTTCCAGCCCAAAGGACGATGGGATGTTGCTCGTCGATGCCGAATTCTTCGTGTTCGATGCAGGGAGCTTGGCGGATCCGGTCGACGTCCACGCCTCCTTCGACGAGGCGCAGGCGGGCGGGGGCCATGTAAGCGTGTTTACGCAGGTGCTTGAGAACAGAAGGCGAGTTGCCAACGACGCAGGCCCCGAGGCGATGCAGCATACCGCCCACGACCAAATGCCATGGGCGTTCGATCTCGACGGTCTGGATTTCACAGATGAGGCGTGCGTAGGAAATGCCGGTTAACGGCGCAGCGAGGCGGCATGCGGTGTTGGCGTGAAAGAGAAACGCGTGGACGAGGTCTGGTTTTGCGTGTCGCAGTCGGACGGCGAGTCTGCGGATGACGGCGATGTCCCTGGGGCCGGAAGCGTGGCAGGCGTCCACGGCGATGCCGGCATTGCGAAGTTGGGCGGAGACCGGACCGGGGGGTGCAAGAGAGACAACCTGCGGTAGCCAGCCGCGATCGCGCAGAGCGGTGGCGAGGCGTAGGAGGTGAAGCGGGACTCCTCCGGTTTCGAGGTCGGTGATGACGTAGGTGATGCGGCGAGGTATCACGGGACTTTCGGGCTCGGGAGCGGTGTCAAGGAGTCATTGCTGTGTTGTCTTCCGGACTGAGGTTGCGGTCCCGGTGTGTCGGTGTTTTGGAGTTCTGGGAGGCTCGTTGCGATCATGATTGTGATGCACTGCTCGAGTTATTCCTTCCAAAGAATTCCTGACCACTTTTTCAGAAGTCCTTGCGATTGAACAGCCAGATTGCGATGAGGACGACCATTGCCTCGATGGCGAGCGACGTTCCGATGGACTCGGCGACCCCCACCGCGCGATTGAGTCGCTGCTCTGATTCTCTGGCGTGGCGGGCGGCCTCAATATCTCCCTCGGTCTCCGGTGCAACGGCTCCAGCGATGATGTCGGTGGCTGTCGCGGCTTGTACCGCTTTCGATGCAATGATCGGGATGTCCTGGGTTTTGGGTATGACGTACCGCACGGTGGCGAAAGTACGGCGCCAGCGTTGGGTCGGATCGGCTTTCGGGGTTCCGACGAAGAATGCGTGGGCCTCCTGCGGCACCCAGAGCACGACCCACGCGATCAGGGTCAAGAGCAACGCGGGCATCGCCCGCCGGGTGATGACGCCGAATAGAGCAGTGAAACAGAACAGGTAGCTGAACAGCAGCACCATCAGCGGGATCACCAACAGGTATCCCCAGATCCAGTGCTTCCAGCGCACGCCGACGACGAGAAACGTCAGGCCTACGAAGATGAGCGCCTGCAGGAGGATGAAGACCATAGCCCCGGCGTATTTCCCCAGGAAGACTTTGGCGCGGCTGATCGGCTTGGAGAGGAGAATGTCAATGCCGCCGGATTCCATCATTGACGGAAAAGTTGATGCGGTCGCGACGAGGGCGAGAATGATGCCGACCCATCCGATGGTGGGTGCCACGATGAGGTGGACGAGGATGCCGGCGACGGTGGCGCGCGTTTCGTCGCTGTCGATCGTCCAGTCCTCCAACTCGATCTGCCAGACGCCGAACAGCACGTCGATGCCGCGATCGTCGAATCCGATGCAGGCCATCGCCGCCGCGATGACGAGACTGATGATGATCATGATCCAGAAGATCTTCCGATCGACGGCGTCGCGGAAAGAATCGACGATCAGGGCCCAAGTTTGCATGGCAATCCTTACGAGGGTGCCGGACGGCACTTTCTTTTAAAACTGTGGCAGTTCATATTCCGTCGCCGAGAGTTTCGATAAAGACGTCCTCCAGGCTCAAGCGGCGCGGTTCGACGGCCTCGATCAGGCAATTGCGCGACCGAAGCAGGTCGATCATTTTGTTCACTGTTTCGGCGTCGTGGCCGCTGACGACGACCTGGCCGTCCTGGATCGTGCCGCCGGCCTTTTCGATGTCGGGGCGAGCGGCCTCGAGGTCGCCGGTCGCGCGAATGCGGTATTCGCGGGTGTGCTGGGTGAGTTCGGAGAGCGTGCCCTGGCGGGCGACCAATCCCTCGTTCAGTATCGACACGCGATCGCAGACCATCTCGACCTCGCTGAGCAGGTGCGAGTTCAGGAAGATGGTCTTGCCGGCACGCTTCAGCTCAAGCAGCAGGTTTCGAATATCGCGGCGCCCGACGGGATCGAGGCCGTCGGTGGGCTCGTCGAGCACGAGCATTTCGGGGTCGTTCATCATGGCCTGGGCGATTCCGAGGCGCTGGAGCATGCCCTTGGAGTACTTGTCGACGCGCGTATCACGCCAGCGATGGATGCCGGTGCGCGCCAGCCACTCGTCGGCGCGGCGGTGGCGAACGGCGCGCGGGACGCGGGCGAGGGCAGCAAAGTAATCCAGGGTCTGCCGGCCGGTGAGATATGGCGGGAAGCGCAGGTTCTCCGGTAGGTAACCGGTGACGGCCAGCTTCTTGCGGTTGCCGAGCGGGCGGCCGAGGAATGTCCCCATGACTTTGTCGGCGCGAACGACCGTCATCATGATCTTGACGAGCGTGCTCTTGCCGGCGCCGTTGGGGCCGAGCAGGCCGAAGACCTCGCCGCGTCCGACCTGGATGTTGACGCCGCGCAGGGCTTTGATGCGGCGGTTGTAGGTCTTCTCGACGCCGATCAGGTCGACGGCCCAGTTGGTCATCTCGGTTACGTGGAGCATGTCTTGCTCAGGTGCTGCAGTATTCGCTCGGCCGTTGCTTCTATTTCGTCGTCCGGGCTCAGGTCGAACCAGCGTGTGGATCGGAACCGTTTGAACCACGTTCGCTGGGCTTTGGCGAATTGCCGCGTCGCGATTTTGATCTTTTCGACGGCGTCTTCAAGCGAAACTTTTCCCTCGACGTATTGAATCAGCTCCGGGTAGCCCAGGGCCTGACGGGCCGATCGGCTCATTGGTTTCTCGGCGTGCGTTAATCTTCGGACCTCTTCGATCCAGCCGCGATCGATGAGGCGCTTGACGCGAGCGTTGGTGCGGCGGTTCTGGTCTTCGAGCGCGCGGCGGATGCCGATGAAGGTGCAGTCGTGTCGCGGGCGCTGCCGGTCCCATTGGGTCTGGAGGGTGCTGATGGGATCGCCTGTCAGTTCGTAGACTTCCAGAGCCCGTACCAGGCGCCGGAGGTCGTTCCGGTGGATTCTGGCGGCGGCCTCGGGGTCGATGCGGGAGAGTTCGGCGTGGAGCGCGGCGGTGCCTTCCTCGTCGGCGCGGGCTTGGAGCCGTTCGCGCAGTTTGGGGTCGGCCGATGGGCCTTCGAAGACGCCCTCGCTGAGGGCTTTGATGTAAAGGCCCGTTCCTCCGACGGCCAGTATGGTTCTGGACCGGGATGCTATGTCACCGGCGGCGGCTTCGGCGAGGCGGACGAAATCGGCGACCGAGAAGTCCTCGTGCGGTTCGACCATGTCAATCAGGTGGTGGGGGATGGCGGCCCGCTCTTCGGGGCCGGGCTTGGCCGTTCCGATGTCCATGCCGCGGTAGACCTTCATGGAGTCCACGCTGATGATCTCGGCGTCCATCAGGCGGGCGAGTCGGCGTCCGAGTGCACCCTTGCCGCAGCCGGTGCAGCCGAGGAGGAAGATGAGGTGATGCGGCTTGGCCATGGTCTTTGGATGCGCCCCTGATTAAACCGTCCCGGAGGGGTTCTCAGCCCGCCTGGATGGCACGGCAGTTCATAACGTCTTGTATTCTAACGTGTTACGGAAAAAGCGTCATCGCCGGTGGTGCCAATTCGGCAGGCCAGGGCGTGTTCGGGGGGTTGTCTGGTTGTTGTAAGTGCTTGTCGGACAATGACTTAGGTGTTTTGATCGGCCTGGCACGGTCGTTGCTTTAGGAGTGGTGACGTTGACGGAAATGTATCGAACCGAGGGTTGACATCGAGAGAGAAATAGGAGGTGTTTCATGTTACCGGTGGCTTTTTCGAGGCAGACGCGATCGCCGGCATTGCGTCGGTGGGGCTTTGATCCGTTTGAGGAGTTCGGCCGGCTTTCTTCGATGCTTGGTGACGGCCAGGAGGGCTTCGGTGTTCGCCTGGACGTTCGCGAGGACGCGGGCCACTACTTCGTGGACGTGGATCTTCCGGGCTTTACCAAGGAGGACCTTGACGTCACGTTGCAGGAGGGCGTCCTGACGATCAGCGGCGAGCGCAAGCGTGAAGAGAAGAAAGAGGGAGAGAGCTATCACTACATCGAGCGGCGTACCGGACGGTTCGCGCGGTCGGTGCGGCTCCCGGACGGCGTGAAGTCGGACACGGTGGACGCGTCGCTGAAGAACGGCGTGCTGACGATCACGGTTGACAAGGCCGAGGAAGTCAAGCCGCGCAAGATCGACGTGAAGGGCTGATTTCAAGGCGGCCCGAGGACGGCCGCGAGAGTGAAGTATCGAGCGTCGCCTACTCATGTGAGGGGCGGCGCTTTTCGTTTGGGCCGCGGTTTTGTTGGGGCCGTGTGGTGGGTTTGTTTGGTAGGAAAGAGGCACGGAGGCACGAAGGCATGGAACGAAGGCACGAAGGCACGGAGGCACGAAGGCATGGAACGAAGGCACGAAGGCACGGAGGCACGTAGGCACGAAGGCATGGAACGAAGGCACGAAGGCACGGAGGCACGTAGGCACGAAGGCATGGAACGAAGGCACGGAGGCACGAAGGCACGGAGGCATGGAACGAAGGCACGAAGGCACGGAGGCACGTAGGCACGAAGGCGGTGGCCAGGAATGGGGCGGTTCGGTCTGGTGGGGCGTCTGCCTTCGAGATGGTTTTGGGTTTGTCTGGAAAGGTGGTCCATAGATTTCGTAGATTGGCGCAGATTTCGGCGTTTCGGTGGGTTCGTTTGGCGCTGGCGCTTGGGGTCCGGTCGCTGGCGCTCCCGGCTCCGATGGCGGGGGTCTGATAACTGAAAACTGAGCACTGACGACTCTGTCCGACTTTGGGTTTGTTTGGCGCTGGCGCTTGGGGGCTTGTCGCTGGCGCTCCCGGCTCCGATGGCGGGGGTCTGATAACTGGAAACTGAGCACTGACGACTCTGTCCGGCTTTGGGTTTGTTTGGCGCCGGCGCTTGGGGTCCGGTCGCTGGCGCTTCCGGCTCCGATGGCGGGGGCCGATAACTGACGACTGTCGACTGAGAACTCGCGGTGCGTGGTTGGGTTCGTTTGGCGCTGGCGCATGGGGTCCGGTCGCTGGCGCTCCCGGCTCCGATGGCTGGGGTCTGATAACTGATGAGTGGTCGGCCTGGGGCGGAACCTCTTCCTCTGCGTTCGGGGTGGGTTGAGCGGGCATTGTTTGTTCATGCTTCGTTGTCTCCGCCGGCGCGCAGTTCGGGCGCGCTAGTCCTTTCCACCCTATAGAAGATGGGGGGTGTTTGGGGTTTGCCGGGGAAAGTTGGAACAGGTGACTGCATGCCTGGTGGCTGATTTTATCGGGCTTGGGGGAGCCGTCAGCCGTCATGAGGAGTTGTCAGTTTTCAATTGTCAGTTGTCAGAAGAAGGCCGTTGGGAAGAGCTGTCAGCCGTCAGCCGTCAGCCGGAGCCGACGAGTCGGCTAGAAAGGGGAGGGTAGAACAGGTGAGCAGGTGACACGGGGAGGGCGGTCGGGCGTAGGTTGGTGATCGCCGACGTTGGTTTGCGGGTGGGACGGCTTGGTAGGCCGACCGCTTGTTGACACTCGCGGTTCTGATTGAGCACGGCGGCCAGTGGGGACGGGAGAGGAGCGGGTGGAGAGGAGAAAGTGGATGAGGGGCGGAGCGATGGCGGGACGACGCGAGGCGGGTGCCTGGGATTCAGGGTTGGCGTTGACGGTGGCGGGCCGCGCGAGGGCGGGTCGGGAGATTTCACGGGATCCAGTTTGTCGTGGCGCGGGGCTGGTGGGATCCGGGGCCAGGCGAAAGCCTGACGGTTGGAGTTCAAAAAAAGGCCGTCCTGCAGCACAAGACGGCCGGTCGCTCCGCAGAGCGTGGCCTGCGAATCTTTCCTCTTGTTACGCAAAGACTCACAGACCGAGATCGGTTACACTATTGATTCAAGTAGCAGGAGTCTGTTCACAAGTCAAGGTTCATTTTGAAGATGAAGCAAGAAAAAACAGTGGAGCGGGGCATGTCAAGCATCTCTTTAGGTCTGGATGTGGGATCATCGTCGATCGGGTGGGCGCTGGTGGATACCGAAAAGGAACGGTTGGTTGCGGCGGGTGTCCGGGTCTTTCCCGAGGGTGTAGACCGGGATCAGCAGGGGGGAGAGCAGTCCAAAAGTCAGGCGCGACGCGTCGCCCGTGGAATGCGTCGGCAGCACGCGCGACGGGCAAGACGGAAGCGTCGCTTGCGCGAAGTCTTGGTGAACGCGGAACTGCTCCCTTCGGCCGATGAGGAACTTGCGCGTGTGTTGGGGATGAATCCGTATACTCTACGGGTACGGGCACTTGATGAAGCGCTCACCCCGTTCGAGTTCGGACGTGTGCTCGTTCACCTTAATCAGCGGCGCGGTTTTCTTTCCAATCGAATTACGGACCGGGCGAAACCACAGGACACGAAGGGCATGCTCGCGGAGATCAGCGAGCTCGCGGCGGAAATGGAACGGAGCGGATGCCGGACGTTAGGAGAGTACCTGGCTCGGGAACAGGAACGGTTTGCGCACGAAGATACCGAGGGCAACGGGAGAGTGCGCGGACGGCATACACGGCGCGACATGTACGAACAGGAGTTCGACGCTGTGTGGTCAGCTCAGAGCAAGCATCTTGAAGACTTCCTTACGGATGATCTGCGAGAGCGGATTCGTCGCGAAATCTTCTACCAGCGCAAAATGCGTTGGCCGAAGTCCATCGTGGGACGGTGCGAACTGGAACCAAAGTTGCGCCGATGTCCAAGGGCGGCACGCACGGCGCAGAGATTCCGTCTACTGCAGGAGGTGAACAACCTACGGTTTTTGGATCGCACGACGGGAGCAGAGTGCGGACTGGCGCCCGAGGAGCGTCGGGAACTGGTTACATACCTGCAGGCATCAAAGGAACGCACGTTTGACCAGATTCGCAAGAAGCTCGGGCTTCTGCAGAACGTAGGATTTAATCTGGAGGGCCCGGAACGCAGCAAGCTCAAAGGCAACGAAACAGACGCTGCGTTAAGCTCGAAGAAAGGGCTGGGGAAACGGTGGAAGGAACTGTCGGAGGAAGAGAAGAACGGCATTGTCGAAATCCTCGTTACGGAAGAGCAGGAGGACGTGGCAATTCACTGTCTACGAGAAGGATACGGTCTTTCCGCGGAAGAAGCGGAGCGTGCGTTAGCCGTCAACCTGCCGCCCGGACACGCGCGGTTTTCACAAGCGGCGATCGAGAAACTGCTCCCGCATCTTGAGCGTGGATTGCCTCTGATGGGGGACGATGCATCGAACTCGGCATTGCACGCAGCAGGCTACTTGCGCCCAGACGAGCGCGTGGTGCGACAGCGTGAGTTTCTACCCCCGGCGCCGGATGTACCCAATCCGATCGTACGCCAGGCGCTGGTTGAGGTCCGTAAGGTGGTGAACGCGGTGATACGCGAATACGGTAAGCCGCACCGAATCCACGTCGAGCTGGCACGGGAAGCCAAGAAATCGTTTCGGCAGCGTCAAGAGCTTCGTTTTGAGATGGCAAAGCGCCGGCGCGAACGAGAGAGAGCGGCTGCAACGATCGAAGAGCTCGGGGACAAAGCGACGGCAGGAAAGATTCAACGTTATCAGTTGTGGCGGGAGCAAGAGGGCATTTGCGTTTATTCGGGGCGTTCGATCAGCTTGGCACAATTGTTTTCGGATGCCGTGAGCGTAGACCACATCCTGCCGCGGTGGCGTAGTCTGGACAACTCGATGGCGAATAAGGTCGTTTGCTTTCGCGACGAAAACGCGAACAAGGGTGACCGGACACCGTTCGAGTGGCTGGCCGAGGGCGACGCGGAACGTTACGAGCGAGTGTTGCGCGCTGCTGAGCGGCTTCCGTACAACAAGCGGCGGAAATTCGCACTGCAAGAAATCAGGCTCGACGACTTCGTGAATCGACAGCTCGGAGACACGGCGTACACGAGTCGGCTTGTGACACAGTACTTGCGGTCCTTGGGGACAGAGATTTTGACGCAGCGGGGTCAGATGACGGCGGACCTGCGGCGTTTCTGGGGGCTTAATACGATCCTCGACTCCGAGGGTGGAGCTCAGAAGAGCCGAACGGACCACAGACACCATGCGATCGACGCCCTCGTGATCGCTTTGACGGATCGCAAACGCCTGTATGCTTTGGCGAACTCGCGCGGAGAAGATCTAGAGCGCCCTTGGCAAGATTTTCGCGAGCATGTGGCAGCGGCCGTTCTGAGCATTAACGTTTCATATCGCGCGCGCCGCCGGTTGCACGGGGCGCTGCATGAAGACACGTTTTACGGAGCCACTCAAAAGCGGGGCGAAGAGCGCGTTGGCGAGGCCGTGTCGAACCGTCCATGGGCCAGAGGTTGGATTGAAGAAGAAGGGGTGTTTGTCCGCCGGAAACCGGTGACCGAAGTCAAGAACGCAAAGCATCTAGAGAAGGTCCGGGATGCCGGTGTCCAAGCGATCCTGAGGCGTCATCTTCTCACGCAGGGGATTGATCCGAGCCAGAAAGGCGGGTACCCGGCCGACGCGTTTAAGGGGCAAAAGATTCCGCGTATGCCTTGCGGGCGGCCAATCAAGCGGGTCCGGATGCTGGAGGAAAGCGATACAATTCGCCCTGTCAGCGAACAGCGCCGGTACCAGTGGGTGAAACCGGGCAACAATCATCATATTGTGTACAGGTCGCAGACGAGGGGGGGCGAGCAGCATTGGGTGGGTGAAGTGGTCACAACGTGGGACGCTGCCGGCCGCGCGCGAAGCGGGATTCCGATTGTCGACCGGTCGGAGGTTGACGGAAGGAGGTTTGTCATGTCGCTGTCGATAGGAGAAGCCTTCGAGATGGACGATCCGATTCATGGTGAGCGTGGACTGTACGTCGTGCGAAAACTCGAGCAGGGATTGAACCGGCTGTACTACAAGCGCGCCAGCGATGCTCGCAAGGCAACGGAGATTGAGAAAGACAAGCGGTATAAGAGGCTCTCGGCGGCGAGGTTTCAGGCACAGCATCCTCGTAAAGTGACTGTGAATGTGCTCGGGGAGATCCGCGTCGCGAATGATTAAACGTACGGTCGAGATTTCGGAGCAAGCGGTGCACCTGTCGGTGAAGAACGACCAGTTGGTGCTAACCGCGCGCGGGGTGCAGCGGAGCAATCTCGCAAGCATTCCGATTGAGGATATCGGCTTGGTACTTGTGGAGCATACAGGGACGACGTACACGCACGCGGTGCTGGCGACGCTGCTGCGGCACGACGGGGCGCTGGTCGTGTGCGGGCGAGACCACATGCCCGCGGGGTTGCTGCTGCCGCTGGGGGAGCATACTCAGGTGGTGTGGCGGATTCGCGATCAGTTGGCTGTGAGGAAACCGCTCAAGAAGCAGCTTTGGCGGCAAATTGTGCGAGCGAAGATCGAAGCGCAGGCCCGCAATCTTGAGCCGGGGTCGGCGGGCCGAAGGCGGCTGGTTTCGCTGGCACGTCAGGTGCGTTCCGGAGACACGACTAACGTTGAAGCGCAGGCTGCCCGGGCGTACTGGAGTGCGTGGCTGCCCGGGGAGGCGTTTCGGCGCGATCCTGACGGGCACGGAATCAACGCGTTATTGAATTATGGATATGCCGTGATGAGGGCGGCGGTGGCGCGGGCGCTGGTTGCTGCGGGGCTGCTGCCGGTGTTGGGGATTCATCACTGCGGGCGAGGCAATGCCTTCTGTCTCGCCGACGACCTAATGGAGCCGTTACGTCCATTGGTCGACGGGCGGGTTCGCACCCTTGCAAATGCGGGCATCGTCGAGGTGAATCCACAGGGTAAGAAGGGGCTTTTGGAATTGCTGGCGGAGCCCGTGGAATGCGGTGGGCAAACGGGACCGCTCTTGGTGGCGTTCCATCGAATGGTGGCATCCCTGGTGCGCTGCTTCGAGGGGTCGGACAGGCGCCTGGAGATAGCGGTCGCTAGGAACGAAGAGGGAGCTTGCCGGAAGTCTGAAGCGGTTGATGTTGGTTCGTGAGGGCTGACGCGACGTGCAGATCAGCGGATACCGTTGTATGTGGGTGCTGGCGATGTTCGACCTCCCGGTGGACACGAAGCGGGCGCGCCGGGCGTACACGCATTTCCGGAAGTTCCTTCTGACGGATGGTTTCGCGAAGATGCAGTTTTCGGTATACGTTCGACATTGCGCGAGTGAGGAGAACGCGGATGTCCATGCGCAGCGAATACAGGGAGCGCTGCCCGACGACGGAGAGGTCCGGGTGCTCACGGTTACGGACAAGCAGTTCGAGCGCATGCGCGTTTTCTGGGGAAAACGGCGCAAAGCGCCCGAGAAACCGCCCGCCCAACTCGAGCTTTTCTGACGACTTTCGGTCGCAACCTGTTGTTGCGGCCGGGGTTGCGGAGGCTCAAGTGTAACCGATCCCGATCTGCGAGCAATCCGCAACCTCGCCGACCTGCTCAGGCGCTGGACTCCCAGTGTAACCGATCCCGATCTGCGAGCAATCCGCAACCCTTCGAGCCGGATGAACTCGAAGTCTCCCAGTGTAACCGATCCCGATCTGCGAGCAATCCGCAACCCATGGACATGACGGCCGACGACGCCCGGCAGTGTAACCGATCCCGATCTGCGAGCAATCCGCAACTTAAAGCCCTTAACTTGGCAATGACTCAACAGTGTAACCGATCCCGATCTGCGAGCAATCCGCAACGAGAAGGTCGAGAAGGACCTGCGCTCCGTCAGTGTAACCGATCCCGATCTGCGAGCAATCCGCAACCCGCAGACTTGGGGGAGCTCGTGCCCTGGAGTGTAACCGATCCCGATCTGCGAGCAATCCGCAACGATTTCGCGCGCCCACATGTGCGTCGCCACAGTGTAACCGATCCCGATCTGCGAGCAATCCGCAACCGGTGGCCAGTTCCAGGGCGAGAATGGGCCAGTGTAACCGATCCCGATCTGCGAGCAATCCGCAACTTGGGCGTGCGGCTGTACCTGCGGCGTTCAGTGTAACCGATCCCGATCTGCGAGCAATCCGCAACCCGCAAACGTGGGGGAGCTCGTGTCCTGGAAGTGTAACCGATCCCGATCTGCGAGCAATCCGCAACGGCGGAAGGTACGTTTGTGCGGTTGGGTTCAGTGTAACCGATCCCGATCTGCGAGCAATCCGCAACTACAGCGTGGACGGTTCAAACTGCTTTCCGAGTGTAACCGATCCCGATCTGCGAGCAATCCGCAACTGACCGACTGCGCCACGTTTGACGTGGCGGAGTGTAACCGATCCCGATCTGCGAGCAATCCGCAACACTAAAGCGGCTGCTGAAATCAGACCCGATAGTGTAACCGATCCCGATCTGCGAGCAATCCGCAACGCAATGTGCACAATCGAGTAAACCCGCGAAAGTGTAACCGATCCCGATCTGCGAGCAATCCGCAACTGATGAAGAAGGCGAAGAGAGCGAAATTCCAGTGTAACCGATCCCGATCTGCGAGCAATCCGCAACCCACGAAGTCCACTTGTGGACTGGCTTGTTAGTGTAACCGATCCCGATCTGCGAGCAATCCGCAACCCAACGCGTGGGGCCTGATCGCCAAGGGCCAGTGTAACCGATCCCGATCTGCGAGCAATCCGCAACCGACGCCCCAGCACGCCACCCTGATCGACGAGTGTAACCGATCCCGATCTGCGAGCAATCCGCAACAATGGCAGCTATCAGCCATTGGCATAGTGGAGTGTAACCGATCCCGATCTGCGAGCAATCCGCAACCGCAGCCGAGCTCGGGCAGCAAACCGAACCAGTGTAACCGATCCCGATCTGCGAGCAATCCGCAACCCCTGGCATCATCCGCCCTACGCCCGACAAGTGTAACCGATCCCGATCTGCGAGCAATCCGCAACAGGTCTACCAGGCGGCCTGCACGCACGCCGAGTGTAACCGATCCCGATCTGCGAGCAATCCGCAACAGGACACCTCGACGCGGCAACTGGAAATCGAGTGTAACCGATCCCGATCTGCGAGCAATCCGCAACGCCAGCAGGGCGGCCTGTACGTGACGGACAGTGTAACCGATCCCGATCTGCGAGCAATCCGCAACGCTGACCGTGGCGGTCAAGCGGGTGCGGGTAGTGTAACCGATCCCGATCTGCGAGCAATCCGCAACACGTACCACTCTGGCGAGGACGGTGGGCTGAGTGTAACCGATCCCGATCTGCGAGCAATCCGCAACTCGAGACGTACGGCGAGCGTTCCACCGAGTAGTGTAACCGATCCCGATCTGCGAGCAATCCGCAACTCGCGCGTTCTGCCGGGCCCATGGCTTGAAGTGTAACCGATCCCGATCTGCGAGCAATCCGCAACTCCGCTGCTGGCCGGCCGGTGTTTGAGTTCAGTGTAACCGATCCCGATCTGCGAGCAATCCGCAACCATGGCCACCAAGACCGTCACCATCCTGACAGTGTAACCGATCCCGATCTGCGAGCAATCCGCAACAGCACTTCGGCATTTGCGAGGCGTGCGACTAGTGTAACCGATCCCGATCTGCGAGCAATCCGCAACCAATCGACTTGCGGAACATTACTGGCCGTTAGTGTAACCGATCCCGATCTGCGAGCAATCCGCAACGGCCGCATCGGGGGGAGCCGAGTTGAACAAGTGTAACCGATCCCGATCTGCGAGCAATCCGCAACTACCGCGTCTACGTTGACGGCGAACTGGTAGTGTAACCGATCCCGATCTGCGAGCAATCCGCAACAGTGGTATCGGCTTGCCGGTCTCGACGCACAGTGTAACCGATCCCGATCTGCGAGCAATCCGCAACACAACGCCTACGGTGATGTCGTGCGCGCGGAGTGTAACCGATCCCGATCTGCGAGCAATCCGCAACTAGCCCACGTGTACGGTCGCTTTCCCATCGAGTGTAACCGATCCCGATCTGCGAGCAATCCGCAACCGGATTGGGCTGCGGATCGCAAGGGGTTCAAGTGTAACCGATCCCGATCTGCGAGCAATCCGCAACCGTGGGCGAGATCGTGGCCGCGCTTGAGTCAGTGTAACCGATCCCGATCTGCGAGCAATCCGCAACCAGGATGTCGCTCCGCACGCGGTCATGCACAGTGTAACCGATCCCGATCTGCGAGCAATCCGCAACCCGGGTATGCGAGGGCGTGTGGTGTGATGAAGTGTAACCGATCCCGATCTGCGAGCAATCCGCAACCCGCGTGCCTGACTCGCTCCAGCGCCCGCGAGTGTAACCGATCCCGATCTGCGAGCAATCCGCAACAATATCGCGGATGTGTTCAGCGGTAGCCACAGTGTAACCGATCCCGATCTGCGAGCAATCCGCAACGCGAGACAACGAGGAGAAGACGATGACCAAAGTGTAACCGATCCCGATCTGCGAGCAATCCGCAACGGCCATGCAGACGTCGTTGATGGCGGCTCGAGTGTAACCGATCCCGATCTGCGAGCAATCCGCAACCTACGGCAAGGACCGTATGCCCCAGGTCCAGTGTAACCGATCCCGATCTGCGAGCAATCCGCAACCCTTGGACGTGAGGGCACCGTCGCTGTTGCAGTGTAACCGATCCCGATCTGCGAGCAATCCGCAACTGGCTGAATCAATGCACCTGCTTGGAACTAGTGTAACCGATCCCGATCTGCGAGCAATCCGCAACTCCGCCGGCCGGTCGAGTACGTCCGGCCGGAGTGTAACCGATCCCGATCTGCGAGCAATCCGCAACAGGAAGCGTTTCACCCGGCCGATGAGGCGGACGGCGCGGGGAGATTCGGGCATATGGTCTCTGGCGATTGGTCGACCCTTTCAGGGTCGGGGTGGTATTATGTTACATTGTTCCGGCGGCGGCGCTTCGCTCTGCCGCCGGCTACTGTATTGCAGGCTTTCAGCCTGCTGTTCGAGGGCGGCGGGCAGGGCCCGCCCGACGAGTCGCGGGAATGATTTGGGCGGCGCACGCGCTCAAGAAAGCGTCGCCCTCCTCGATGGCTTGGGTTGGTTGGGGGCGTCGGTGACCCCGGGTTTCGCTTTCGTTTCACCCGGGGCTATTGGTGCGGCGCCCGCTTCGCGGGCTGTTGAGTGGTCGCTGGCGCGGGTGGGGACAGGCGTCCGCTTGCTTACGGGCGCGGTTTGGAAACGGGTGTGGCCTCGCGGGGTTGGTCGTTGGTGGTGAGGTGGTTGGCTCGGGGGTGGTTGGGGCGTTTGGTCTTGCGGCGATCAGGCGACCCTTTCAGGGTCGGGGTGGTATTATGTTACATTGTTCCGGCGGCGGCGCTTCGCTCTGCCGCCGGCTACTGTATTGCAGGCTTTCAGCCTGCTGTTCGAGGGCGGCGGGCAGGGCCCGCCCGACGAGTCGCGGGAATGATTTGGGCGGCGCACGCGCTCAAGAAAGCGTCGCCCTCCTCGATGGCTTGGGTTGGTTGGGGGCGTCGGTGACCCCGGGTTTCGCTTTCGCTTCACCCGGGGCTCTTGGTGCGGCGCCCGCTTCGCGGGCTGTCGAGTGATCGCCGGGGTGGGTGGGGGCAGGCGTCCGCTTGCTTACGGGCGCGGTTTGGAAGGCGTCCGCTTCCTTACGGGCGCGGTTTGGAAGGCGTCCGCTTCCTTACGGGCGCGGCTCGGAAGGCGTCCGCTTGCTTACGGGCGCGGTTTGGCAGGCGTCCGCTTCCTTACGGGCGCGGCTCGGAAACGGGTGTGGCCTCGCGGGGTTGGTCGTTGGTGGTGAGGTGGTTGGCTCGGGGGTGGTTGGGGCGTTTGGTCTTGCGGCGATCAGGCGACCCTTTCAGGGTCGGGGTGGTATTATGTTACATTGTTCCGGCGGCGGCGCTTCGCTCTGCCGCCGGCTACTGTATTGCAGGCTTTCAGCCTGCTGTTGGGGGGGGGCGGCGGGCAGGCCCCGCCCTACGACGCTGATCAGGCGCGGGCTGGCCGCCTGGCTTGGTTGTGCTTTATCGTAATACCTGCCCACGCGAGCGTGGGCATGACGCGATTCGGCGTTGGTTGGTGTTCGAATCGGGAGCCCACCTCCGGAGGAGGTGAGCCGCCCGGCTTCAGCCGGAGGGCGGTGGGGCCGGTTTTTGTGTTGCGCGGTCATTGTGCGATTCGGCGTTGGTTGGTGTTCGAATCGGGAGTCCATCTCCGGAGGAGGTGGGCCGCCCGGCCCTACGAGTCGCGGGGTTCAGCGGATGTTTATCTACGACTCGCGGTGGTGGTTGGGCGCGGTAGGATGCGTGTGGTGCGGAAGGGATGGCGGGTGGAAACTGCGTTGGAGGAAGGTCATGCGTACTCGAGTGGCGGTTTTGTGTTCGGCGAGTGTGGTGTGCGCGCTGTGTCTGTTTGCGGGGGGCGGGTTGCAGGTGGTTCGGGGAGATGAGCCGGGTGACAAGCCGGCGATCGTGCTCAACGTGACCAGCGGGCGGGAAGACGTGCATGCGGTGACCATGGCGCTGCAGTTGGCGGGGCACGGGCTGGATGACGGGCGGCCCGTGGTGGTGTTCTTGAACGTGCGGGCGGTTGATTTTGCTCGGCGCGATTTGTCGGAGGCGATCGCCTTCGACGGGAATCCGCCGGTCAAGAAGATGATCTCGGCGTTGATGGGGCGCGGGGCGCGGGTGCTGGTGTGCCCTCATTGTGCCAAGGCGCTGGGCGTGGGCGAGGATGACATCATCGACGGGGCGCAGATGGCGACGCGCGAGTCGTTGTTTGGTTCGCTGGGGGCCGGGGCGGCCGTGTTCAGCTATTGAGGCGCTGTCGAATGTGAGCCAGCGCGGGTGGCCATGCCGTTGAGGGTGCAGTCACTCTCGGACGTTGGGTAAGGCCACTGCTCAAGGGCAGTGGCACGCGGCGGCGGTGTTCAGTTATTGATGTGACGTGGAAGGAGAGATTCATGCAGGTCGAGGTCGAGTATGAGAAGTCGGTGACGACGCGATATCCGGAGCAGGTGGCGATCGTGCTGGCGAAGGATGCGGAGGGCAAGTTCAACCCGATCACCGTCGGGTGGACGATGCTGACGTCGATCCAGCCGCCGATGATGGCGGTTTCGATCGGGCGGGCGCGTCATTCGATCGAGGCGTTGCGGAGATCGCAGGCTTTCGTGGTGTCGTTTCCGTCCTCGGCGATGGCGAAGGAGGCGCTGCTGTACGGGACGAAATCCGGCCGGGACATGGACAAGCTGGCTGAATCCGGTGCGGCCACGCAGCCGGCGTCGGTGATCGACGGGGTGTTGTTGGGGGACGCGGTATCGAATTTCGAATGCCGGCTGGTGTCGGAGCACGAGACGGGGGACCACGTCATCTTTGTGGGTGAGGTCGTTGCGTCGCACGTGAACAAGGATTCGGACCTGGGGCGGCTCTATGCTTTCGGGGGTGAGAAGCTGGGCGGGATCCGGCCGGCGTGAGGACACGCGGAGGCGCCGGGCCGGGAGGATGTGCGGGTAGCTGGGCCGTCGAATACGTGTTTAGCTCGGTTGCTTCTTTCGGGGAGGTGCCGCGCATCATGGCGGTACCGGAAAAACGCGTGGGCCACTCGGTTCTCGCCGAATGGCGAGAACCGAGTGGCCCACAGCACCCGAAATCGCAACGGCTCGCTGGCACGCGGCGGCACAACAGCTCACCGGTGTCCAGCAGCTCAATCGCGATCACTTCCCGTCTGTTGCGTCGGCTCCGGAGCGTTTTGCTTTTTTCTGCGCCTTCAGGTTCGCCTCACGATTTCTCTGGGCTTTGAGGTTTGCCTCACGATTTCTCTGCGCCTTGAGGTTTGCCTCACGATTTCTCTGGGCTTTGAGGTTTGCCTCACGACGCGCGGGAGTGATTTGGCGTCGCTGCGCCGCTCGCAAGCGGTCATCGCGGAAAACGACCGGGACCTGGATCACGGAAGAGTCGCCTTCGTCGATCGTGATCGTGACGAACTGCCTTCCTCTGGGGCGGTCAGTCCCGGGCGGCACGGTCAGAGAGACGAGTTGACCGTGAATATCGTCTTCGATTTCGACTTTGGCGCCGGGTATGGAGCTGTTGATCTCGGTGACCTTGGCCGGCTTGTTGTCCTCCCAATGGATGCGTGCTTTTCGCGTGATCTCTTCGTTTCGGTTCACGGGCACCATGATGTAGCCCGGGCGGGTGCTTAATCGCGGCGGCACGGTTGCCATGACATAGTAATTCATGGTCGGCGCCTCAGGGACGCCGGTTGTCAACTGGAGCACATCGGTGAACCGCCCTGAGGGCCACGGCGGTCCCAGGGTCACGTCCAGTTCATAATGAGCGCCCGGCTCGATTTCGCGGATTTCGGTCTTGACGTGCGTCCGTTGGCCTCGGCGGAGCGGGGCGACTTCGGGCTTGATCGGCCCGCCGTCGCCGCGTTTGAGCACGACGGTCTTGTGGATTTCGTCGCTTGCATTGCGGGAGATCTTGCCGAGGTTGAGTCTTCGTTGGGGCTGGATATCGATCGGGGCAAGGACTTTTCCGTTGCAGGTCAGGGTTTCGAGCTTGTGGTCGGGGTCGTTGGTGGTGACGCGAATGGGCTTCTTGAAGGAGCCGCTGTACTTGGCCGAGCTGAGATAGACGATAAGTTCTTCGGATTCACCGGGCTTGATGACACGGTCGGACCGACCGCCGTTGAATCGAGTTCCTCACCCTCCGCTCGCTTTGATGTGGAGGTCGGCATCGCCTTCGTTCTTGATAACGAACGGGCATTCGATCTGTTTGCCCTGCCAGATGGGCTCGATCTCGATTTCCGATTTGGCGCAGCTCCAGCGGGGGACGGTGCCGTCCTGGGGCGGGTCGGGGATCTTCGCATCGGACCCGCATCCTTTCTTGCGAGGGGGTGACGCTCGCAGGGCCGGCTGAGAAGGCTTGGCCTGGGCCTCGCGATCCTGCGCGGCGACATTCTTGCCCTTTTCGTCTGAAGGCTTTGGCTTTGGCGCAGCCGTTTGGGCTCTTGCAGGGACGGCCGCCCCGGCTGCCACCAGGATTGCGACCCCCGCGCACGTGAGGAGCCGATAAGCGAGGCCGCGAGGGCGCCTGCCGTTGAGCCGCTGAAGTCTTGTCGAACCGCCCATCCAGTGCATTGATCGTCCCTTCAGTAACGCCGCTCGACCACACCGGGCTGTGTGTGATTCGGCGGCTTGCGATGATCGTGGTTGACCCTGGCGGAAGCCCCGTTTGACCGCCTGTCGCTTCTTTCGATTTCGGCTGGAACCCGCCACTGCATTCTCTAAAGG
This sequence comes from uncultured Phycisphaeraceae bacterium, assembly GCA_964574815.1. Classification (GTDB taxonomy): domain Bacteria; phylum Planctomycetota; class Phycisphaerae; order UBA1845; family UBA1845; genus CAZNPL01. The sequence goes on from CAZNPL010000024.1 coordinate 78,895, forward strand.
GTGCACCGTTTGCGGGCGGGTTTCAAGGGCGGATTGGGCTGTTGTTACGTTCATGCTACACGTTCGGGGCCGGAAAAAAGCACGCCATCGGCGGATGAGAGCCGGTGGCGTGGTTGGATGTCTGCGTCCGAGCGGACGTTCGCCGGGTGGCGGATCAGGGGGTCGGTAAGAGCATCTCTCGGAGGCTCTGCAGCGGTGGTGCGGGCGGCGCGAGCGGCGTCATGTGCCAACTGGACAGGGCCTGAGGGGTGTAGAACGGGGGTACGGCCATCCAGCAGAGCACCTGCGGCTGCCGCGAGAAGAGGCTCAACTGTTGCTCGAAGCCGAGAGGTCGAGCGGCCGTCAGGCCTTCGCTGATTCGAGACAGGACGGTTTCGGCGCCCATCATGCCGACGCTTTCGAAGATTTCGCCGAGGCTGCTGGGCCTGGGGTAGTGGACGATTTTCAGCTCGGCGCTGGGCGGGATATTGGCGAGGGTGCGGGCGGCCTCGATGGCGTCTTCCAGGCCGCCGAGTTCATCGACGAGTCTGAGTTCGAGGGCCTGTCTGCCGGTGTAGATGCGTCCTTCGGCAATTTCGCGCACGCGCTGGGCGGGGATTTTTCGGGTAGTGGCGACACGGTCGATGAAGACGCTGTAGAAGTCGTTCATGTACTTCTGGATGAAGTCGCGGTCTTCCTTTGAGAGGGGACGATGCGGGGCGCCGAGGAGTGCTCGGGCGCCGCGATGCATGGGGACCATTTCGTAGTCCATGCGGTTGAATTGGGACCAGGCGGACTGGAAGATGCCGAGCACGCCGATCGAGCCGGTGATGGTGGTGGGTTGAGCGAAGATGCGGGCGGCGGGGCATGCGATGTAGTAGCCGCCGGAGCCGGCGACCGAGCCCATCGTGACGACGAGGGGCTTCTCGTCACCCAGTCGCCGGAGGTTTTGCCAAATGACGTCGGATGCGTATCCCGAACCGCCCGGTGAGTCGACGCGCATCACGACGGCCTTGATGGACTTGTTCTTGCGGAGTTCGTTGACGACTTTGACGAAGTCGTCGCGGCAAATCAAGACGGAGGCAAAGCCGGGTCCGAGATTGAAGTCGACGATGGGGCCTCGGGCGTGGAGCACGGCGATCTTGGGGCCGACATCCTTGCGGCTCTCTTCGGCCTTCTTGAGCTCTTCGTTGATCAGCTCCATGAGGTCCTGGATGGAGTTTACTTTGGCCAGGCCGCGTTCGCCGTCCTGGTAGCGCTTCATTTTCTCGCGCCGGAGAATCTGCTCGCGGTATTGATGGTAGAAGGCGAGGGTGTCGACCAGGCCGGTCTGGATGGCGCGGTCGGCGTCGAACAGGGCGACATCGATGGCCTCGGCGACTTGTTTGTCGGTCAGGTCGCGTCCCTCGGCGATGAATCGCTTGTAGTCGCTGAACCAACTGTCGAGGATGGCGCCGTATTCTTCGCGGAAGTAATTGTCGGGCTCGCGCCGGTTGACGAAGCCCGGGTACTTGTAGCTGCCGGCGGTGATGACGTCGAATTCGAGGCCGAGCATCTGGTAGTGGCCTTTGAGGTATGGGAACAAGGCGCCGAGGCCAGGGATGAGGATATTGCCGCTGGGTGCGATGGCGATTTCGTCGGCGGCGCAGGCGAGGAGGTATGCAAGCGGGCCGCCTCCGTTGACGAAGGCGTGCACCTTTTTCCCGGACTTCTGCAGTCGGTGGACGGCAGCGCGAAGCTCCTCGACGTCGGGGATGGAGAGGGCGACGTTGGTGAGGTCCATCAGCACGGCGCCGATCTTGTCCTCGTCGGACCATTTATCCAGGCGGTCGAGCACTTCCTGGACGGTGCGGGTTTTGCCGGGGATCGGCAGATTGATGGTGCGGGCGGCGACGACGAATTCGTCGATGCGCATCTCGGCCAGGCGCGGGATGGGGCTCTGCTCTTTCTCTTCTTTCTTTGCTGATTCGCCCTCGGTTTTTTCGGCCTGATTCTTCTCGTCGGCGAGGGCCGCGGGAATCGATACGGCCAGCATCAACAGCCAGGTTGTCATCCACCTTTTCATGTCTTTGAACTCCTTGCACAACGTATCGGAAGCACATCCGGCCGGAGCTTCGCGCGTTTTACAATTCCTCCTGTTCGGCCGGCTGCGCGTCCTGGGTCTGCGGTTGTTCTTTCTCCGCCCTGTGTATGACTCCATCCTGATCGATGTAGAGGGCTTTGATGTGATCGAGCGTGCCCGGGGCGATGCCGAGACGCCATTCGTTCTTGCCCCAGTCGATCACGAAGAGGTCGTCGTCGATGTCGACGAGGACGTCTTCCTCGTCGATTTCGGTGTCAGCGTCTTCATCTTTTTCGTCGCCGCCGAACTTGAGCAGGAAGTCACTCCAGCGTTTCTGCGTGGAGACGTTCAGTTCGAGCAGTTCGGGGTGGCCCTGGAAGTCGATGTAGCCGTCCAGTTCGGCGAGTTCGGCGGGCCAGCGTCCGTAGTCCTTTTCGAAGAGCTTGCAGTGGTGGTAGAAGGTCTTGAGGCGGCGTGAGGCGAGTCGTTCGCGGGCCAGGTCGCTGCCGCCGGATTCGTCCTCTTCATTTGCGACGGCCAGCATAATCGGCAGTGCGAGCGGTCCAGTGGGGATGGGGCCGTGGTGCCGGACGTTCAGGCCGGTGTACTGTGTTTGCAGCGTGACCATCGCGTCGGTCAGTTGTTCGGCGATTTCGCTGGTGCGCGGCAGGAGCGTGTCGCGAACGGTGGCGCTGAGGGCGACATTAACGTAGGGATGGAGCCAGGCGTAGGCGGTTTTCCAGTTGATCCAGCCTTGACCGTAGGTTTTCGTGGAGGCAGGGACGTCGTGCCTGTCGGTGTTGCGCGGCAGGTCGATCCATCGCTGGACGAATCGCTCCGGCGATGTGCTGACCCATGCCACGACGAGAATGTCTTTCTGGTGATCTCTGAGATCTCGTTCGCTGGTCGTGAATATGACCGGGCGCATGACGAAGGGCATCACCATGCCGGGATACGCCCCCGGCTTGTCGTTCCAGAAGACGGGGCGGCCGGCGACCTCTTTCTCGGTCCACGGTTCGGGCTGCTCTCGTTCGCGATGGAGCTTGTTGATGCGCTGTGCGGCCTGGCGCGTTTCTTCGATGAAGGCTTCGGGATCGTCCAGATGCAACTGGGCCACGATGTCGGGCACGGGCAGGAAACCGGTTCCCGGCAGGATGGTAAAGCAGGCGGAGGCGCCCCCTCGTTTGGCAATGGGTCCGGGCTTCGCCTCGCCGGCCATCTGGAACTCACCGGAGGCGCCCATCATCATTTGCGGGCCGAAGCCGGCCATTCCGTCCAACATGGCGGAGGCGTCGAACGGCTGGAAGGCGAAGGCGGCCATGGCCTTGCCGGGGACGAAGAACGACTCCTTGACCTTGCCGAAGGCTGCTTTGGCGCCCAGGCCGGTCATGAGCGGCCAGTGTACATGGAGGGTCTCGTTCCAATTGCCGTTCTTGTCTACTCGGCCGGCATACTCGACGGCCGTTAAGAAGTGGATTTTGGAGAGCAAGCCGGCGCCGGTGTCCTTTTCAGTGGCGGTCAGATTCAGGCGGGAGACGAGGAGGGGCGGATCATCGCCGGCGGTTTCGCGCGTGCCGGTGAACGGGTTGGCGGCGATCCGGAGATCGTCGTGTGAGGCAATGTAGGAGCGGTCTTGGGCGCCGGGCGTCAGGAATGCCAGCGGCGATCCGAGCAGCGTGATCTCGTATCCGCCGGCGTCTCGCGGGTGCATGGTCACACCTTGGAGGAGCGTCCGGGCGGCGTCGGATTCGAGGATGCTCTGGACGCGGCGATGCAGGTCTTCGACGGGCCAGTCGAGGCGGGCAATCCAGCGTGCGCGGCCCAGGAGGTCCGGGGCGAAGACGGCTGCGTCGACTTTCGTGTCGGGCCACTTGCCGATTTGTCCAAGGAGTTTGGCGGCCTTGTCGACGTCGATGCCCTCGGCGGAGGCGCGGCCCATTTCGAAGACCATGCCCTCAAGAGTATCGAGGATGAAGCGGCTGTTTGAGCGGCCCGCTTTGGCGAACAGAGTTGAAACTGAAGGGATGTGGAGTTCGAACCTGGGTTGGATTTCAGGCTCAGTGGACTCCGGTCCCGCTTGCGCCGGCGGATCGGTTTGCTTTTCCTGGGTTTCAGCTTTGGACTGAGATTCTTCCTGGGGTTGTTCGGCTTGCTGCTCCTTTTCCTTTGATTCACCGAAGACGATATTCGGCTCTTGGGCGTGCAGACGCGGCACGGCCGCGGCGAAGAAGGCCGCGGCCGCAAGAGCCAACACTCGCCCGTATGTCTTTATAGAGCTTTTCACCGGTGCTCCCTCCAGTGTGCCATCGTTGCGGCCGGCTGTCTTAAGGATACCCGGCGCTCGTGTGGGGGCCTGCTTCAAGGGGGCAGGGCTCCCGAGTCTTGTGCGTAAACACGCCTTTCCTGCCGCGTCTGTCACCCGGCCTCGCCCTCCATTGCGTCCGTCCCCCACCCTTCGCTTTGCGAAGGATGGGGCATCCCGCGAAGGGTGGGGCACTCGGCTCGGCGGGAGCCTCGCCCAGCAGGATCGTTCAGAGGGCAGTTGATCGCCCTAGCTCTCCGGCGGCGGCTCCTGCTGTCCTTGTTGGGCAGCGCCCATGGTTCCCATCATCATCATGGCGGCGTTTTTGCCAGCGATCATCAGGTCGGTCGGCAGCAGCACGTCAACCTGCATCCAGTTCTTCCCGCCACTTCCGGCCAGCGCCAGAGGGGCGTTGATCGGCGGGACTTGCAGCGGAAACATTTCTTCGCCCATGGCGTCGGTGATGTTGCGAACCAGCTTTACCGTGTTGTCCAGCGAAAGGTATCCGACCGATTGCCTCTCCTTCGGCAGATGGGCGCTGACCTTCTCGATGCCGGCGTCCTTGTCCAAGGGGGCGTCGTTGCTTGCGGCTCGCTCGATCAGGAGTCCGGTGCTCTTCTTGCCGCCCAGGCAAACGATGGCGGTCTTTTTGTCGACCGCGCCCATTCGGAAGACGAGTCCTTCCTGGCCAAGGACCTTTTTCAGGTTGGCGACGTCTTCCTCAGGTGCCTCTTCTTTTCTGGCAAGCTCCCAGAGATCGACCTTGAGGTGGTCCATCTTTACGCCACCGATCTCCTCGGCGTCCGCCTGGTGACTGATGAGGCCCACGACCTTTTTGACGTCTTCGTTGGTGACCTCCCAAGCGAGCAATTCACCGACCATCTTGCGGGTGAGTTCCATCCATTTTTCTGAGTCGGTGGTTTCGAAGACCAGATTGCAGGCGAACAGGCCCTCCGGGCCGGGCTCGGTCGCCACCAGGGAGCCGCGAATTCCTTTCCACAGCACGGCCCAATCCTCGAGCCAGTCTCGCATGCGGTCGATCTTTTCGGCATCCATCCCTTCCTGTGCCTTGAGCATCTCGACGTATGGATTGATACCTTTCTTGAAGCTGACTTTGGTCTGCTCGGGGTCGATCACTTGCCCGAACGCGCCGACGTATTCGCCTGCGGGGAGGCCTCTCAACAGGGATTTGGTGGTGGTCTCGATCCTGTACATTTTGGCCATTTCGCTCTCGGGCTTCATGGTCATCATGAAGCGCAAGCCGAGTCCTGGCTCGTCCAGCGAGATTCCCATGATTCCGCGGGCCATCCCGTCGAAGAACATCTTGAGCTGTTCCTCCTGGGTCTTGGCCATGCCGGGCTGCTGAGCGGCCTGCATCGCGCTCAACATCTGAACGAACTGGTCGATCTGCTGGCGGAACTTGGAGATCATCAATTCGCCGTTGATCCAGATCGCCAGATCGAGCTCTTCGAGCGCGTCGAGCTCCGACTTGTCGAGGGTTTTTGCCAGCCCTTTTTCGGCGTCGGCGATCGATTTTGCGAGACCGGGGTTCACGGACAGCACAATGTGCTTTTCGAGGGCGACGGCCTGATGCGGCTGGCCCATGATTCCGACGGTCCACATGTCTCCTTCGCCAGCGGTGCCGCCCATGCTTTGGAGCAGGGTCTTGGCGTTTGTGGTGGGGATGACGAGGGCCTGCCTGGTCATGAACTCGTTCGGCTTGTCGAAGGGCATGAGGACGACGGCAAGGGAGCCGCTGGTGTCGAGGCCCTCTCTCATCTGGAGGAACTGGCCCAGCAGGCCGCTGATCGAGTTCATGGGCGGCTGGAAGTACGGCATCATGCCGAGGCCGAGCCGGTTAATGGTGCGCTGAAAATCAGCGTCGGCCTGCTCGATACTGGGAACGAGGATGAAAGCGGCGGCGTCTGCAGGGATTGGCGCCAACGCCTTCTTGATCGAATCCTTCGCCCGCGCCATTGGCGGGAGGCACAGGGCCAGGACCATCACAGCCAGCACGGATTTGCGCATCATCATTGCCACTCCTTGTTTAAAGGCCTTTCGTTTCGAGACTGGGAACGAACACTGACGAAAGGCAGCATAGCACATAGGCGGTCGGATGCCCACTATATCCAGGCGCGTCGCTTATAACCGGTTCGCGATGGGGCACGGTTGCTCGAAATCTCCTGGATGATGACGAGTGTCAGGGGCGACCACCTGCAAGCCGAACACGTCACGGGAGTATCGGCATATTGCAGCCTCTTTCATCATAAACCATGAAGGGCGCCGGCGCCGTTCGCTTGACAGGAATTCACAAGTTCGTACAGCGGCACGGGTGGTGCGCCGTGCGTGTTCAGGGTGCCGGGGAGGGCGCCGCGGGTGCAGCGCGCCGGCAAGACCGTTGCTGCGCGTGCCGCCGGCGAACGGCTTAGAGCGAAGCGTGTCATCCAGATGGCGAACTTGATGGTCGGCCGGACTGGCATCATCCAGGTGATGTTCCCAGAGGACAAGCTGATGCCGGCTGGTCTCAGGGGTGCGAAGATTACTCATGTCAGGGGTTTAATCCGGAAGCTTGCCGGTTCCTTGCTCAATCGTCTAGACTCCGTGGCAAGTTCATATGCCGAACGCCGTGATTGTTCCGACAGCCTGTTAACGTGGCGGCTCTGATCAGATGCGTGCAACCGCCCGCTTTCAAGCCGGCGCATTTCGGGCCGAAGAAGCGGACGATTGATCGATTGAAGGAATCGATAATCTCCACCGGACCGACTCACTCTCCGAAGGGCGATTCACTCGCCGACACGGCGTCCACTCTCGTCGTGTTGAATGACCCTCTGTCAAAGGGGCCGGTCAACATGGGCCGGGACGAGGCCCTCCTCACTCTCGTTGGCCGCGGCGGGCAGCCGCCCACCCTGCGGCTCTACGAATGGTCGCCTCCCACGATCTCGCTCGGCTACTTTCAGCCCTACGCGGGATACCAGGCCCTTCCTCATCCCGCCGGTGGCCTGCCCGTCGTCCGCCGACTCACCGGCGGCGGCGCCATCCTGCACGATATCGAGTTGACCTACTCGCTGACGGTTCCCCACGAACATCCACTCGTCGCAAAGGACCCCAACCGTCTCTATGAGATCATGCACCAGGCGGTCATCCGGTCCCTCGAACGACTCGGGCTCGAACCGGCCGTCTGCGGCCACACGGACGATTCCACTCCGGCCCGAGGCCCCTTCTTCTGCTTCGCGAGGCGCCATCGCTTCGACGTGCTGCTCGGGACGGGCAAGATCGCCGGCAGCGCCCAGCGGCGCACGCGCCAGGCCGTTCTGCAGCACGGCTCAATCATCCTGGACCGGCGCTACGACCAGCAGCCGTCGGCGGCCGTCGGTTCACGCGAGGACGCTGATGCATTGCGGCGAGCGCTCCCAGCCGCGCTGGCCGCCGAAGCCGGCATGCACTGGGCGCCTGCGACCTGGACCGACGCCGCTCTGGCATTGGCCGACGAGTTTACAAAAAAGTATGCCTCCGACGCGTGGACCCGGCGGCGCTAGGCCGACGCGCTACTATATCAAAGGACAGGAACAATCTTAAGGAACATGGCGCGTATCACGACTCGGCAAGCCATTCCCGCGCCTTGTCCACGTCGCCGAGGTCGAAGTAGCGGATCTTCGCCGTCGTGAACGGCCGGCAGAAGTGCGCCATGCCCTCGTGCCATTTCGATTCACCCACGATCGCCAGCCGCTCGATGTCGTTGAAGTGTTTGGCATCGAACTTGATGTCCTCCCAGAGCGCGCCGGCGTCCCAGCCGTGAAAGTCCTGCATCCGGAAAAGAAGACGGATCTTGCCGTGCTCGCGCACCCGCCTTTCGACTTCCGGCGCGAACCGCTGGTAGTCCTCGCGCGTCAGCTTGCCGCTCACGGGCACCTCCAGAATGCGTCCCTCGGCCTTCTCGTGCACTTCGACTGGCATATCCGGTCCTCCTTTCAACCGCGCGGCCTCGACTCACCCACAGTATCGCGCCGCCCGCTGACGCGGCGGTGAAATCGGGGTAACGCATCTGTAATCCGGTGTTCACCGGCCGTTCAGCGACCTGCTTCAGAATCCACACAGGCGTTCGGGGACCCCGTGCACGCACGTCCCCGTCGGATACGAGACCTGACAACCCAGCGAGATCGTTCATGAACGCATCAGACCTCACGAAGGAGACGCTGCGACAGCTCATTGAGGCGCAGGAACCGCCCTGTGTATCCATCTATGTCCCGCTCGGCGAGAACACCACGCAGCGCGATGAGGCCCGCATTCGCCTGAAGAACCAGATCGGCCGGGCCGAGCGCGCTTTACGCGAGAACGGTATGGACCAGGGGGACATCGACGCACTGTTGAAGCCCGTCCGCGCCATTCCGGAGACCAACCTCGTCGGCGGAGCGCGGTCCAAGTCGCTCGCGTTGCTCCGGTCGCGCGGCAACTTCGAGTCCCTGGAACTGCCCGAGCTTACGCCCCCCATCGCGCTGGTCGGCGACAACTTCTACGTGAAACCCCTGCTACCGATGATCAACGTCAACCGGCGCTTCCGTCTGCTGGCAATCTCTCAGAACGACGTGCGTCTCTTCGAGGGCGACCGCTACGGCATGCGTTCGCTGCAGCCCGCCTCCTTGCCGCGCAACATTCAGGAGGCCCTGCGGGACGACGACAACAAGGACCAGACGCTGCAGTTTCACACCGGGGCGGCCCCCGCCGGCGGCGACCGGCCGGCCGTCTTCCATGGCCACGTCGTCGGAGACGAGCACTTCAAGGAGCGCGTCCAGCGCTTTTGCCAGTTGGTGGACAACGCCGTCACGGACTACTTCGACAACCAGGACGTGCCGCTGATCCTCGCGGCCGCCGATCCGGTACCCGGTTTGTACGGGCAGGCCAACCACTATCGCAACCTGCACTCAGAGGCGGTCGCGGGCGATCCCCGCCAACTCAGCGAAGAGGTACTGCATGAGCGCGCCTGGTCGCTGGTTGCTCCGCAGGCAACGCAGGAGCGCTCCAAGGCGCTCAGTCTGCTTGCCGAGGGGCTTAGCAAGGGTCGCGCCACGACCGACCTGGCCAGTGCCTTGAACGCAGCCCGCGAAGGTCGCGTGGCGACGCTGCTGGTAAACGCGGACCGGGCCGACCCCGGCAACGGCGGCACTTCGGCGGGCAGACGGGGGTCGGCTCCCTCGCCGGACAAGGATTTCGAGAACGGCGTGAACCACGCGGTTGTCGAGACACTGAAGCACGGCGGCTGGGCATTTGCCGTACCGCACGACGACATGCCGGCGGGAGCGCTGGTCGGAGCGCTTTACCGTTATTGACAATCGCCGTCACGGCACCTCTGCGAGGATCGAGACCGAGCAGCCGGTAGTCTGCAAGAAGCTCGACGCAGCGCGACGAGACCGTCAACATCATCTCCGCTTCGGCTTACACCTTGCGGCTGACGGTCGGCGGTTCGGTGTCGCTCCAGTAAGCCGGACGCCCATAGTAATCGTACAGGTTACCTTCGTAATCGCGGTTTACGGGCTGGTCGGGATTGTAGGGCGGCGACTCCTTGATGGTCTGTCGGTTCAACTCGACGACAGCCTTCGAGTGACGCCAGTCAAACTTCTCGAACCAGTGCGGAGCGAGGATGACCTTTCTGCCCGGCAACCAGTTGCGCGTGTCGACGACGATATAACGGACGGCCCAATCCTCGTCGTCAATGACGAGATCCTCGACGTGCCCGACCTCGCCGTCCTGAGCCAGGATGCTGTAGCCGGTGACTTCCTGCAGGCTGCGCAGGTGCGGGTCTCCGCCATGGACGCCGCCCCCGGATTGCGCTTGCTCGCGCTCAATCTGCGGTGCGGGTGGCGCGGGCGGCGTACCTGCCGCGCCAGGATTGGTCGGAGACGGCGGCGGCGCCCAGTACATGGGCCAGCCAAAATGGGTCACCAACTCCTGCTCGAGTTGACGAGACACCGGTTTGTCCGCGGCCACCGAGGGGCTTTTCTCAATTTGCTCGCGGTTGAGCGCGACCGGAATCACGTGATTCGACCAGTCGGGCTGGCCAAGCGACACCGGTGAAACCAGAACGCGCCGGCCCGGCAGCCACGTGCCGGTGTCAACCACGAGGTAGCGCACACGCCACTGCGAGTCATCGAAGTACAAATCGTGTGCTTTACCGATCTCGCCGTCGGTCGCGCGTATCCGATACCCGCGAATCTCCAATGCACTGCGCAACATGATCATCGCTCCTTTCACACAGTCGCTGGAGGGAGTCTATCCCCTCGCCCTGAACGTCATTTGAAATGCCGCTTACAGCGACGACATGCGTCGCACAGCCTCCCGGTCCCATCGTGCAGCCGCTTACGCCGGTGTAATCCCGAATTCACGCCGGGTTCAGGATTCAAACGCATCATCGATGGCAATCGGCGACTCGCTTGGGGAGTGTTCGGGCCCCGTGTGAACGTCTGGGTCCTCGACAGCACCGACACGGAGTGCGTAGCAATGGGCAAGTGTGAAACCTGCGGCAACGAATACGAGAAGACTTTCGAGATCATGCGTGAGGGGCAACGGCACGTGTTCGACTCGTTTGAATGTGCGATCCAGGCCCTCGCACCGGTCTGCGATCGTTGCGGGTGCCGGATCATCGGGCACGGCGTCGAGTCCGACGACCGCTATTACTGCGGAGCGCACTGCGCCAAGGAGCAGGGCGTGGCCGCGGCGCAGGACCGCGCCTGACGGCGGCTGACACAAGCCTCACGCCGCCTTCGCGGTGAGCGTTAACGCGCTGCCGTAAAAGCGCAAGACCGGGAGAAGCAATTTGTCGCTCAACGTGGCTCAAAAGCTCCTTCAAGACCATCTCGTGGAGGGCGAACTGAAGGCAGGCGAGGAGATCGGTATCCGCATCGATCAGACGCTTACCCAGGACGCCACGGGCACGCTGGTCATGCTCGCCCTGGAGGCCATCGATCTGCCCCGCGTCCGTACGGAGCTCTCCGCGCAGTACGTGGACCACAACCTGATTCAGGAAGATCACAAGAACTCCGACGATCACATCTTCCTGCACAGCGCCTGCCAGCGCTTCGGCGTCTGGTACAGCCGTGCCGGCAACGGCGTCAGCCACCCCGTCCACCAGGAACGGTTTGGAAAGCCCGGCAAGACGATGCTCGGTTCGGACAGCCATACACCGGCGGCCGGTGCCATCGGCATGCTGGCCATCGGGGCGGGCGGGTTGGAGGTCGCGTGCGCGATGGCCGGCGAGCCCTATCGGATGGCCACCCCCGAGATATGGGGCGTCAAGGTACTGGGGGAACTCCCCGACTGGGTCAGTGCCAAGGACGTGATCCTCGAGATGCTTCGGCGGCACGGCGTGAAAGGGGCCAAGGGCCGCGTCGTGGAGTACTACGGTCCCGGGCTGGCCTCTCTCTCAGCGATGGATCGCCACGTCATCGCGAACATGGGCACCGAGCTCGGCGCTACGAGCACGGTCTTTCCTTCGGACGAGCAGGTGCGCAAGTTTCTTCGCGCTCAAGGCAGGGAAGGGGACTGGTTGGAGCTCACCGCAGACGCCGGGGCGGGTTACGACGTAGATGAAGAGGTTGATCTTTCGCAGCTCGAGCCGCTGATCGCGATGCCGTCGAGCCCGGACAATGTCGTTCCCGTTCGCGAAGTCGCCGGTCAGGAGATTCACCAGTCCTACATCGGCTCCTCAGCAAATCCGGGGTACCGCGATTTCGCTGTTCCGGCCGCGATCGTCAAGGACAGACAGGTCCACCCGCGCGTATCTTTCGACGTCAACCCCACGTCGCGGCAGATTCTCGAAAACCTGATCAAGGATGGGCACCTCGGGCCTCTGCTTCACAGCGGCGCCCGCCTTCACCAAGCCGGGTGCAACGGGTGCATCGGGATGGGCCAGGCGCCGGCGACCGACAAGATCAGCCTACGCACGGTGCCCCGCAACTTCCCCGGGCGCTCGGGAACGCGCGAGGACAAGGTGTGCCTGGTGAGCCCGGAAACGGCAGCCGCATCAGCGCTCACGGGTGTGATCACGGATCCGCGGGACCTCGACATGCCGTACCCACGGGTGTGCGAGTCGGAGCAGCTCGTATTGAACACCGAGATGCTGGTCCCGCCCGTACCCGAAGAAGAGGCCCGGCGAGTGGAAGTCGTGAAGGGTCCGAACGTGACCGCGATACCGGATCTGGAGCCGATCGCGGACGCTGTCGAACTGCCGGTATTGCTCAAGGTCGGCGACAACATTTCGACCGACGAGATTTTGCCGGCCGGCACGCGCGTGTTGCCTTATCGCAGCAACATCCCGGCGATCAGCCGGTTTACGTTCGAGCAGGTCGATCCGGATTACGCCGAACGGGCGAAGGCAAAGCAGGATGGCGGTCATGTTGTGGTCGGAGGAAACAATTATGGCCAGGGTTCCAGCCGGGAGCATGCCGCGCTGGCGCCGCGCTATCTCGGGCTGCGTGTTGCGATGGCGAAGGACTTTGCCCGCATCCACCGCCAGAATTTGATCAACTTCGGCGTGCTGCCGCTCACGTTCGATGATCCGGCGGACTACGAACACGTCGAACAGGACGATGTGCTGGAGATTTCCGATCTACATCGGAGCCTTCCTGAGACGACGCTGACCATCCACAACCGCACGCAAAACCGCGAGCTGAAGGCGCGGCCGGACCTGACGGAGCGAGAGATCGAACTGATTCGAGCGGGCGGCCTGCTCAACTGGATACGCAACCAGCGCAGGGCGTAGGCTGCAAGGAGCGCCGTACTCAGGTCACGCCGTCGAGTTCGCCGTCGAACTTGTTCAGGCGGGATGCATGCGCCAGGGCAAGCGGGATGAGGTCGGTCGTGGGAAACCTCGCGCCAAGTCCGCCCGCGATACACGCCCGCTCGCCGAACACCGTAACGCCGTCGGGGCGGCACGTATCGGAACCCAGGACGACGGGAACGGGATGCCAACTATGTTCCTTCAGCGTCGCCGGCGTCGAATGGTCTCCGGTAATCAGGAGAACGTCCGCTCCAAGCTCGCGCAGCTCGGGAACGACAGCGTCGGCCTGTTCGATCTCGCGGACCTTTCTGTCGAAGTCGCCATCTTCGCCCGCACTATCTGTCTGCTTGTAGTGAAGAAAGAAGAAATCGAAGTCTTTCCACGCGGCACGCGTTGCAGCGATCTTCCGTGATAGGGTCTCCTGCGAACCGAGGACCTGCATTCCCAGCAACCTCGAGACGCCCCGGTACATCGGGTAATCGGCCAGCGCCGCCCCTCTGAGTCCGTATCGCTCCTCAAATGACGCCCATTGGGGAAGCTTCGAAAAGCCGCGAAGGAGGACCATGTTGGCGGGATGCTCGTCGGCGAGCTTCTGCTTTGCCTGGTCGAGGAAGTGCTTTACCAGCGAAGCGGTTGGTTCAGCGTCGGGCTCCAGCGGTCGCACCGGCAGCGGCGCGCGACCGGTTTCCTGCGGGTCCGTGTCCGACAGCCTGCTTCCAAGATCGCCGCCTCGCAGCACGAAAAGAAAGCGGTGGTCCTTGATCGGTTCGATGTGAAGCTCGGCTTCGGGCAGATCGATTCGGCGAAGTTTTTCGCATAGTTCGCGGCAACGGTCGGTGGCGATGCGGCCGGCGCGGCGATCGGCGACGTGGCCCTGGTCATCCAGCGTGCAGAAGTTCCCTCGAGCGGCGACGTCTCGCGGCGTCAATTCGAAGTTGATCCCGAGTGCACCCAGCACGCCGCGGCCGACCTGATGATCGAACGGGTCGTAACCGAACAGCGCGAGGTGACCCGGCCCGCTTCCCGCGGTGATGCCTGCGACCGACGTTTCGTGAAGGCCGCACACTCCGTCCGACGCCAGGGCGTCGAGGTTCGGCGTGCGCGCCTCTTCCAACTCCGTGCCTCCCCCCCGACGCCGGGGCAAACCTCCGAGGCCGTCCAGCACGAGCATGACGATCTTCGAGTCGGCGGACTTCCGTAGGCGCCGAATGACATCGATTTCTGTGCTCATTGTTGTGCACCTCAGGCTGTGTCAGCGAGAAACGGGTACTCGAGGCTGCTTCCGGCCGACGTTTCCGATTTCATGATCCGGGCGTAATAGTACCAGCTTTGCACTCCTCTCGGTCAGCTATGCCGGATGACGCTCGAAAGAGCGCGGCGCCGAGCCGCAATCGCTGGCCGGCCCGGAGTTGCCTGTCTCGTCTGAGGGCAAACGCCGTACCGGCCAGCGGTCAGTTGCCGGCCCGCGGACGTGGCGATGCCGGATCCCGACCCGACACAGTGTCGTGCGTGCGACAGGTTACGCGACAGAGTGTCCGCCTTACCGTCCACCGGCGGCTCGGGCGGCGCACTGAAGGATGCTTACGGTGGTACGTCTATTGCCGTGGCGTGTGCAAGGAGACGCCTCATGAGGGTCCCAAGGAGACACGAGAAATGGATAAACCGGGAACAGGGGTCGGCGGCGACGACGACGTACTTGCCCTGCAGGTCCGCGAGGCACTGGCGGCAGAGCCGAACTTATGCGCCCCGACCATCAGTGCTGTTGCAGGCCGCAAGCAGGTCACGCTCTATGGATCCGTAGGTCACGACCGGGAAAAGTCGCTGGCCGAGGACGTCGCTTCGGCCCAGCCCGGCGTCTCGGGTGTTCGCAATTTCCTGGGGGTGAATCCGGACGGGCAGGAGAAAGATCAGCAACGCGCCGAGATGCTGAACAAGGCGCTCTCCGAAGACGGCGAGATCAACGCGTCCGAGGTGCAGGTTTCCCTGTCCGGGCCGCAGGCTGTACTATGGGGCAGCGTTGAAAGCGCCGAGGACAAGCGCAAGGCCGAGAGACTCGCCCGATTCGACATGGGCGCGATGTACGTCCGCAATGAACTCAACGTGGTGCCGCGGGACGAAAGGGCGACTTAGTCGCCGGTTGCAAGGAGAACCAGGACCGGAACATTGCCTTCGCGTTGGCTAGACCTGCTTGATCGCATGCTTCGCCGCATTCGCTGTCGCTGCCCCGCCTGCGGCAACGCCGTCGTCATCGCCAAGCGAAAGGTCAACGATCCCGCCAGATGCGGCATTTGCGGAGCGGCGTTTTTTCCCGGGGAGCAGGCGGCCATCGGCAAATGGGCTCGGCAGCCTTCCGCCGCCCAACGCGGCCATCAATCGCAGGACAAGGCTTCCTTCCGGTGAGTTAGCGATCGGCACATCCTGTCCCCGACCGCGTGCGCGGCCGACTTGATCAAAGCCCGTACTTCGGACGGCCGTAGTATTCGGCCAGCAGCATCTCCATCTGCCGCGAAACGGGTTTGTCCTCATCGACTTCCGGGCTGTTCTCGACACACTCCTTGGTGAGGTTCACGTGGGTGTGCGATGCCGCCTCCTTCTTAAGCCGCTTACGCTGGGAACGAGGGAGTGGGCTATTCGTTGTAAGAACCGAGCCGCCAGAGTAAACTACGTCATTGTGTCGCACAGAAGGCCCTGCGCTGACAGTTTGTCGTGGAACGGGGTCTGCTGCTCACCGCCCAAACGGTGGCCATGCGCCGGGAATCTCAGGATGAGAGAACAGCAGCAAGCCAAGCGACGGGCTCCGTCGGTTGTTGCAGTGCGCTTGAAACGTGGCATGAAAGATGCGTTCGAGCCCCGGACTTCCGGTGGCGGGTCGCGTATCGCCCGCCTCGGTGCTCTGGAGACACGGTGAATGCCCAAGCTTGCCAGTCAAGTCACACGTCGCGTTGCGCTGGTCGGCTACACCGGCGTCCTGCTGGCCCTCTTGCTGGTCGTGCTGGCGACTGTCTGGGGCGCCCGACGCGCCGTCGCGGATACGCGTCGCACGCTTCTTTCGGCGGAATTTACACGCCTTCGCTCGCACGCGAAGCGCAGCGTAGGACGTCTCGAAAGCCTTCTTGAAAACCAGCCCGAGACGCCGCCGGTGGACGTGTTGCAGCAGGCACAATGGTTGCGCGAGTTCTGGAGCTCGGTGGTCCCGCGGGAAAACCAACGTCTGCACGCGGCCGTCGTGGACCAGAACGGCAAGGTCCTGCTGCACATCGATCCCGGCCGAGAAAACTCGATCCTGGGGCCGCGATGGTTCGAGCACGTTGTTGACGATCCGCAGGACGACGTTGTTCTCACGCGCTTGCCCGCGCTCACCGGCGGGCGACTGGCATACGACATACACGCTCCCATCGAGATTACGGCCGGCGTCGTCGGCAGCTATCACTTGGGCTTCGACGCCGCCTGGCTGGACGGGATCGTCTCGAATCGAGCCGAAGCGGTCTACATTCGATGGGCGGTGGCCGGGGGCTTCATCATTCTGGTGATGCTTATCGCGGGCGGCGCGCTGTTCCACCTGGCACGACACGCCAGCGCCCTGGAACAGGTTGTGGCCATGTCGCGTGCCCGGCGATTCGCGGAATTGGGGCGGCTGGTCGGAGGCCTGGCGCACGAGATCCGCAACCCCCTAAACGCGATCCGCCTTAACTTGCACACACTGAAGCGTTCCGCCGACAAGAACAACGGAGGGCGCCTTGGAAGGCTGACTGAGCTGATCGAGGAGTCCAACAGCGAGATCGCCCGCCTTGAAGATCTCGTCCGCACCGTGCTGGACTACGGTCGCCCGGAACAACCCAAGGTCGAGCAATTCGATCTCGGTCGGGAGAT
Source organism: uncultured Phycisphaeraceae bacterium (assembly GCA_964574815.1). GTDB lineage: Bacteria > Planctomycetota > Phycisphaerae > UBA1845 > UBA1845 > CAZNPL01. Next base: position 95,878 of record CAZNPL010000024.1, read on the forward strand.
CCGGGCGTCGATCGAGTTCGTCGAACAGCTGCTGACACGTGAAGGAATCAGCGTTAGCGTCGATGTGCCTGAGACTCCGATCGTCGTCGCCATGGATCACAACCGGCTTCGCCAAATCATGCTCAACCTGCTTAATAACGCGCGCGAGGCACTGCCACCCGGCGGCGAGGTGCGGATCGAGTTGGAGCGTCGGGACGACTGGGCGGATTTGACGGTCACCGATACGGGGCCCGGCATCCCGGATGGGGACATCGAAAAGGTGTTCGACCCGTTCTACACGACGAAGCAGGGCGGATGCGGTCTTGGGTTGGCGCTGGTCAGGAGGTTTGTCGAGGAGGCCGGAGGCGCGGTCGCCTACGAGCGGCACAACGCCTCGGGCGCCCGGTTCCGAGTCAGCCTGCCCGCGGTCGAACCGGAGCGAAAGGAGTGAGCGCGCACATGAGCCGCGCAAGGATTCTCGTGGTGGAGGACGAACGCAGCGAGCGCGATGCCATGGCTCGTCTGCTTCGGCTGGAGGATTTTGACGTCACCACGGCGGACGGTCCGGACAAGGCACTTGCGATGCTCGACCGGGCCGTGGACCTGGTCATCAGCGATGTGAGGATGACGCCCACCAGCGGCCTCGACCTGTTGCGCTTCTGGAAGAACAAACGGCCGGACACGCCCTTTATCATGGTGACTGCCTACGGCGAAGTCGGCACCGCCGTCGAGGCCATGAAGCTGGGCGCCAGCGACTACCTCACCAAGCCGATCAATCCGGACGAGCTGCTGATCCTGATCGACAAGTGCCTGGAAGGCCACCGGAAGGACCGGAGGATCGAAGAGCTCAGCCGCCGCCTGGATGACCGATTGGGGCTGGAGAACATCGTCGGGCGATCCAAGCCCATGCGCGATGTGTTCGCCCGCGTGCGCCGGGCGGCCAGGACGGACAGTACGATCCTGGTCGTCGGGGAGTCCGGTACGGGAAAGGAGCTCATTGCCGAGGCCATCCACCAGAACAGTCGCCGAAGAAACGGGCCCTTCGTGGCCGTCAACATCGCCGCGGTGCCCCCGAACCTCATCGAGAGCGAGCTGTTCGGGCACGTCAAAGGCTCTTTCACCGGCGCGACGGCCGGGCGCGTGGGGCGGTTTGAAGCCGCCGACGGGGGAACCGTTTTCATCGACGAGATCGGAGACTTCGCCCTGGAGTCGCAGGCGAAGCTACTTCGCGTGCTGGAGACCCGGACCATCACGCCGGTCGGCGGCAACGAAGAAAAGCAGGTGGACGTGCGCGTCGTCACCGCGACGTCGCGTGATCTCGAAGAGTTGATCGCCGGCAAACAGTTTCGCGAGGACCTTTATTACCGCCTCAGCGTCATCACCATCATGCTGCCCCCCCTTCGCGAAAGGCGAGACGACATCCCGCTGCTCGTGCGACACTTCCTCGACCGGTTCTGTCAAGCCAACGATCTGCCGGACATGTCCTGCGATCCCGAGTTGATGCACTTCCTCGAACGCTTCGATTGGCCTGGGAACGTGCGGCAACTGCACAACTGTCTCGAGAGCATGGCCGTCATGGCGCAGGAGGCCACGCTCACTCTGAGCGATCTTCCCGCGAACCTCCGCGGCGATACGGAGCAAGGTTCCATTGTCTCGGTCGCGCCCGGCATCACGATGGACCAAGTAGAACGGGATGTGATCATCCAGACGCTTGAGCGGTTCGAGGGCAACCGGACGCGGGCCGCCGAGTCACTCGGCATTTCCGTCCGGACACTCCAGAGAAAACTCAAGAAATGGGATATTTCGACCCCCCAGGACCAGGAAGCGGACTGATCGCCGAACCGGCCTCGCCGCGACAGTCCGTCACGATTCGACGGCATTAATCTGACATTCTGTCGCTTCAGTGCCGTCCGCTGCGGCATGGTTCTGCTGTTTTTGGCCTCCGTTCGGAGTGTTGCAGTCCTGGAATGATGACTGCAACGGCCGAGGGGCGTGCGGCCAGACCCGCTGTCATGGGAAGTTGCGGCCGGCCGCGTGGACAAGGAATCTCGCAAACACCACAGGAGTCGAGCGATGCAGGAAATCACTGAGAATGCCGGCGAAGCCCTCGAGTCAATCCTCAAGCGCGAGATGGCCCCGGAAGAGAAGTGCGTCCGTTTGCAGATGAACGAGGGCGGGCAGGGCAGTATGAGCCTGGACACGGAACGCGAGGGGGACAAGGTCTTCGAGCATAACGAGCGTAAGGTGCTCGTGGTTGACCCCGACTGTGCCCAGCAACTGGAAGGGCGAAAGCTCGAGTACACCAACTCCCATTTTGTACTGGTCTAGACCGCAGGGGACGCTGCTGTTGCCAGCACGGGCGCTTTCTGCTCGGCGGCGCGGCATGGGCGCAGGGAGTACGGCAGGTGCCCGTCTGCTCCGCCGTTATCGGCGAGTGCGCGCGGCGGAGGTTCGGCGAGGTTAAACTCTCAGCAGCCGGGCCTCCACGTCTTGTGAGGGGTTTGTGCCAACTCTTCTTGTGCGTTGGCGTGGGGCCGTGCGTCGCGGTACGCCCTGAACGAGCGGCTGCGTGCAATCCGTTGCAGTTCATCATGCCCTCTTGACGGTAGCGGATGAAGTCGCGACCCCAGAGCCGGACCGTTTCCGACCGAGCCTTTTCGCGGCGGCGCGCGACCGGCACCTCCTTTGTCGACCAGGATATTCTTCACTGAGGCCCAAACAGCTACGCCGCCGGCGGGCCCTGGCCTTCGAAGCTGCGTCCGAATCGGCGGTCCAGAGGCCACCTATCGATGGCCGAGGCGTTCGTTCTGGCTCACACCTATCGGAACTTCCGCGTAACAGCCTCGACGGGTGGATAGAAGCTGATACACGTCATCTGTTTCTCCGATGTGAGGCGGGGCAAACCGCCCGATCAAGGCATGCAGAAGCTGTGGGTTGCGCGTGGCGGGCGCGGCCCGGGCGCCGCCGACGGGCAGGAGCCTTGGTGACGGGGGTCCGTGACAGTTTCCGCGGTATTTCTTGGTGTTATGATGGGTCTGGTGTTG
>CAZNPL010000025.1:0-98187 GCA_964574815.1 uncultured Phycisphaeraceae bacterium
GCACCCCCGGGCACCGCTCAACAAGGCATTATGGTACGCTTGTTTTGGGCCTAGCCTGTCTTGGGGTCTTTGGGTGCCGATCATCCTGCCTCATGGTGCTCTCTGCGTGTGGCTGGGGCGATGGGTCTGAGTTAAACTGGGCCTATGTTGTCACCACAGAATTTCACATCCGGCTTGAGCCGGGCGACGTGCGCATTTTTCTGCTCCGGAGTATTCTTCATCCTTGTCGGCTGCAAGGTCGGTCCCGACTACGAGTCTCCCGTCACGCTCGCCCCGGAGCAGTGGGTGGCGTCCGACACACAGGAGACCGCCGCGCAAACGAAGCTCGATACTGAAACGCCTGTGGATCTCAGCCGATGGTGGGGACAACTGGACGACCCCGCGTTGACGGCCCTCATTGAAGAGGCCGTCGAGAATAACCTGGACATCGTCCTGGCCGATGCCCGCCTGCGCGAAGCCATTGCCCTTCGTCGCGGCGCGTTGGCCGAGTTGTATCCGGCAATTGCTCTGGATGCCGCCTACACACATCGCCGTGCGTCTCTTAACAGCGCCGGCGGCGATGACGACGGCGGCGGCCTGAGCGGATCCGTGTCCCAGTCGGTTTCAAGCGAGTCCGGTCTCGGCGGTCCGAACGTCAATTTCCAGTTCGGCGATATCAACACGTCGATCAGGTTACCGGCGCCGGGTTCAGGAGAGACATTGCCCGTGATCACGGCCAGCCGTTCGCGAAGCTTCGGAGAGGACGGCTTCCAGCGTGACCGAAACGCCTATGCCGCCCTGCTGGGCGCGACGTGGGAGATCGATATCTGGGGCGGCATCCGACGCGGCGTAGAAGCCGCAGATGCCGAGATCGGCGCGAGCATCGAAGATCGCCGTGCGGTCATGGTGGCCGTCACGGCGGAAGTCGCTCGGAACTACGTCCTGCTCCGCGGCCTTCAACGGCTGATCGAGGTCACTGAAAACAACATCAGAATTCAGCAGGAGACCCTCGAGAGCATCCGCGCCCGCTTTGCGGCCAGCCTGGCCACCGGGACGGACGTCCTGCAGGCCGAGATTCAATTACGGCGCACTGAAGCGGAACTGCCGCCGTTACAGGCCGGCATGAGGGAGACGATCTTCCGTCTCAGCGTGCTGCTCGGGCGTCAGCCCGCCTATCTGATCGACCGCCTGAAGGAGATCGGGCCGCTGCCCGACCATCCCGACGTGCTGGCCGTCGGCCTGCCGAGCGAACTGCTGTTGCGGCGGCCGGACATCCGGGCCGCCGAACGCCGGCTGGCCGCAGAAACCGCTCGGATCGGCGTGGAAACGGCGGAACTCTTCCCACGTGTGTCGCTCGTCGGCACGTTCGGCCTGCAGTCGGCAGAGGCGGACGACTTCTTGGACGATGACAGCCTCACCTGGTCATTCGGCCCGGCCGTCCGCTGGCGGCTGCTGGAATTCGGGCGCATCATCTCTAACATTACGGTACAGGAAGAACGGCAACGGCAAGCGTTGATCGTTTACTATCAATCCGTGCTCAATGCCTTCGAACAGGTCGAGGCGAGCCTGGCGAACTATGCCGCCCAGCAGGAACGCTCCGCGATGCTCGCGGGAGCGAACGCCGTCAACCAGCGGGCCTTCGAACTGGCCAAGAGCGAATACGCCGTCGGTATGATCAGTTTTCTCTCCGTGCTTGATACGCAGCGCTCGCTCTTCTCCACCCAGACCGAGCTGATCCGGACGCGGCAGCAGGCGTTGGTGGAGCTGGTCAACCTCTATGAATCGCTCGGCGGCGGCTGGCCCGAGGACACGCTTCCCGACGAGAATCGAATACCTTCATGATGCGAACACTCCTGCGGCTGTTGCTCAAGGGGCTGCTCCCCGTCGCAGTGCTCGGCGGCACCGCGTGGACTGTCTGGACGCTCTACGCCACCCGTCCGCAAGTCGTTCGTGAGGAAGTCGAGCCACCGGCCCCGGTCGTCACGGTAACCGACCTGCAACCGGGCGATCACCCGGTCCGGATCGAGGCCTACGGGACGGTCGTGCCGGCGCGCCGTGTGATGCTCCGCACGCAAGTCAGCGGGCGAATCATCGATCATCATCCTTCACTGGTGCCGGGCGGCGTGTTGCCGGAGGGGGCCGTCGTACTACGGATCGATCCCTCCGATTACGAGCTGCGCGTCAAACAGGAAGAAGTCGCTCTGGCGTCCGCGCGAGCTTCCTATGAACTCGAGCAGGGCCAACAGGTCGTCGCGGCCAAAGAATGGGCGCTGTTGAAGGACGAGATCGAGGCCTCGCAGGAGATGGAGGATTTCGCGCTGCGCCGCCCGCAAAAGCGACAAGCCCGAGCCGCGGTCGATGCGGCGGAGAATCGGCTCGCACTGGCGCAGCTCGATCTGGACCGAACCGTCGTGCGCGCTCCTTTCAATGCCCTCGTGCTGGATGAGTCCGTCGAAATCGGACAGTTGATATCGCCGCAGGACGAAGCGGCCGAGCTCGTCGGGACCGGCGAGTTCTGGGTGCGGGTCGCGGTCCCGTACGACGTGTTAAGCCGCATACGATTTCCCCGTAGTCCTGACCAACCGGGATCCACCGCCGAGGTGTTCGTACAGGAGAATCGGGACCAACCGCAGCCGAGGGAAGCCCATGTGCTGCGCCTGCTCGGCGACCTGTCCGAACGCGGTCGCATGGCCCGCATCCTCATCAGCATCGACGACCCGCTGTGCCTCTCGGACGACCACCCGCCCGACGACGCGCCCGTTCTGTTGAACAGTTACGTACGCGTCATCATCGATGCAGGGACGATTGAGAACGCCGTCGAAATCCCCCGTGCCGCCCTCCGGGAAAACACCCAGATATGGACCCGCGACGTCAAAGGCCGGCTGCGCATCCGCGACGTCGACATACGCTGGCGCCAACCCGACAGCGTGCTCATTGCGGATCGGTTCGCACCGGACGAACAGTTGATCATAAGTCGGCTGGCCGTAGCCGTACCCGGCATGCACACGCGCGTCGGCGCATTACCCGGAGCATCTCTCGCAGATCGCACCGGAACCGAACCGAATGACGCCGCCCCAACAGACCGGACGCATCGCATGACGGACGGGAGCAGCTCCCAATGACCGGCAATCCGCGAACTACAGACCGGCATGAAGGGCTGCTCGGTTGGATGGCCCGGAACCACGTCGCCGCCAATACGTTGATGCTCATCCTGATCGGCGGCGGACTGGTGGCCGCCCTGAATATTCGCCAGGAGGTCTTCCCCGCCTACCAGATTGACGTGGCCAGTTTTCAGATGTCCTACCCGGGGGCGAGTCCCGAGGAAGTGGAACAGGGCATCATCCTCGCCGTCGAGGAGCAGGTGCGCGGGCTGGAAGTCGTCAAGCGGATCGAGGCCGTTGCCCGAGAGGGATCCGCGTCCGTGTCCATGGAGCTGATGGATGGTGCCGATGCCAATCGCGCGTTGCAGGACATCAAGAACGCGATCGACCGCATCAGCTCGTTTCCCGAGGAGGCCGAGAACTACACGCTCGAACTCGCTCTGCGCCGCCGCAACGTGATTCAGATCACCATCGCCGGCGACGTCAGCGAGCGAACGCTTTACCAATTTGTCCAAAGCGCCCGCGAGGAGCTGCTCGCCCTTCCCGAAATCACGCAGATCGAAATCGAAGGCGCCCGCAGCCCCGAGATCAGCATCGAAATCCCGCAAGAAACGCTGCGCTCGCTTGGACTCACACTCGGCGAAGTCGCCGAGACCATCCGCCGATCCGCGCTCGATGTCCCTGCCGGCGGAATCCGCACCGACGCCGGCGAAGTGCTGCTGCGCACGACCGAACGGCGCATGTTCGCCAGCGAGTTCAAAGACATCCCCATCCTCAGCCTTAATACCGGCTCCAAGGTGCGACTGGGAGATATCGCCAACGTCCGCGACGGCTTCGAGATCGCCGAGTCCGAGCGTTTCTTCAACGGCCAGCGGGCGATGGACCTGGATATCTACCAGGTCGGCGATGAGCGCCCGCTCGATATCGCCCGGGCCGCCCGCGAATACGTCGCCGAACTGAGCAAGCGCCTCCCCGACAATATGACGGTCGTCACCACGCGTGATCGCTCCATCGCCTATCGGGACCGCATGTCTCTGCTCCTCCGAAACGGCGGCTTGGGCCTGGCACTCGTCCTGGTCGTGCTCGGGCTGTTCCTCAACCCGCGGCTGGCGTTCTGGGTGGCATTGGGCATTCCGATCTCCATCGCCGGCTCACTGCTGCTTCTCCCGGCGATGGACGCCAGCATCAACATGATCTCCCTGTTTGCGTTCATTGTGACGCTCGGAATCGTCGTCGACGACGCGGTGATCGTCGGTGAGAACGTCTGGCACAAAATCGAACAGGGTATGCCGCGGCTGAAAGCGGCCATCGTCGGCGCCCGCGAGATGGCCATCCCCGTCTTCTTCGCCGTGATCACCAACATCATCGCGTTCATGCCGCTGTTATTCGTCCCCGGAAGGACCGGTCGGTTCTTCGGCGTGCTGCCCGCGGTGGTGATCGCCGTCTTCGTGGTCTCATTCGTCGAGTGCCTCTTTATCCTCCCCGCCCACCTGGGCCACGGAAAACAGATCGCGGGCACCAGACCGCGCGGCGTGATCGGCTTCCTGCGCGCCACGCAACAGCGCTTTTCGGACGGCTTCGAGTGGTTCACCGAACACATCTACATGCGCCTGTTGCGCCAGTGCCTCAGCCATCGCTACCTCACGGCCGCGGTGTTCGTTGCCGGGCTGGCCGTGATCTGGACGTGGTACGACAGCGGCCGGCTCGAATTCAACTTCATGCCCCAGATCGCCGGCGACCGGGTGGACTGCGAAGTCCTGCTCCCCTACGGCGCCCCGTTCGAGGAGGCGCAGCGCATCGCGCGACACATTGAAGAGGCCGGAGTGCGGGCGGTCGACAAGGCCGGCGGCCCGGACATCGTCGACGGCATCGCGCGCTACGTGGGGCGCCGCGACTCCAACTCCGTCGACATCAACGTCTCGCTGGTGCCGCAATCGGAGCGAGCCATCACCGCCGCGGAGTTCACCGAAATCTGGCGCGAGGAGATCGGGGAGCTCGCCAGCCTCGAGTCGATGCTGTTCGAGTTCGCCGTCGGACCCGGATCTCAACGCCTCACCGTCGAGCTGGCCCATCCCCAGGTCGAAATCCTCGAAGAAGCCGCCGCCCGCCTCGCTGAACATCTGGGCACCTACGCCGGCATCACCGAGATCGACGACGGCTTTGCGGCCGGCAAACCCCAGTTTGATTTCACGCTCGAGCCCGCCGCGCAAAGTCTTGGATTGACTCCTGACGCCGTCGGCCGCCAGGTCCGTCATGCCTTCTTCGGCGCCGAGGCCCTGCGGCAGCAGCGAGGCCGCGACGAAATCCGCGTCATGGTCCGCCTGCCGCGCGAGGATACGAAATCGCTGCACGCCCTCGAGCAACTGATGATCCATGCCCCGGACGGCTCCGAACTCCCGCTGCCGCAAGCCGTTAGAATGGACACCGGCCGGGCCTACACGGAGATTAACCGCGTGAATGGTCGCCGCGTGGTGAACGTGTCCGGCGAAGTCATCCCCGAGGTGGCCAACGCCGAAAAAATCCAGGCCGCACTCTCGGCCGATTTCCTGCCCGCCCTCGCCGCTCAATACCCCGGCCTGCGATACAACTTTGAGGGCCGCCAGCGGGAGCGAACCGAGGCGCTGCATGCGCTGTTCCGCGGTCTGTGCCTGGCCATGCTCGCCATTCTGTGCCTGCTGGCCGTTCTGTTCCGCAGTTACATCCAGGCCATCGTCGTCGTCTTGTGCGTACCTTTCGGCACGGCCGGCGCACTGGTCGGCCACGTCGTGATGGGCTACGACCTCAGCGTGATCAGCATCTTCGGTTTGATCGCGGTGTGCGGTGTGGTCATCAACGGCGCGCTCGTTTTGACGGTCACGATGAACGAGCGGCGAAACCAGGGCGCGACATGGAACGACGCCGTCGAGTACGCCTCCCGCCGCCGCCTCCGCCCGATCATTCTGACTTCGCTGACGACGTTCATCGGACTGGCCCCCATGATCTTCGAAACCTCGGTGCAGGCTCGTTTCCTCGTCCCGATGGCCATCTCCCTGGGCTACGGCATCCTGCTTTCGACCGCGGTGGTCCTCCTGTTCACGCCGGCGGTCCACCGCATCACGCAGGACATCCGCGAGGCCATAGCAGCGACAATCCGCTTCGCCCGCGCGCCGGTCGACGCCACAGCACCTGATTAGGCGCGAAGGGGGCGACGGGCCACCCGCCCCGGGTGAAGTGCAGCGCAACTTGGGGTACCTGACGCCCCACAAGGCCGAGCCCCCGTAGGGGGCGCCGCCCCCAATAGCTCCGGGTGAAGCGCAGCGGAACCCGGGGATAGCGACACCCCCAGCAACCTAAGCCCCCTTACGGGGCGACGCAGTCTCACCTGCAAGTCTCGTCCGCAAGCACGATGTCAGGCGCTTGACGGGGGCGCCTTTGTCGCCGCGGCCGTGCCGCGTCACCCGCTACGGAAGTCGTTTCGCCATCGGCACTCCGAGACGCATTGCGCTCCGCTCGACGGGGCGCCGGGTCCCGCCAGTGGGCCGCGTTTTGCCACTCCATTCCGGATGAACTCGTTCACAACCAGAGCGATAGTTGTCGGTGGAATAGAGAGACCACGTGCGGTAGGATGACGCTTGCTGACACTGTACTTGCGGAATCGAAACGCCGCCCAGGTGTTGCGCCAAGGAGGTTGCCATGCCCAACGTCGCCATTCTCTACTGCAAGCGCATCAAGGACCACTCGTGCATCGCGTGTGCCAAGTGTTACAAAGGAATCAGCGAGAAGAACGGGGAGTTCGCCCGGCACGACGACATCGAGCTCGTGGCCATGACCGACTGCGGCGATTGCCCCGGCCTCACCGTCCCGCGCGTCAAGCTGATCAGCGACGTAACCAGGAACCTGGGCCGCCCGATCGACGTGCTCCACTTCGGCACGTGCATCAAGGCGGCCATGCAGACCGCCCAATGCCCCATCGACTTCGACGACATGAAGGCCACGCTCGAAAAGAAGTTCGGCTGCGAAGTCGTCCTGGGCACGCACGCGTACTGATCGGCAAGAGCTCGCTTACCCGAGCGCGCCCGGACCAAGGGCCGCTGCCTAGTTTCGGACAGTGGATGGCCAGGCGCTGATGGCTCTCTTGTCCAGACTCTGCAAGTCACCGGCAGCCAGGCTGACCAGTAGCTGTCGCCCGGGCGATTTGAGCTGTGGCCCCATGCGTACCCTGTAAGCGAGCCCCCCAAAATAAGCGCCGTGTCCTCCGAATAATATGGTGTCCACCCAGTTTTTCTTTGCTGATCGCCCGTTTCAGAAGATACTTGCCGATGTGGCGGCCGTCGTCCACGGGGCTATCGACTCCGTCATCCGTAATAATACGTGCGGCAGACGCGCACATCCGGCAATACTCGGTGCGGAACACGGGCATTCATGAATTCGCGCGTCAGGGCCTTCAACGTCGAACGCAATGTGAACGCCACTTCCTCGGTGCGGACGGCGATGTACGATAGATTGTCAGCGGGCACATGATCAGGAACGAGCACCTCGGCGCATTTGCGGCGCTTGTAATGGCGGCTGTAGCAGTTGGGGGTCTGGAGGATTCGCCAGTCAAGGCGATCCAACGCGCCCCTGCCTTCATAGAAAGCCGTCTCATCGTTTGCGGCGTTGCCGTCTGTGGTCATCACACCTGGGAGCGTGAGCACCTGGGCCGCGTCCAGCGAGAAGAACACCAAGTCATTTTCCCGCAGGATTCCGTTCTTGACGGTGACAACGTACTGCATTGGCGTATGCGTAGCCCAATAAAGCGGAACGAAGTCATGGAGGGACCGACCGCCGATTTGTTTTCCATGCCGCCGAGCATTGACGAATGGATCTGCGATAGATGTCGTCAAACTGTCAAGCGCGGGCATAGAATGGCGCTGATTGTATGATAGAATACCGAGCGCTGCGATGGGTGCGGCGTTCTGGATGGGCGCCATGTAGAAGAGCCGTGCGCCTATCTCACACATTCAGAACGTCCTCCTCGGTGAGCGGTAAGTCCGGGCTGACACGCGCGCCAATCCAGCTCAGCATGTTGAGGTTTCGGATCGTCAGGGCGACTTCCTTCTCCTCAAGAGGCGGACGCCTCCGCTGCTTCCAGTCCATCACCGCACGAAGGACCGTTGCTTCTTCCACTTGGAACTCGCCGCGGTTTTTCAGTTCGTTGGCAGCGAAGTGAACCGTAGCTGCGACCTCGGCCTGCTGCGTGTTGACGCGCATGAACAAGTCGGCCACTTTTTCAAGCACGTTGCGCCACTGAGACAGTTGATCGGCGTAGGCGCGACGGGCGTCCTCGAAGGTCTGGCCAACACGGACGGCGAACATTCGGCCAATCCGTTCCTCACGGATGAGACCATTGTTGACGAGGTTCGTCACGTGACGTTTTACTTCGGGAGCGTATGGACCGAAGCTGCCGCGCCGATACCGCAGGCCCGTTGGGATGCCGGACTCGGTGGCGAAGTATGCGATTTTCTGGAACGTGACGCGCCCGACCGGCCGATGATAGGGTTCGCTCTCGACACGCTGCAAAATATCGACAAGGGCAACCCAAGATGGTAGCACACGGTACCCAGGCGCTTGTTCGGACGCTTTAGGTCGTGCTTCCTCTCTCGCATCAAGAAAAGCTGGCTTGAGTTCCTCATGCGGTGTACCGAAAGGGGCGAAAAGGACTGCGTGGATTTCAAGTTGCTTGAGATGACGATACAGCGTAGGCCCGACGACGCGCCACTCGAGCTGTCCGTGACCGCAGCCCAGCGGTGGTACGGCAAGCGAGGTTATGCCCCAGTCACGGTAATGTGCCTGCAGGTAGCGAAGGCCGGCAACGATGTCATGAAGGCGCGAAACGGATCGCCAGTGGTCCTTGGTCGGAAAATTGAGAATCCAAGGGCGCGTGAGCCGGCGGTACAGGTATGGCTCACCTAGTTTCACGCGTCCGTCCCTGCAGCGTTGCACGTAATCCTCGTACATGTTAGGGAATCGCACTTTGAATTCGAGCGCGATCCCTTTGCCCATCACGCCAACGCAGTTGACCGTATTGACGAGCGTCTGCGCGTCGGACTCGAAGATGTCGCCTATTCGTACGGTGATCATGTCGGTCCGTCCCTTAACAGAAAAACAGGTGCCGATCGACGGCAACGGTCAACCCAGTGCTCAAGGCCGACACATTGGCCCCCACCTCATCCGAGCATACGTAAATGCTGCGGATAAAGCGAGGCTCAACCGTATCCGGGACGAGGACTTCGGCACACTTCGCAGCTTTTTTTTGCCACTGTCGTATGATATCCTGGTCGGTCCAATACTCGGCGAACGTATGGTCGAAGTCCACGATCCGTAACCCATCGGGGGCCGCAGCAAACCGAACATAGTCGCTGCTGGCGTTGGAGTCTGTGACAACGACACCGGGCAGGTCGAGCACGTCCGTGCTGACCGACAGCACGCATATCGTCTCACGCTGGTCCAACCGCTTGTACAGCATCGGATTGCGCCCGCAAATGTAGAGATTCGCGTACTCGTGCAGCTGGCGCCCTCCGGGCACCCGTACTCGGGTGCGACGATCCTGGATAATCGGCATGGCCACAGATCGGTGTTGGAGGCGAGAGGCGCGAACGTGCGACAAGATGCCGTGCTGCAAAATCGACGGGATGTTGCAGATCGGTGTGACATAGTGCAACTCCACCAGTTCATGACGCTCCATCAGCTTCCTTGTCAAATGGCCGTTGTCACTCGCGGAACATTAATTGGAGAGGCAACATTACCGATTTCGCGCGTTTCTGGCCGCCTCGCTGCTTCGGCTTGCGCCGGCGATGCGTGCGGCCGAAGCGCTCTTCGGGCTTCGCGATAAGTGAGACAGGCCCTCTCGGACGCCCGGTCCGCACGTACTTGTCCCTCCGCTCGACCGGCTCCTGCGGTGGTCACTTGGTCCACGTACTAACGTAGACCGAGGTGCACTATACAAAAGTCACGCCGCGGTCCAGCCGAGGCGAGACGCCAAGTCTTCTCTCCACAGTACAACGCTGCGCCCAGAAAGCAACATTTGCGAACAGGGCCACTCTGGACTCCGGACCGCGGATCACTTGAACCGACGCGGCTGGCACACGGGGCAAAGGTGCGTGGACCTGGCGGCTACCAGGATTCGCTCGATCGGGGTTTTGCAGCGGCGGCAGGGTTGGTTCTGGCGGTTGTAGACCTGGTGGCGGGATTGGTAGAGGCCGGGTTGGCCGTCGGCGGATCGGTAGTCCATCAGGGTCGAGCCGCGGAAACTGATGGCCGAGCGGAGGACGCGGCGGATGGCGCGGCGCAATGCCGCGGCCTGGTCGGCGGTGAGGTCGGCGGCCCGGGTGAGCGGGTGGATGCGCGCCTGGTGCAGGGCCTCGTCGCAGTAGATGTTGCCCAGCCCGGCGATCACGCTCTGGTCGAGCAGCAAGGCCTTGATCTGGCGCTTTCGTTGGAGCAGGCGGCGGAAGGCCGGCAGCGATACGTCCAGCGGTTCTACCCCCTCGGGCAGTGGTCCGGGGCTTCCGTTGGCTTTGTCGTTGCCGTTGACGTACCAGATGCCGCCGAAGCGGCGGGGGTCGCGGAATCGGATCTCGCGGCGGCCGTCGCCGAACGCCAGGCGAAGATGCGTGTGGGGCAGGCAGGGGCGGCGGCACTTTTCTATGGTGATGCGGCCGCTCATGCCCAGGCCGAAGACCACGCGGTTGCCGTCGTCGAGGGCGAGCACGATGCGCTTGCCGCGACGGTAGACGTCGGTCACGCGCCGGGACGTCAAGGCGCGCACGAAATCCCCGTCGGCGTGCCGGACAAAGTCGGGCCGTGTCAGTCGGACGCGACGCAGCGCGAGCCCCACGAGCGCTTCGCGCAGGTCGCGGGCAATGGTCTCGGCCTCGGGCAACTCGGGCATACGGGCGATTCTACCGCCCGCCCTTCAAACCCGCGACGGCGGGCGTCACTCCATCTCCCAGGCCGGCAGTCTTCCCGGCGTCCACGGCGCGCCGGCTTCCTCGAAGCGCGCTTCCAACGCAGGCAAATCGGTCTGCATCAGCTCTCTGAGATTCGCCAGGAGCTCCGTGAACTCCTCGCCCGCATAGCGGTAGGCGTCACGCTGCGTCTGTGTCGGCGCGGATGTTGTATACCACTGATTCCGCACCACATTACTCACGCGCCCGCTGATCGACGGCAGCGTCGGCTCCTCGCGTCTGGCCCTGGTTCGATCGCCGACCAGCTTCGTCTTCATTCGATTCACCCGATCGCGCAGAGCATCCACCTCCGTCAGCAACTCCGGATCGGCCTCGATCGTGTCGATGAACGCCTCGCGTAAATGAGCGACGCGGTCCTCGGCCTCATTGACCACCCGCACAGCACCCCGCACCGCCCGGTTCAGCCTCGCCACCTTCCGGCGGAACGCCAGCACTGCGTCGCGGTCGTCGGCCTCGAAGGTCGCAAGGTCGAGCGAGATGACGTCGAACGGCTCCGGCTCAGTCAATTCGGTCACCACCCCATCCACCTGCTTGGCCAGCGTCACCGTGTACGTCCCGGGCAGCGCAAGCGGGCCGGCCGCCCGACGCCGCCACGGTGGCAGCTCGCCCCCGGACCCGAGCGATACGGGATTCGATGACGGATACCGCAGGTCCCAGTCCACCCGGTGGACGCCCTTGTTGCGCGAGCCTTCGATGCGGCGTATCACATCCCCACTCTCGTCGCGGACGATCAGCAGGATGGACGGTTCGATCTCCTCGTCCTCGGCCCGCAGCTCCTCGATCGTCGGGATGCGGACCTCCTTGCCGGCCTCGCGGGCCTCCTTCTCGGCCTTCCGCCGCAGCTCCTTCCGCGTGTAGAGCTTCTCCTTGAGATGGTAGGTGAAGACGGCCCCGTACGGCGGGTTGGGCGCGGCGTAGAACGAGGCCCCCTGCGACCCCTTGCCCGACCGGCCTCCCAGCCGCGACTTCTCGATGTAGCGCAGCGCCGCCTTGATCGGGAAGATCGCCGCGTCCTTCTCGAGCAGCCGCTCGTCAACCACGCGCAGCGGCGAGTAGTCGTCCAGAACGTAAAAACCCCGCCCGAACGTGCCGAGCACCAGGTCGTTCTCGCGTCGTTGAATCTCGATGTCGCGGACGGCAATCGTCGGCACGCCGCTCTTGAGCTGATGCCAGTTTTCCCCGCCGTTTCGCGTGACGAACACGCCGAACTCGGTGGCGATGAACAGCATGTTCGGATCGACGTGGTCCTCGGCCAGCGTGTAGCACACCTGCCGCTCGGGCATATCGCCCATGATCGGCTCCCAGGTCTGTCCGCGGTCGGTGCTCTTGAGGATGTAGGGCTTGAAGTCGCCCTGCTTGTGATTGTCGAAGGCGGCGTACACGGTGTCGGGATCGTGCATCGACGCCTGCAAGCCGCTCACGAACGTCATGTCCGGCACGTGCGGGAACACGCCGATCTTGCGCCACGTGCCGCCGCCGCTCTCACTGACCTGGATCAGCCCGTCGTCAGTACCGACGTAAAGCAACCCATCGACCAGCGGCGACTCGCTCAACACCACGCAGTTCCCGAAGATCGACGTGTGCTGGTCCTTCTCGACCGCGTCGACGCTTTGAATCCGACCCATCACCTTGAGCTGATGACGATCGAACTGCCGCGTCAGATCACCGCTGATGGCCACCCAACTGTTGCCGCGATCGTCGGAACGATACAGACGCTGCGAGGCGTAATAGAGCCGCTTGTGGTCGTGCGGGCTGATGAGCAGCGGCGAGTTCCAGTTCCAGCGGTTCGGCTCTTCGCCCGGGGCCTCGCGCGGCTTGATGTCGACATTCTGGTCGCCGCGCCGGTCGTGTCGGACCAGGCCTCCGTACTGCCACTGGGCGTAGACGATGTTCGGATCCTCGGGATCGACCTGGGCCTTGAAGCCGTCGCCGCCGACGGTGACGAACCAGTCTTCGTTGGTGATGCCCGCCCGGTTTAGCGTCCGCGACGGCCCGCCCAGTGTGGCGTTGTCCTGCGTGCCGCCGTAGACGAAGTAGAACGGCTCGGACGTGTCCACGGTCACGCGGTAGAACTGCGTCACCGGCAGGTTGTCCTTGAAGCCCCAGTTCTCGCCGCGATCGAAGCTTTCGTAGACACCACCGTCGCAGCCGACCAGCAGGTAGTCGCTGTTGTCGGGATCGATCCACAGCGCGTGGTCGTCGACGTGGCGGTTCTCCCGTGGCATGCGTTCGAACGTCTTGCCGCCGTCTTCGGTGACGTGCAGGATCGTATCGAGGGCGTAGACGCGCCCGACGTGGTTCGGATCGCACACGATCTCATTATAGTACTGCGGACTGGTGGTCTCGTAGCCGCTGCGCCTCTCCCACGTCTCGCCGCGGTCGGTCGAGCGGTAAAAGCCGCTCTTGCCCTGGCCGGCCTCGACGATGGCGTAGACCACGTCCGGGTCGGCCGGCGAGACGCACATGCCGATGCGCCCCTTGTCCACGCCCGGAATACCCCGCTCGATCTTGCGCCAGGTTTTTCCGGCGTCGGTGGATTTGTAGATGGCCGACTCCGGCCCGCCGTTGATCAGCGTCCATACGTGCCGCCGCCGCTGGTATGCCGAGGCGTACAGCACGTCCGGGTCGCGCGGGTCCATGTGCACCTCGTTGACGCCGGTGTCGTCGCTGATGTGCAGGATGCGCTCCCAGGTCTCGCCGCCGTCGGCGGTCTTGTACAGGCCCCGGTCGCCGCCGGCCCGCCACAGCGGCCCCTGCGCCGCGACGTAGACGGTATTCGAGTCGCGCGGGTCGATCAGGATCATGCCGATGTGTTCGGACTCGCCCAGGCCCATGTTCTCCCAGTTGGCCCCGCCGTCGCGCGTCCGGTAGACGCCGTCGCCGAACCCGACGCTGCGCTGGCTGTTGTTCTCGCCGGTGCCAACCCAGACGACGTTCGGGTTATGCGGATCCATCGTCACGCAGCCGATCGAGTAGGAGCCGTAGTTGTCGAACACCGGCGTCCAGGTGGTCCCGGCGTTTGTCGTCTTCCACACGTTCCCCGACGCCACAGCCACAAAGTAATGCGCCTTGTTGCGCGGATTGACCGCGAAGTCACCGATCCGCCCGGACATCAGCGCCGGCCCGATCGACCGGAACTTCATCCCCGAGACAATCTCCTTCGACAGCGGATCCGCCGGCGAAGCCTCCGCCGGAGAGGCCTCCGCCTCCCCGGCCGCCGTCTCCAGGCCGACCGAAGTCGGCACGCCTATCATGCATACGACAATAAAAGAAAGCAGCATCAACACATTCGTTTTCATCTCAACTCCTGTCACCAAACACCGGCTCGCGGGTCTTATCTCGTACAAACGTCGGTATGCGCTCCTTCTTCCCTTCCATTTCGACAGGAACGGCGGCCGATCCGCAACTCTTCCAAACGGCTTAACCAGTGTCGGATCGTGTCGGCGCGGCGCCGCTTCGCTCCGCTCGACGCGGCGGGCGGTCCATCAGGAACGAGACCCGCTCGACGTCGCTCGCGGCGATGGCGTCCGGCAGAATGCGCCGGGCCTGTCTGATGTCCGTGCGGCGCGTGAGGTGCGTGAGCACGATGTGCCGGGACCGCACCTGACCGCAAACCTCCCGTAGATCGCTGACGTGAATGTGGTAGCCCTGCCGGGCCCTGCGAATGTGATCGTGGTCAAAGAAGGTGCACTCGATCAGAAGAACCTCGGCGTCCCGAACGTGCGGCAATGTCAAAAAGTCGCCCAACGCCGTGTCGCCGCAATAGGCGATCAGGGGCACTTCGAGACGATATTCGATCTCCACACCCTGTTTCTTGAGGGCGACGAGCTGCGGGCCGGTCTTCTCTGTAAACTCCGGCTTTAGCTTGTTCCGAACTTGCACCACGGAGAACCCCAGCGCGTTGCCGGGATGATTGACCGCGAAAGGCCGGACGACCAGATCGCGGCGGGTCCTGACGTCCTGGCCCGGCTCCACCCCCTCGATGTCGCACGGCGAATGATGCCCCTCGATATCCGCCCAGACCGCCATCAGCCGCTGAATGTTCTGGGCCTGCGCCCGATGCACAATCACGCGCCCGGGCGGCGCCCCGATGAAGCCCCTTTGGGAGAAATAATACGCGACTCCGGCCGCATGGTCCATGTGCCCGTGGGAAAGGCAGACGTTGTCGATCGGGATGATCTCGCGCGGGGCCCGGCCGACGTCGAAGCAGACGTTCAACTCAGGCACGCCGATGACCGTCTCCTCCCCGGCGAGGCTGTAGCCGAGCAGAGTGAGCGGGCCGATCTGCCGCTTGTTCATCCACGTGGGCATGGGCGTTACCATAGGGCGGGTTGGCGTGATGTCCATGGGCGGTGGTCCATTTTCAAAGCGCCTCTACATTTTGCGTTGACCTGCTACAATCCGGCCATCAGATGCCGCCCTCAGCGGCGTCCATTTGTCGTCGTGAGGTTGTCAGGCGCTGCCATCATGCGTTGTCCTTCGTGCCGCGAAAGCAACAAGGATCGGGTGATCGATTCCCGGATGACCGAAGGTGGAGCGGTGATTCGGCGGCGGCGCGTGTGCGCGGCCTGCGGGCGCCGTTTCACGACCAAGGAACGGGTCGAGGAGGAGCTGCGCCTGATTGTGATCAAGCGCGACGGAAGCCGCGAGCCGTTCGAGCGCACCAAGCTGATGCGCGGCGTGAGGCACGCCTGCTGCAAGCTGCCCATCGACGAAAACGCCATCGAACAACTGGTCGACACCGTCGAGGGCGACCTGTTCGAGCGGTTTGAGAAAGAGGTCACCAGCGTCGAGATCGGCGAGATCCTGCTTCGGCGCCTCCGCGAGCTCAACTCGGTGGCTTACGTGCGCTTCGCGGCCGTTTTCCGAAAGTACAGTGACGTCGACGAGTTCGTCGACGAGATTCAGACTGTCAGGGAGTTTGTGGCGTCTTCCGATCCGCATCAGGCCTCCCTCTTCGAGGACTGATCCAGGCGGAGGCGCCGACGGCGGCCAGTACTTCCAGCATCGGCATCGCGGCCAGTCGATACCGCAAGCTCCCCACGAACACAGAGTGCACCACCAGCACGTACAGCGCCGGCAGAAGCAGCGCGAGAATCTCCGCCGGGCGCTTTCGCAGGCGAATCATGCCGCACAGGGCCAGAAGGTAGATCGGGACGGTCCAAAAAGCGGCGATCAGACGAACCCAAAGCGATTGGTATTCCTCGGCATTGGGAACCGGGTTCCACGTGCGGGCGATCTTGACGCCGGCCAGTCGCAGGATGCGTTGCGGATCCGAGCGAATGCTCTCGATCGACTTGTCGAAGAAATAGCGGTTCCATGCCGCTTCATCGAGCCCGCGCACCGCGGCCATCTGCTTGATCTCGCCCAGGTCGCTATTACCTGTGGCCTGCGGTCCCACGCCATCATAAAGCGAGATGCCCGCTCGATGCGTCAACCAGCACATGTGCCCGGTAACGCGCTGGTTGCGAATCGCCCAGGGAAACAGCGACGCCGCTACAATCACGAGCGAGAACGCCACACCAACCCAGCCCTTCCGCGTCGGTCCGGCGGCCACCCCCAGAAACACCGCCCAGATGACAATCAGGCCGAGCGAGGATTCCCGCAAGTAAACGCACAGCGCCGAGAGAAGGCCCAGAAGAAGCCACGGGCCGAAGACCGAATTCCCGCCGCGGCGCGAAACGTACCAGCCGCAGAGCCACAAAGCGCACAGCGCCGTGATGAACAGCGTCTCGGTCAGCAGCAACGAAGCGAAGAATATGAGGAACGGATCGACCGCCACCAGCAGACCGGCGACAAGTCCCGCTCTGCGTCCGGCCACTCGCGCCCCCAGCAGCGTAATCAACACCGCCGCACCGCCGCCGATCAGCCACTGCGCTGCTTTAGCAAAGACAGGTCCCATCGGCTGTCCGGCAAAGATTGCCAGAAAGAGCGGATAAAGCGG
Source organism: uncultured Phycisphaeraceae bacterium (assembly GCA_964574815.1). GTDB lineage: Bacteria > Planctomycetota > Phycisphaerae > UBA1845 > UBA1845 > CAZNPL01. The sequence continues at coordinate 17,010 of CAZNPL010000025.1, forward strand.
CATGCGCAGCGCCCGGAAACCGTGCTCTCCGACCAGGCCGTGCCCCTCCACGACCGAATGGGCCAGCGACCAGTAATCCAGTTCGTCGGGAAACTCGAGCGCCGCGGGATCCTCCAGGCGGAAAATGCTGATCGCACCCCACCCGGCTCGAGCCACCAGGGCGATCAGAAAGACGAGCAAGAGCAGGCGCCAGGAGATGGATTTCTCCTGAGCAAGCGACGAATCCGGCGACGTCTCGCTCTGAAGCCGTGCCACTAATCACCCGCCTTCGCCCCGGCGTCGTCGAGCCGGCGCACGCCAATCTTCAGCACCCGGTGCGTATGGCGGGATATCTTCACGCGCTCGTCCAGCCGGTGGCCGATGATCCAAACCGGACCAAGCTGATCGCACAACAGCGCGACGCGCTCGCGCTCCGCCGGTTCGACCTTCGCGTCGATGAGAAACTCGGAGATCTTCTTCGACCCCGGGGCGCCCAGTGGCCAGAACCGATCGCCGCTCCGCCGTCCGCGCACGATAAGCGGCGGATGAATGCTGTCGAAATCGGCCCACTCCTGATACTCGTGCTTCTGCCGGCGCCATTGTTCCACATCGCGAGCCGTCACGCCGGCGATGTCGCATCGAATCTCCATTCGCCGCAGCGGCATGTGCGTCGTACCCGGCACGTGCACCGCGATTTCAGAGGCCACCTCCTCGCGCGGCTCCTCCGTCGGCAGCGAAAAAACCAGCCGGTCGTAACGCTTCGTGACCGACATGCCGGCCGGCAAGTGAATCTGCTTGCCGCTGGCCGGGTCAGCGACCAGGTCCAGAACCGCCTTCAGATGCGTGAAGCCGAGTTCCTGCTGCCCCACCTTGAAGGACTCGATGGCCCGGCGGACCAGTTCGGTCTGCACGATCCGATTCTTCCTGGCCAAAGTGGCTGCGTTGAGGATCAGCTCCTGATCCGTGCGGCTGATGATGAGCGTCTCGAAGGTTCGCTGCGCGGTTTCGCGCAGATACTCCTCGAACCAGCGGGCCTGCTCCCCGAGCCGGAGTAAAGCCTCGCGCACCTGCGGGTTGACTTCGCTCTCGATCTGCGGGAGCAGCACGTTGCGGATGCGGTTGCGCATCGGCTCGTTCGACTCGTTGGTACGATCCTCGCGATAGGGGACGCCCTGGTCGCCCAGGTAAGCCAGGATCGACTTCCGCGTCCGCCGAAGCATCGGCCGGACGATCTGCACATCGCTCATCGGCCCGATGGCTCGGCACCACGGAATTCCGCCCAGTCCCCTCAGGCCCGTCCCCCGCATGACGCGATGAAGGATGGTCTCTGCGTTGTCGTCCGCGTGATGTCCCACGGCAGCGGCCTCCGCCCCCACCTGGATGCAGATGCGTTCGAGGGTATGGTAGCGTTCGTTTCGGGCGACCTCCTCGATCGACTCGCCCCGCTCGGCCGCGATTTTGGCCACGTCCCGCTCGACAACGCTGCACGGGATGCCCAGGTGGTCCGCGGCCGCGTGTACGAACGCCGCGTCCTCCTCGGCCTCGCCGTCACGAAGTTGATGGTTCAGGTGGCCCACGTGAAGCGTCAACGAGAACTCGCCCTCTTGGTTGAGCTCGTGCAGGGCATGCAGCAGCGCCATCGAATCCGGCCCGCCCGAGACGGCCACCACCAGCTTGCTCTGACGGCCGAACAGGCCCTCCTCGACGATGTCCTCACCAAGCGCTCGGGCGAAGAGGCTGAGCGGCATGAGAATCTCCCGTGCTCGACAAACGACTCAGAGAATAGCAACGGCCACCGCCGGCCCAAAACCCATCCATGCCGGCTCGGACGGCCGGCCCCGGCGACGATCCTGAAGGGTAACTTCCAGCGACGCTTCACGCCAGCTTTTTCCGGCGAGCATCCGCGCTTGGTGCAGATGCTCAACCACAGGCTCGGGAAGCGCCGCGGCCGCCCCCTCCGCCGGCGCCGACCCCATCGAGGCCCAAGGGACACGGCGGCGTCCTCGCGCAAGCGCTCCGGCGTGCGCCCGATTGCTGACGCACACCTGCGTCGGGTCCCGCTTGGATCGGACCGCTCGTTCGGGTAGGATGGCGAATCGAGTTCGGACCAACCACAAGTCCCGGTTCCCAGGAGAGCGTGTATGCAAAGTAAGGCGGCCACCGTCAAGGAGTATCTGGCCGAGCTGCCGGAAGAGCGTTGCAAGGCGGTCGAGGCTGTTCGGAAGGTCATCCGCAAGAACCTCGGCAAGGGATACAAGGAGGGGATGCAGTACGGGATGATCGGATACTTCGTCCCGCACAGCGTCTATCCGCCCGGTTACCATTGCGACCCGACGCAACCGGTGCCCTTCGCGGGGATCGCCAACCAGAAAAACCACATCGGTATCTATCTGATGTGCATCTACTCCGACGAGTCGCAACAGAAGTGGTTCCGCGAGGCCTGGGCGAAAACGGGTAAGAAGCTCGACATGGGCAAGGCCTGCATCCGCTTCAAGAAGATCGACGACGTTCCGCTCAACGTGATCGGAGAGGCCGTCGCCCGCGTACCGGTCGAGGCCTACATCAAGAACTACGAGGCGAACGTAAAGAGGACCCGGAAGCGAGCACGCGTGGGGCGCATATAGTCGTTGGTGCCCATTGAGCATGTCAACGCTTATGATCAGGGACCCAACCACGACCAGAGGTTACCGCCCGCGTCTTGCGGGCAGCCGTGTGGAGCGCAGGGCACGGCCACGCCGCTTCTTGTTCCACCGCCAGAGCTCCGGTCACGGACGTCGGTTGGGCTCCTCCTACGCGGGCACGTTCGGTTGGGGTAAATCCATGTCCCGGGCGAGCAGAAGCGGCCCGACCTCCGCCTCTACCGCATCCAGAATGGCGCAATCCTCGACCATCGCGCGGATGGCTTCTATATCCGGATAAAGCACCCGGTCGTCCTGAAGCTTGGACACCTTCTGCCGTATGAGGTCGTACGCGATCGCCGTGCCCTTGCCCGGACGACGCCCCTCGTGAAACTCGAACGCCTGGGCGGCCGACATCATCTCGATGGCCAGCACCGTCCGCACGTTCTTCAAGATCTCCGTGCACTTGCGGACCGCGATCGGCCCCATGCTGACGTGATCCTCCTGGTCGGCCGATACGCTGATCGAATCCACCGACGCCGGGTGCGACAGCACCTTGTTCTCCGAAACGAGCGCGGCCGCGGTGTATTGGGCCACCATCAGCCCGGAGTTGAGCCCCTTGCCTTCCACCAGGAAGTCCGGCAAACCGGACAGCACAGGGTTGAGCAGCCGGTTGGTGTGCCGCTCCGACAGGTTCGCCGACTCCGACAAGGCCATGCACAGGTAATCAACGACCAGCCCGATCCCCTGCCCATGGAAGTTGCCCGCCGCGAAGTACTCGCCTTCGTCGCCGAAGAAGAGTGGGTTGTCGGCCGCAGAGTTGGCCTCGATGTTCACGATCCGCCGCACGAACTCCACGGCATCGAGCGACGGGCCGAGGATCTGCGGCGAGCAGCGGATGCTGTAACCGTCCTGAACCCGCCCCGTACGGTTGGCCATCACCTCGCTGCCTTCCACCAGCCGCAGCAGGTTCCGCGCCACCGCGTTCTGCCCTGGGAACGGCCGAACCTGATGCACCCGGGGATCAAACGCCCGGGCCACGGCCCGCAACGCGTCGACCGACATGGCCGCGGCGATCATCGCGTTCTTCAACACGCGCTCGGCGTCGTAGACCAGCAGCGCCGCCCCGGCCGTCATCATCTGCGAGCCGTTGATCAGCCCCAGCCCCTCCTTGTAGGTCAGATCCGTCGGCTCGACGCCGGCCCGCTTCATGGCCTCGGCGCCGGACATCAGCTCGCCCTTGTACCACGCCCGTCCCTCGCCGATCGCCACCTCGGCGAACTGCGACAGCGGCGACAGATCCCCGCTCGTGCCCAGCGACCCCTTCTCGTTGACATATGGGATCACACCCTTGTTGATCATGCCGACCACGGTCTCGAGCAGCCGCCGGCGAACGCCCGAATAGCCCTTGGCCAGCACATTCGCCCGCAACAGCATCGCCGCCCGCACGACGTCCGCCGGCTGCGGATTTCCCGTGCCGGCAGAGTGGCTGTAGATGATCCGCCGCTGCAGCTCGGCGCTCTGCTCCGGCGAGATCCGGATGCGGGCAAACTCGCCGATGCCGGTCGTCACGCCGTACATTGCGGTCCCTTCGGCCACACCCTTGTCGATGACCTTGCGCGACTTCTCGAGACGCTCCCAGGCCTCCGGCGCCACCGACACCTGCGCCTCCTCCCGGGCCACGGCCTGAACCTGCTCGATCGAGAGGGAATTGCCGTCGAGTACGACCGTCATGATATCTTCCTTTCAGGCGGCGGCAGCGTGCAACGACGTGGAGTCACACTGGCCATATCCTATGTGCCTGCTCAATCGGCAGGCCGGTGCAGCCTCGTGATCGGATGCACCGCTGAAACGCGTTGCCTGCCGGTCTGATGCAACGGTTGATCGTCGGCTCTTACGTTAACAAATCGGCACGAATGACGCCAGCGTTATCAGTGGATATTCGCCACCGGATGGCGATTCGTACGATTCGCCTCTTCAAGGCGATTCAGGCGGTGTGGGATGTCGCGACCCGCCGCGGGGTGAGCCTCCGAGAGAGGACCGCATACTCCATGCGTTGGAGCGTTTTTCCCAGAAGCACGCCGAGCTCCATTTCCGCTCGAAGGACGGGGGGGCTGAAGCGCGCGGCGGATTAAGCGGGTGCCACTGGCAGCCTGTCTGCCAGCGCCATTCCGCCCCGCGGCGCAGATCCCGACTTCCGCTATAGTGAGGCGGGAGTTCGGATCATGGCCGCAAATCTGACACCGCAATACCTCGAGGCCGAGGCCAAATACCGGGCGGCCACCGACCCGGAAGAGAAGCTGGCTGCTTTGGAGGAGATGTGGCGGGAGCTACCCAAGCACAAGTCCTCCGAGAAGCTCCAGGCCGATCTCAAAAAGAAGCTCTCCGCCGCCCGCAAGGCTCTGAAACAAGCCGGAAAGAAGACCTCGGTCAAGACCGATCCGTTCGCCATCCCGAGAACCGGCGCCGGCCAGGTCGCCCTCATCGGCACGCCCAACGTCGGCAAGTCGTCGATCGTGGGCGGGCTCACCAACGCCCGCGTCAAAATCGCCGACTATCCGTTTTCGACTCCGCTGCCGACTCCCGGCATGGTCCCCTACGAAGATATCAAGATTCAGTTGATCGACACCCCGCCGGTGACGGCCGACCACGTGTCGCCCGGCTTTCCGGGCCTGTGGCGATCGGCCGATGCACTGGTCGTCGTCGCCGACTTGGCCAGCGACGCCGTCCTCGACGATCTCGACACGTGCCTGGGCCATCTTTCGGACCGGCAGGTTGTGCTGACGGACGGCCCGCGCGAGCTGCCGCCCGAGCTGAGCCCGCTGCTGCGCGTGCCGGGGATCGTGTTGGCCAACAAGAGCGACGCGCCCGCCGCGTCGGACAACCTGGAGATGCTCCGCGAACTGTTCGGCACGCGCGTGCGGATCAAGCCGTTGTCAACGCGCGATCAAAATCAGATGGATCAACTGGCCGAACTGTTCTTCAAACTGATCCGCGTCATCCGCGTCTACGCCAAGCCGCCCGGCAAGAAGGCCGACCTCGAGGAACCGTTCGTCCTCCCCGCCGGCGGCGACGTGCTCGCCCTGGCCCGCAAGGTCTACCACGGGGACGAAGATAAAGTAAAGTCGGCCCGCATTTGGGGCCACGGCGTTGTCGACGGCCAGAACGTCCACCTCGACCACGTCCTGCACGACAAGGACATCGTGGAGCTGCATGCGTAGGAAAGCCGTCAGCCATCAGCCGTCGGCATTCGACATCAGCGTCGGTCGATAAACTGGAGCGATGTCCGCGATCGGAGGTTGATCTGTCGAGACAACGTGGCCCCCACCTCTTGCTCCGCAAGTGATGGACACGACAGCCGTAGGGTACAGCTTGATGCACCCGGCACAGTTAAACGCACCTTGAGACTCGTAAAGCCACGTGGACGCGACGGGTGCCATGTGCACACTCGCGTGGGCATGTTGAACAAGTTTGAACGTCGCTCGATGACTGAACGCACGCGCTCAAGGGCCCATCCGTCGCTACGCAATCAACAATTACCCTGCTGCAACGGCTACTGAGTATCCAGCACACGGTTGAGCAACACGGCCAGGCGTACCCCGGCGGACTGCAAGCGGCGCTCGACGATTGGAATGCTGCAATCGAAGTACTTCTGCCCCAGTTCGCCGTCGCCCGGAATGACATAAGCGTGATCGACGGCCAGTGTGTACGACTCGTTGGCCCACATGGTCGGGTCGGTCACCTTGCCCCAGCGCGATCGCATCTCCGGCGTGATCCGCCGCCGCAGCTCGGTCGCATATTTGCTCCACGGCTTGTTGGTCCGCAGGATCAGCAGCGAATCCCAGACAACGTGCAGGTTCGTCCGGTTATGGAAAAACTCGACCTTGATGTCGTTGCCGCCCCGGTCGCGGGCGTGCGACACGTGCAGCGGCTGATGGATGTCGCCGACGAAGTGCACGAGAAACTTCAGCGCCGTCACCCGTTCCTCCGCGGGGCGCTCGGTATCGGCCAGCACCTCGGAATAATCCTCGATCGCCTTGACCACGCAGCCGGCCTCCGGACAGTCGCGCTCCATATCGAACGTCGGCTCGCCCGGCTGCACATTAGCATAGTGAAGCGGCTTGGCCCAGTCCCACGACGAATCCGACTTGATCTCGTCGGCCCAGTTCGAGACATCCGCCAGCGTCTTGTCGCCAAGCAAACCCGCGACGGCCGCCGTGGCCTCCGGCGTAAGATGATGAGCGGCGATCTCGCCGACGATACGGTGTCCATCCTCTCCCCAGGCGTGGCATGCGGCGGATACCGCCACTGCAAGAACGAATGATCGTAAGAGCAGGCGCAGGTCGAATTCCTTAATCGTCATATTCGTTGTTCCTCAGCGGCGTATCAGGAGTACCGGGAGAATGAGGGCGGAAGGACTCGAACCTTCGACCAACCGCCCAAAAGGCCACCGCCCGGCTTCCGCCAGCCCTTGTAACACAACGACTTACGACAGTCCACCGGCCGACTTGTCGTCCTGCTTGGCGTTTTTGGCCGGAATCAACGCCGACCTGGCGGGCGTCGTCGAGAAGTGGCCGACGCTCCCCGCGGCCGTGAAGGCGGGCGTCGTGGCGCTCGTGAAGGCGTCGGCGGATGAAAGAACCCGCCCCGTCATCCAAGTAGCTGCTCGAATCGAGGCACGGTCAAGCCTGCTTGACGAATGATCGCGCGCAGCGTTCCGGCCTTGATGGTTGTATGGTCCGGCACCGTGACGGGCCGGTGGCCTGGCTTGGCGAGGATGATGTGACTGCCGGTCTGGCGGGCGACGGTCCAGCCGTCGCGTTCCAACGCCTTCACCAATTGTCGCGGACGCAGGCTCTTAGGCAGAGGCACGCCGGGTCTTTCGCTTGCGGTACTTGCGCGTCGGCAGCTTGCGGACTTCGCCCTTGCGCTCCAACTCGGCGTTGACTTCCAGCCAGCCTTGCGCCGCGTCCTGGATGTTCGCGAGCGCTTCACTCACGGTCTCACCCTGCGACACGCAACCGGGGAGCGCGGGGCATTCGGCCACGAATCCGCCGTCTTCATGGTCCGGCGTCACGGTCACGGGGAATTCAAACTCGCCGACCGTCAGGCTTCGAGTCTGAGGACACGGCGTCGTGTCCAGCCGTTCGCGCAGACGCTCGACCAGTTCCGCAAAGGGCACCGCGAAAACAAGTTGCCCGCCGTGACGCACGGTGTCCACGATGACTTTGGGGTCGTCGGTCAGGTGAAAGATCGTGTCCCCGTCCGTCAGCAACGTCAATTCGGCCAGCGGATGCGACAAGTCGGGGAAGTGCTTCCGAAGATAGCCGACAGCCCTACGCACTCTCTGCAAGCTGATACCCGCTCTGAGCAGGTTTGCGACAACCTGAAGCTGCACCAAGTCGCGAAACGAATACAGCCGGGACGTTCCGCGCCCACGTCCGGGCGCGACGGACGGCGTTACAAGCCCGGTCTTCGCCCAGTAGGAGAGTTGCGTCGGCGACACGCCGGTCACGTCACGGACGACCTTGCTGGAGAACCCATCCATGGTCCATACCTCGATAAAAGTATTGACACTCTCATTACAGTATAAGCGGTTCCCGGGTGCCTGTCCAGCAAAATCACCCATCAAATCACCCCCCTGGTCACCCCCGTAGTCACCCTGCCCAGCGTCTAGAATCGGGCCGATGGATGACACGCTCGTAAACATCCGTGGGCTGGGTCGAATCACCGGGTTACCGGTATTCTGGTTGCCTCATTAGGCCGCCGAGGCTGGAGGACGAGAGGGCGCGAATCGTCGAAGTGCGCAAACCGAGACGGGATGGATACTTGTGACACCGCACGGCATCAAATGACACCGCCGCGAGGACTGAGGGCGGAAGGACTCGAACCTTCGACCAACGGCTTAAAAGGCCGCTGCTCTACCGACTGAGCTACGCCCCCGAATCAACTCATCATCCGGCCTGCATACCCTTCGGTCAAGCTGACCAGCACTCTGTGGTGCGGCGCTGCGGATCAAAGCCGCTCTGGAACGGGCGTACATCGCCGTTTAGGATCATGGTGATGCGCCGGCAACATCCGGCACGAAGGACTACCCATGGCCAGTGGCGAACAAATCCTGATCGATTGGCTGTCCGGCGAGGCCCGGTCGCAACACCGCCCCGACGTGCTCCTGGGCATCGGCGACGATATGGCCATCATCAAAGCCCCCGGCGGCGAGGTGCTCCTTACGACCGATATGCTCCTCGACGGCGTCCACTTCCGCGCCGATTCGGACGACCTCGCCGACATCGGCCGCAAGGCCATCGCGTGTGGGCTGAGCGATTGTGCGGCCATGGCCGTCCGACCCGTGGCCGCCGCCGTCTCCGTCGCACTGCCGCCCGGCTGGCAATTGGCGGATTCCCAACGGCTGTACGGCGGCATGCGCGAGATCGCCGACGCCTTCGACTGCTCCATCGTCGGCGGCGACACGACGGGATGGGCCCAGCGGCTCGCCATCGACGCGGCGCTCATCGGCGAGCCCTTCCCGGATGTAACGCCGGTCCGTCGCGACGGCGCCAAGATCGGCGACGCGCTGCTGGTCACGGGAAAGCTCGGCGGCAGTCTGCTAGGCCGCCACCTGACGTTCACGCCTCGCGTGCGCGAAGCCCGCATGCTCGCCGACGCCTGGGGCGGCGCGCTTCACGCCATGATGGACATCAGCGACGGACTCTCGCTGGACCTGCACCGCATGTGTCGAGCCTCCAACGTCGGAGCGGTCCTGGAAAAGAACCTGCTGTCAAAGATCGTCCACCCCGACGCGGTCGCCGCAAGCGAGCACGATGAGCGATCGCCGCTCGAGCACGCCCTATCCGACGGCGAGGACTTCGAGCTGCTGATGGCCGTTGAGCCGAATATCGCCGCGTCCAGTCCGCCGACGACCGTGCACCGCGTCGGCGTTGTGACCGGCGCCGGCCTCAAGCTGCGACAGAGCGACGGAACCGAGCGCACCCTGACGCCCGAGGGGTACGAGCACCTGCGATGAGCGCCCCGGATCGCACCATGCTCAGCGATTCGCCGGAAACGACGCGTGCGGTGGGCCGCCGCATCGGCGCCGCCCTGCGCCCCGGCGACTGCATCGCTCTGATCGGCTCGCTGGGGGCGGGCAAGACCGAGCTCGTCAAAGGCATCGCCGCCGGCGCCGAGGTGCCGCCCGGCGTCACCGTCAGCAGCCCGACGTTCGTGATCGTGAATGAATACCCCGGGCGGGTCTATCTTTACCATGTCGATGCCTACCGGCTCGGCGGCGCGGAGGAACTCGCGGCCATCGGCTTTACCGAAATGCTCGACAGCGACGGCGTCGTCATTGTGGAATGGGCGGATCGGGTGAACACGATCATGCCGTCCGACTGCGTCACGATCCGAATGGACCACGCCGGCGAGAACGCCCGCCGACTCACCGTTGCACTGCCCGCATCCGCGCCGGTGCACATCGCCGACGCCGCGATCCCGCCAGCTTGACACCCCCTCGCACCGAACCTAATGTCGCCGCGCGAGGCGCGCGGGCGCCTGACCGGGGCCGACAACTGGAGATCACCGCTGTGGCACGACGTGACGGACGACGGGCTCGCGATTTACGCCCCGTCGAGATTATCCGCGGATACACCAAGTTCGCGCCGGGCTCCGTCCTCATCAAGTGCGGCGACACGCACGTTCTGTGCACCGCGTCGTTTGAGCAATCCGTCCCTGATTGGAAGAAAGGCCACGGCACCGGCTGGGTCACCGCCGAGTACGACATGCTCCCCGCCTCCACTTCGACGCGGCGCCGCCGGAACAGGTACCGCATCGACGGTCGATCCCAGGAAATCCAGCGCCTCATCGGTCGGGCGCTCCGGTCGATCGTCGACATGGAAGCGCTCGGCGAGAACACGATCATCGCTGACTGCGACGTCGTGCAGGCCGACGGCGGCACGCGGACCGCGGCCATCACCGGCGCCTACGTCGCCCTCTGCGACGCTGTGGAGTTCGCACAGGCGCAGGGCTGGATCGAGACGTCGCCGATCAGGGACCTCGTTGCGGCGATCAGTGTCGGGATCGTCGACGGCCGCATCCTCGTGGATCTGGATTATTCCGAGGACGTCGCCGCAGAGGTCGATATGAACGTCGCCATGACCGGGTTGGGGCGTTTCGTCGAAATCCAGGGAACCGCCGAGTCGGGTGCCTATACTCGAGAGGAGGCGGACAAGATGCTCACGGCCGCCGCCGCCGGCATCAAGAAGCTGAATGAACTCCAGAGGCGGGCGCTGCGGCAGCGCCTCACTGCGGCGACCGGGTAACAATGCGACGACCTCGATGCATTCAGCTTGCACATACTCATGAAACGAACAAACGCCAAAACGTGGCCACTCTGGCTCGCTCCGGCGATTCTCGCCTGCGCAGGCTGCCAGACGATGCGCGGCGAGCCGTGGACGATCGAGTGCCTCGAGCTGGCAGGACCAAACCACCGCGCGAACGCTGCGGCCATCGCCGACGTGCTGAGAACCACCAAAGGTGTCGACGCCGACAAGGTCAAGGTCCGCCACACCGAGCACGACAGCAAGATTTACTATGGCCGCTATCTCCGGGAGATCGACCGCCTGGAGGGCGTACGCGAGATTCCCGAGGAGCTGATACGCGATCTCGAGATGATCAAGGAGCTGTACGACGACCGAGGCCGGCGCATTTTCCTGGCGGCCCGCATGGTGCCCGTCCCGATCGAAGACAAGGGCCCGCCCGAGTGGAACCTCGAGAATGTCGACGGCGAATACAGCCTGCAGGTGGCCGTCTTCTTCCCCACCCCGGAGGTGCGAGATTTCAAGCAGGCGGCGGTCGCCTACACCCGTCATCTTCGCGGTGAGGGTTATGAGGCCTACTACCACCACGGTCGATCAAAAAGCATCGTCACCGTAGGCGTGTTTGGACCCGATGCAGTCACTCGAGAGGCCAGCGCGGTCGGGTACAGTGACGAGGTGCGCGAGCTGCAGCGACAGGAGAACTTCAAGTACAACCTCACCAACGGCGCCATCTGGACGGCCAGCGTCGATGGCGAGAAGGCCCCGGTTCGCTCACTCCTGGTCCGAATCCCCAAGGGACAGGACGAAGCGTTTTGAACGCCGCACGAACTATCCTGATCGCAACCGGAAACCGCGGAAAGCTGCGAGAGATCAGCGAGATCATGGCCGACGTGCCCGTCCGGTGGCTCACCCTGAGTGACTTCCCCGACATTCCCGAAGCCGTCGAGGATGCCGATTCGTTCGCCGGCAACGCCGCGTTGAAGGCGCGCCATTACAGCAACGCCGCCGGCATCTGGACACTGGCCGATGACAGCGGACTGGAAGTGGATGCCCTTGAGGGCGCGCCGGGCGTTCATTCCGCCCGCTACGCCGGATTGCCGCGTGACGACGCCGCCAACAATCGAAAGCTGATTCAAAAGCTGAGCGGTGTGGACCTGTCGGATCGAACCGCGCGCTTCCGCTGTGCCGTCGCGCTCGCCGATCGGGACCGCATACTCGCCACCGCCGAGGGGACCGTGGAAGGCCGCGTAGTTGACGAACCCCGGGGGCACAACGGTTTCGGCTACGATCCGCACTTCTGGGTGCCGGAACACGGCATGACCGCCGCCGAAATGCCCGCAGCCCTCAAAAACAGCATCAGCCATCGCGGAAGGGCCCTCGCCGCCATCAAACCGCGTCTGGTTGAATTGCTCGACGCATAAACCATTCGCGCCGGATCCACGGCGAAATGGGACCAACACGGCTCGCCGCACGACGGCCAATCGACGGGCATGAAGGCGTGACAGAACCGGCGGCCGTTGGTCAACTTACGGTTTAAGGGAGGGCGCGGTTCCTGCCGACCGGCGCGGGGGCAGCGGTTCCGGCGCATGCCCACCGGCGCATCCAAAATCGAGTGCCGCCGCAAGTGCCGCGGACCCAAGAACCAAGGCAGCGGCGGTCCCGTGTTGTCGAAACGCCTGTTCTGACTACAATGCCCGGTTTGATCACGTTTGCGTCGAGAGTGGGAGAACCCATCATTGGAAACACAGTCCGTCCCGAAAGAGATGTTTTTCACGAAGGGAGTCGGCAAACACCGCCAGTCCCTCCAATCTTTCGAAGAAGCTTTGCGAAACGCAGGAATCGCTCGCTATAACCTCGTCCGCGTCAGCAGCATCTTTCCGCCCGACTGCAAAATTGTGTCCAGGCAAGCCGGGCTCCAGAAGCTCATCACCGGCGCGATTACACACTGCGTCATCGCGGAATGCCGCACCAACGAGCCCAATCGGCTCGCCTGTGCCGGCATCGGCTTGGCCGTTCCGGCGGTCAAAGGTCGATACGGGTATATCTCCGAGCACCACGGCTACGGGCTGACGCACCGCCGCTGCAGCGACCTCGTCGAGGACATGGCCGCCGCCATGCTCGGCACGACCTACGGGATCGAGCTCGACCCCGACACCGCTTACGATGAGCGCCTCGAAATCTACAAGGCCAAGGGGTTCAGCGTCCGAACCCGCGCCGTCGTTCAGACTGCTGAGGGCGACAAGAACGGTCTCTGGACCACCGTCGTCGCGGCCGCCGTATTCTGCGGCTAGACAACCCTGCGGAGGTGATGATGACCGACGGACACGATCGATCGCCGGGCTGTCGGGGCAGCAACCCGTGGCTCCAGGGACCGCCCATCGAACCGCTGCAGCTCGAAGGCAACGAACAGGTCGCCGACATGATCGACGACGTCTTCGCCGCCAGCGGTTTCAACGCCCGCCGACTGGCCGAGGGCGCCCGGCTCTACAGCCGGATGATCGACGCCGATGCCACCATCTGCCTCACCGTCGCCGGCGCCATGACCCCCATTGGCATGAGCGGCCTGTTCCGAACCCTGATCGAACGCGGCTTCGTCGATTTCATCATCTCCACCGGCGCCAACCTCTATCACGACCTGCACCGCACTTTTGACTTGCCTATGGTGCAGGGATCGCCCGACGTCGATGACAACGAACTCGCCGACGAAAGCATCGCACGAATATACGACGTCTTCATCCACGACGACGAAACGCTGATGGCCACCGACAAGATCATCCTCGACGCCTTGGCCGAGTTCGACCCGAGCGAGCCGTTCTCAACTGCGACGCTCCACCACGCCCTCGGCACGGCCATCCTGCAGAAAGCGCCGCATCCGGAAAAGTCCTTCGTCGCGGCTGCCGCTGACTATGACGTGCCCATCTACACCTCATCCCCGGGCGACTCCTCGATCGGCATGAACCTCATCGTCCCGCACATGTTCCACAAGCCTTTGCAGCTCAACCCGCTCGTGGACGTGATCGAAACGGCCGCCATCGTCCGCGCCGCCGACCGCAACGGCGTCGTCGAGATCGGCGGTGGCTCGCCCAAGAACTTCTACCTCCAGACCCAGCCCACTCTTCACCAGATTCTCAATGACGACAGCAAGGGCGGACACGATTACTTCCTCCAGCTCACCACCGACTCCCCCCACTGGGGCGGCCTCTCCGGCGCAACGCCCGCCGAGGCCCGAAGCTGGGGCAAGGTCAAGGACGCCTATCGGAACAACGTTGTGGTCTACTCGTGTGCCTCGCTCACCTTCCCGCTGATTGCCCAGTACGTCCTCCAGCGCAACAAGCCGCGGACGCCGCGCCGCCTGCTGCCGAGCGTCGGCGATATGGTCGAAACGCTCCGCGAAGTCGCCTGCCACAACCCGGTCTTCAAGAAGTGCTACGAGGGCGTCTATCAGATCAGGTGAGCCGGATGGTGGCCGCAGAACGCATCCCCGACAACTTCCTCGAGCTCGAGCCGAAGTTCAGCAGTTACGACGACGCCCGCTATGCCGTCCTGCCCATCCCCTACGACGCCGCGGCCAGCTACAACCCCGGCGCACGCCACGGCCCTGCAGCCATCATAGACGCCTCCCACCACGTGGAACTCTTCGACGAGGAGCTGCTCGCTGAATTCCACACCGCCGGAATCGCTACGCTCGAACCCTTAGCGCCCAACATGTCCGGTCCCGCCGCGATGCATGAGGACATCGCGCAGGTCGCCCGGAAAATCGTCAGAGACGGCAAAACGCTGCTGGGCCTCGGCGGCGACCACAGCGTAACCAGCGGCCTCGTGCGCGCCGTCGCCTCGCGTCACAAGAAGCTCTCCGTGCTCCAGATCGACGCCCACCCCGACCTGCGTGACACCTTCGAGCAGACGCCGTATTCCCATGCCTGCGTCATGCGCCGCGTGACAGACACGGACGTGCCGCTCGTTCCCGTTGGGATTCGCTGCGTGGCGAAGGAGGAGCATCGCTTCATGAAGCGAGCGGGAATCACGCCCGTCACCGCCCGCGACTGCCACGAATCCGACGACTGGCTCGACCGCGTCCTCGACGGTCTCGGTGACACCGTTTATATCACGATCGACATCGACGCCTTCGACCCCGCCTTCGCCCCCGGCACCGGCACGCCCGAGCCGGGCGGTCTCGACTGGTACCAGGTTATCACACTCCTACGCCTCGTCGCCGCCGAGAAAAGCGTCGTCGCCGCCGACGTGGTCGAGGTCATGCCCGTCCCCGGCCAGGTCGTCACCGAATTCCTCGCCGCCCGCCTTCTCTACAAACTCATCTGCTACATCGAATCCGAACGCTAAGCACGCACGGTGCCCCATTCGAGGTGCCCCGTACCTTCGCGAAGCCAAGGGGGGGAGGGACTTGCCAAACGCCGGGGGCCACTGGTCCGCCTCAGGCGGACCCACCAGTGTCGAATATGCCAGAGGTTGATTCCGATGCCATGCCCACGCTCGTGTGGGCATGTGTGGCCAAGCACTGGCCGCAGCGTCCACTGAGACTACCACTTCCACGTCACGTTGCTGCCCCAACGAACCCCCTTATAATCCCCCTGACTGGAAACAGAGCGACCGGCAATCGTAGACCCATGCAACTCAACGTGAACGGTAAAACCGAGCAGCTCGACAACGTCGCTACGGTCGGCGATTTGCTCCGAACCTTCGACTTGGCCCCGATCCGGGTGGCCGTCGAGGTCAACAAGGAGCTGGTCCCCCGCAAGACCTTCGATGAAACCCCGTTACACGACGGCGACGACGTCGAAATCGTTACCTTCGTGGGAGGCGGCTGATGACACACGAAACTTATCGCGTCGGATCATTCGAGTTCACATCTCGACTCTTCGTCGGAACCGGCAAGTACGCCGACTTCGAGACCATGAATGCCGCCCTCGATGCATCCGGCTGCCAGGTCGTCACCGTGGCCATCCGCCGGGACGTGCTCGATTCCGAAGGACGCACCAAACAGGGCAACATCCTCGATCACCTCGACCTGAGCCGAATCACCGTGCTGCCCAACACCGCCGGCTGCTTCAACGCCGCCGACGCCGTCCGTTCGGCCCGGCTCAGCCGTGAGCTTCTGGAAGGCCTCGGCAACTCCGGCGCCAAATGGGTCAAGCTCGAAGTGCTCGCCGACAAGAAAACCCTGCTGCCCGAACCCATCGGCACCGTAGAGGCCGCCAAGGAACTGGTAAACCTGGACTTCGAAGTCCTCGTCTACACCAACGACGACCCCATCCTCGCCAAACGGCTGAAGGACATCGGTGCCGTCAGCGTCATGCCGGCCGGCTCCCCCATCGGCAGCGGCCAGGGCATCCTCAACCCCGCCAACATCCGACTGTGCATCGAGTATCTCAAGGAAGACGACCCCGAGTACCCCGTCATCGTCGACGCCGGCGTGGGAACGGCCTCCGACGTCACCATTGCCATGGAACTCGGCTCCGACGGCGTGTTGCTCAACACAGGCATAGCAGGCGCGCAGGACCCCGTCCGGATGGCCACCGCGATGAACCATGCCATCGAGGCCGGTCGGCTGGCGTACCTGTCCGGACGAATTCCGAGGAAGCGTTACGCCACGGCCTCCTCCCCGATCGAAGGCGTGATCGCATCAACCGGACCCGCTTCGAAATCCGTCTAGACCACGTGAGGAATCCGACCCGTGGGCCGACAGCGGCGGAATACCATCCTTCTCTGGATCATCGCCCTGGGCCTGGCCAACTTTGTGCTCTACACACTCAGCTACTGGTACCTCGGCGGCGACGCTCCCAACGGCGCTTACCAGGACGGGCACTACTTCCTCAGAGGCCACTTTATCTGGTCCGGCACCGGCCGGCTGTCCGACGCCGTCCCCCGCGGCATCTGGCTGTACAGCTTTATCCACTCCATCACCATCTGGCCGACCATCGCCGCCGTGCTGGTCTCAATGCTGATCCTCGCCCGCCCGCACATCATCGCCACCATGAAGTCCGACGCCCCCGTCCGCGGCAACACCTATGTCGCCATCTGCATCACCGTCATCGTCCTCGTGACAGCGGCTTCGACGCTCTTCTTCGTCATCGACTTCGTTCGAGCGCTCCTGACAATTGCCGACGGTGGCACTTACAACGTGTAGTGCGGACCACACAGTCCGCCCGCCCGTTGAAGGGGATTCTGCTGCCGGGCGAGTCGCTCAGTCGCGTCCACAACCAAGTTCCAACTCATAGCTGCGAATAAAATCCGTCACCAGCCAGCATTCATCCTGCGGCGATGCCTCCCACGCCGCCAGCGCGTCCCGCCGCTTGCGGAAGTAGAACTGGTTCAAACGCGTGCAGAATTCCGTGTACTTGCCCCAGACCTCACGCTCCGCCCGCTGCCACTCGCGTGGGTGCATCCCGCTGAAGGCGGCCACGTACAAGTCCCAAGTGTTCCCGAGATTCGTCGAGTTGCCGATTGGCGTGATGTAGATGCGGTCATAACGATCGGCGTGATCGCGCAGCCACTTACCCAGCGCCACCCACTCCGGCTGATGAAACGCCCGCTGCAAATCCGGCCGCGACAGATACCGCACGACATACGAGCCGCCGAAGCCCAGAATCACCACGCCCATCAACACGGCCGCCACACGGCTCCAATGCTCCTGTCGCGCCGCACTAAGCCCGCCGCGGCGACATCGATCCAACAATGACAGCACCCACCGACCCGCCTGCACCATGCCCACGCCCGAGATCATCGGTAAAAGAACTGCACAGCCGGACGCCCGCAAAGAATGCGGACTGGTCCGGCTTACTGCCGCCGGTGCAATGCTCGCCAGAACGCCGAGCAACAGCACGGCCCGATCCACCGGCGACCAACCCGCCCGAGGCCGGATCAACGACACAAACCCGATGTAAAGGAACGGCAGCGCCGCGGCCGACAGCCGACTCACCAGCAGCTCGTGCTTGTCACCGAAACTCAGAAACAGATCATCCGGGTTCAGGTTGGCCGCAACGTTCCGGACAAACGTGCCGATCGCATCAAACCAGTCGTAAGCGTGGAACCACAACGCACTCGCCCGGCTCAAAAAAGTGTGCGGATCGACCAGAAACACGTAGAGCTGGGGCGCCGCCCCGAGACCCACCGATACGACGAACAGCGCCAGCACCCTGGCCCGTGCCGGCCATCGCAACGCCGTCCGGTGCCCGACGCTCAAAATGAGTCCCGCGCCGATCGTCGCGAAGATCAGCGCCGACAGTCGCGTTGCACCGTAAGCGTTCGCCGAGAAGCCCGTGACCAGCCCCGCCCCAACCCATCGCCAGTAGCCAACCTTTCCACTGCGCAACTGCTCACCCGCCTCCCGAAGGAGCAGGACAATGCACACGCAGAAAAACCCCGGCAACGCCGCACCTTCATGACCCGAGCGCGAAAACAGAACGTGCCACGGGCTCACCGCCAGCAGCAGCATGGTCAACAGCGCCCCCCGATCGCCCAGCGTCCGCCGCCCCCACACGCCGACGAGTATCACACCCGCCACGCCTAGAACAGCCGCCACACCCCGGCAGCCCGCAACCGTAAACCCCACGAACCATGACGGAATGGCGCACAGCCACGCCATCAGCGCCGGCCGATTGTCGCGCGGACCATTGCCGTAACACAAAATGGGCCACTTGCGCCCGGCCCGATCGGCCCCGGTCTCCGCGATGCTCCAGCCGTCGTACATGTTCGACAGCTCGTCCCAGTTCACCGGAGCCGGGTACTGGTCCGACGCCGCAAAACGCAGGAACCCCGCCAAAACCAGGACGGCCGACACCAAAGTGACCCCGCGCATACCGACACGACGCACGGCAAGCCCCCCAGACTCCGCGCCAACACGATCCACCGACGGACCGGCGCGCGACGATCGCTCATTCGTGGCCGCAGCCGAGTTCCAGCACATCACTTCGCAAGTAGTCCGTCACCAGCCAGCATTCATCCTGGCCTGACTCTTCCCAGGCTTCCAGTGCTTCCCACCGCTTACGCGCATAAAACTGATTGAGGCGCACGCAGGCATCCGAGTAGCGGCCCCATACGTCCCGCTCCGCGCGCTGCCATTCACTGGGGTGCATTCCACTGAACGCGGCCACGTAGAGATCCCACCCGATACCGTATTTCGATTCATTTCCGACCGGCGTGATGTACACCCGGTCGTAGCGCTGAGTGCGACCGATCAGCCACTTACCCATCGCCACCCAATCCGGTTGACTCAACGCATTTTGCAGATCCGGGCGCGAGAGATACCGCACGACGTACGAACCACCGAATACCAGAATCACGCCGGCCATCAGTATGGCGGCGCCATTGCTCCAGATGCGTCCTCGCTGTGACGGAGCCCGTTCACCCCACAGCCGGCTCCACAACGCCATGGCCCATCGGCCCGTTTGAACCATGCCCAGACCCGAGATCATGGGCAGCAGAACCGAACAGCCGGAAGCCCTGAACGCGTGCGGATTGGTGCGCGTCAATGCCGCCGGCGCGATGCACGCCAGGACACCCACCAGCAGTAGCGCCCGATCCACGACCGACCAACCGGTCCGCGGCCACATCAACGATAACAGCCCGACATACAGGAACGGCATCGCCGCGGCCGACAGACACCCCATCAATTGCCGTTGCTCGCCAAAACTCAGAAACAGATAAACGGGATCCAGGTGCGCCGCCACGTTCTCGACGAACGTCTCAACCGCATCGAGCCAGTCGAACGGGTGGAATCGCACCCTTTCGGCCCGGGCAAAGAACATCTCCCGATCGGTCAGGAACACATAGATTTGGGGCGCCGCTCCGATTCCGACGGCCAGGATGAACAGCGTCAGGACCTTGGCCCGGGCAGGCCAACGCAACGCCGAACGGTGTCCCATGCCCAAGGCGAGCCCCGCACCGAGCAGCGCGAAAATCAGTGCCGTTAGACGCATCCCGGCGTATGAGTTGGTTGAAAACCCCGTCACCAACCCCGCTCCGGCCCAGAGCCAATACGCCGCCTTTCCCTCCCGCAATCGCTCGCCGGCCTCACGAACCAGCAGGATCGTCAACACGCAAAAGAATCCCGGCAGCGCCGCTCCCTCAATCGCCCAGCGCGAAAACAGGAGATGCCAGGGGCTCAGCGCCAACAGAAGCATCGTCAGCAGCGCCCCGCGAAAGCCCAGGACCCGCCAGCCCCACACCCCGACGAGCAGCACGCTAATCAGCCCGAAAACCGCCGACACGCCCCGGCAGCCGACGACGGTAAAACCAACAAACCATGAGGGAACCGCGCAGAGCCACGCCATCAACGCCGGACGATTGTCGCTCAGTCCGCCTGCGTAGCAGATAATGGGCCACTTGCGGCCGGCCCGCTCCGCCCCCGTCTCGGCAATGCTCCAGCCGTCGTACATGTTCGACAGCTCGTCCGGATTGACCGGCGTGGGATACCGTTCCAACGCCGCAAAGCGCAGGAACCCGGCCAACACCAGGATGGCTGACATCAGGAGAGCTTCGCGCGTGCCGAACGCTCGTCGCCGACTTGACGCAGCCTCCGCCGGAGCACGACCTCCCGGCGGCTCCGTGTGCGGCGATCGTTCATTTTTCGTGGCAGCCGAGTTCCAGCTCATAGTTCCGCAGATAGTCCGTGACCAGCCAGCACTCGTCCCGGCGGGACTCCTCCCACGCCTTCAACGCGTCTCGCCGCTTGTGGAAATAGAACTGGTTCAAGCGCGTGCAGAAATCCGAGTATCGACCCCATACCTCGCGCTCCGCCCGCTGCCATTCACGCGGATGCATACCGCTGAATGCGGCTACATACAGATCCCGCGCCTGGCCGTAGTCCGACGAATCTCCGACGGGCGCGATGTAGATCCGGTCGTAGCGCTCGGCACGATCGCCCAGCCACTTACCCAGCGCCACCCATTCCGGCTGACTGAACACCTTCTGCAAATCCGGGCGCGAGAGATACCGCACGACGTACGAGACGCCGAACGTCAGGATCACCCCGGCCATCACAAAGGCGGCACGATTGTACCGGCGTCTCAGCCGTTCTGATGCCACTCCTTCGTCCCGCCGCCGCGCCCACCATGCCGATAGCCACCGGCCTGTTTGAATCATGCCCAGGCCCGAGATCATCGGGAGCAGGACGGCACATGCGGAGGCCCTGTATGTATGCGGATTCGTCCGCGTGATCGCCGCCGGTGCGATGCACGCCAGGACACCGGCCAAGAGCAACACCCGATCCACCGCCGACCAGTCTGTTCGCCGCCACATCAGCGACACCAGTCCGACGTAGAGGAACGGCAAGGCCGCAGCCGACAGACGGCCCACGGAAAGTTCGTGCGCTTCGCCGAAGCTCAGGAACAGGTAAACCGGCTCGAGGTTGGCGCCCACGTTCCGCACAAGGGTCTCGACCGCATCCCACCAGTTGTAGGCGTGGAATCGCACCATACCGGCTCTCGCCAGAAACGTCGGCGGATCGGCCAGAAACACGTAGAGTTGAGGCGCCGCTCCGATTGCGACAGCGACTGCAAACACCGCCAGCACTCTTCCGCGTGTCAACCATCGCGCCGTGGTCCGGTGGCCCACGCCAAGGGCGAGTCCCGCGGCGACAATCGCGAAGATCAGGGCCGACAATCGCATACTGCTGTTGGCGTTGGTCGAGAAGCCTGTCACCAGCCCCGCCGCAGTCCACCGCCAATACGCCGTCCTTCCTTCGCGCAACCGCTCGCCGGCCTCGCGGATCAACAGAACGGTGCACACACAAAAAAAGCCCGGCAGCGCTGCAGATTCGACCGCCGAACGCGAAAACAGAACGTGCCACGGGCTCACCGCCAGCAGCAGCATCGTCAGCAGCGCCCCCCGATACCCCAGCACTCGCCGGCCCCAGACGCCGACGAGCATGACGGTCACCACGCCCACCAGAGCCGCCACCCCCCGGCAACCCGCAACCGTAAAACCCGCGAACCAGGAGGGCACCGCGCACAGCCACGCCATCAGCGCCGGACGATGGTCGCGCGGGCCGCCCGCGTAGCAGATGATGGGCCACTTGTCGCCCGCCCGGTCGGCACCGGTCTCGGCAATCGACCAGCCGTCATACATGTTCGACAGCTCATCCCAGTTCACCGGAACCGGGTAATCGTCAAGCCCCGTAAAGCGCAAAACCCCTGCCAGCACCAGGACGGCCACAAAAAGCCAAGCCCGCCGCCATCTCCACTTGCCACGCATCTCGATGTTGAGCCGGCCGCACATGAATCTCGAGGCCCCGTCGTCAAAGTCCCCATCCAGCGCGACGCGATGGACGGCAGACGGACCTCATGAGACCACGCGCAGTTCACATTGACAAGCGAATCAGGAACTGGTGACGGACGTCGAGATAGGCCAAAACGCCCCGGCTCGACCCTCGTTTCATGCAAAGCCCGAGTCGAACGAGAGACTCAGCCGCGGGGAAAGTCGCAATCGGCTGGCTGACATGGCACGCGCATTACCGCTCAGCGCCTCTGTCCGCCGTCAGGAGGCCGACCCTGGCGGGAGCATGGACGTCGCCTTCTGCGCGAGCACACGCGAAGCGGCCCAACTTGCTCGCTGGCGACAGGTTGGCCATCCACTTCGCGCCCCAGCCCGTTAGTATGGCGGCGCACTCCCCGGCGCCGGATCTTCCAGGCAGGGATTCGGCGTGCAACTCGATACTCCCGGCAGATACACGCCGCCTGCATCCAGACACGACATTACCCCCGGCGCGATTGTGCACGTGTCCAGCAATGCGCCGGTGCAACACGCGTTATCTCCACAACAGGGATCTATCCCACTGATCGCGTCAAGCACCGCAATCACGTCAAAGAGATTCGCGACATCGTTTCCTTCGCACGGGTGAATGTCTGCCTGATCGGGCGTGCAAGAGCCTTGAAAGCCTCCTATGAGATCTAAGATACGAAATATGTCGAATAGCCCTCTGACTCCGTCCTCGCTGACATCGCCATAAATCCGCGTTGTGTGCGCACAGCCGTCGGGGCCCGGAAAATCAGTGGTGCAAACGTTCTCGTCGTTGCAGCCCACGAACAGCGCCAGGCTGTGACCGCCGCCACCCGATACCACCGAAAAGCCCGAGTAAGGCTCCGGCACGTTGCACTGCCCGTCAGAGTTGTCGCCCCAGGCCACGTACAAACGGTTCGCCTTGGTGGCCAGGCTGTGGTAGCGACCCGCGCCGATGACCACGAAATCTCCGTTCGGCGCCGGCACGTCGCATTGCCCCGAGTCGTTTCGACCCCACGCCACGATGGTGCGATCGGCCTTGAGCCCCAGGCTGTGCTCGCCGCCCGCCGCGATCGCCGTGAAGTCCGCGTTCGGCGCCGGCACGTCGCACTGACCGTACGTGTTGTCACCCCACGTGACGATCGAGCCGTCGGATTTCAATCCCAGGCTGTGGGCATCGCCGCCCGCGATGGCCATGAAGTCGCTGTTGGGTGCGGGGACGTCGGTTTGCCCGGAAGCGTTGTCACCCCACGAAACAACAGACGTATCCGCTTTGAGTCCAAGACTGTGATTGGCCCCCGCCGCAACCGCGGTGAAATCGCCGTTGGGCGCCGGTACGTCGCCCTGACCGTAAGCGTTGCTGCCCCACGTAACGATTGACGCATCGGCCTTGAGCCCCAGACTGTGAGCATCGCCCGCCGCGATGGCCGTGAAGTCCGCATTCGGCGCCGGCACGTCGCACTGACCGTCGCTGTTGCTGCCCCATGCCACGACCGACCCCTCGACTTTGAGCCCCAGGCTGTGGTCGCCACCTGCCGCGGCGGCGGTATGATCGGCCGGTTGCGGAGGCACTGCGCATTGTGAAGTATTGTAGCCATTGCATCCCCAGGCAACGATGGTTCCGTAGGTCTTTACCCCCAGACTGTGCCCGTCGCCCCCCGCGATCGCCATGTAGTTCGAATTCGGCTCCTTCACATCACACTGACCGCGCTCGTTGGCCCCCCACGCCACGATCGAGCCGTCGGACTTCAGGCCGAGGCTGTGGCCTACGCCCGCGGCTATCGCCACAAAGTCGCCATTGGGTGCCGGCACGTCGCATCGACCGTCGCTGTTGTAACCCCACGCGACGATCGAGCCGTCGGACTTCAAACCCAGGCCGTGGTATCCGCCACCCGCGACGCTCACGAAGTTGGCATTGGGCTCAGGCACGTCGCATTGACCCACGGAGTTGTCACCCCACGCTACGATCGAGCCGTCGGACTTTAGAGCCAGACTGTGGTATGCGCCTCCCGCAATCGCCACAAAGTCACCATTGGGTGCCGGCACGTCGCATTGACCGTCGCTGTTGGCACCCCATGCGACGACCGAGCCGTCGGACTTCAAACCCAGACTGTGGTATCCGCCCCCCGCGACGCTCACGAAGTTGGCATTGGGCTCGGGCACGTCGCATTGACCGCGCTCGTTGTCACCCCACGCTACGATCGAGCCGTCAACCTTCAACCCAATACTATGTCTGTAGCCCGCACCGATGCCGACGAAATCGGCATTGGGCTCAGGGACATAGGTTGCACCATAATTATTAATTCCCCACGCCACGATCATCCCGCCGATTGTCAACCCAAGACTGTGGTGCTGCCCGGCTGCAACGGCCGTTGCGTAGGTTCCCGGCGCGGCGCTTTGCAGATGGTCGTTCCGACCCCGCGCCACGATCGCCCCGCTTTCTGCGGGCGGGTAATCTCGACTGACGACCACATCCTCCAGGGATTGAACACTGCTCCAGGCTGCGTCGCCGGGGGCCGGCGTGGCTTCGCCGTGCTCCACGCGCACGCCGCCGCGCTGACGCTTCTGCAACTCGCCCGTCCCGCCAGCTTGACCGAAGGCTGAATCCGCAGCCACCCAACCCAATACCGCGGCAAATGTAGAGAACAAACCCATCCTGTGCATGGCAAGACCTCCCTTATCTAGACCGCGCTTGGCGAACGACGATCGCCCCGCGACGGCGAACCGCGCAGTCCGCCATTCTGTTGCGACTTGCTCGTGATCGTGTGAAGTGACGTCCAGTGGTCTCGATCCGCCCCGCTTTGCGGTAACCGCTGATCGTCGTGCAAAGGCCGGACATGATACACCCGAAGTCGGCCATTCCTGGCAACTTCCATCCCCGCTCGGCCCGTCAAATACTGTACCGCAGGTAAGGATGCGCACACAAGCGCCGATTTGGCCCCGGCGGGTCTTTTGCCGCGTGAGACGGTGCCCGCGTCCGAGTGCCACGACCGGTCTGTCAGCCCGTGAGGCTCGGCTGCTGCTTCAGCCCTTATGCGCCGGCATGACCCCACGACCGCCGCCATCGACTACGCCTCACGTGGGGTCGGGGGCGTCGAGCACCGGGGCCAACCGGTCCCGACAGCGGTGCCGCCGCCACCGCGACCCGACAGCGAAAACACAAACTCCTCGCACCCGCCTCGGGGTGCAACGGCAAGCCAGGGCCCTCTACGAAGCCGCCTGACTCCATTTTCACTTCAAAAAGGGGCGGATCCGGGCCTCCTGAAAAGATTACTTGACAGGTCTGCAAAAATGTATTAGTATACTAGTACAATATTGAACTAGAACAGTAGGTTCCTCTGGTGGTGCCGCCGACGGGGCCTGTCTGGCTGTCAAGAATGGCGAGATCGGCTTCTGAGGCGAGCGTGTTCAGCAAGTTGCGGAGCCACTACGTTGACGATTCGATTCGATCTTGACCCCAACAGCGGTGTGCCGTTCTACCGCCAGATCATCGACCAGATCCAGTTCGCGATCGCCGATGGCCGGCTCGGCTGCGGCGACCGCCTGCCGACGGTACGGCAGCTCGCGGTCGATCTGAAGATCAACCCCAACACGGTGGCGCGGGCCTACCAGGAGCTGGAGATCAGAGGCATTGTCGACACCCAGATGGGAACCGGAACGTTCATCGGGAGCGGGAAGGTCGAAATCTCGGATATCGATCGAAAGCGAATGCTCGACCAGATCTGCACCGAACTCCTGTCCCGGGCATCGACCTACGGATTCACGCTGTCGGAAGTGATCAGCGCCCTGAAAGATCGAGAGGAAACGCCGGGCCAATGATCACAAGGTGCGGACAATCCGGAGCGTCACGTTGCTTTACGCGATCGCTACGGCAGGCGAGCGGGCCAATCGCCCTGGCGCTGCTCCTGGCGTCGGCGGGCGTGACCGTATGGGTGGGATTGATCGGGGCGGTCGAGGGTGCGGCCCATCGAGATCTGTTTCATACCGTCCACCCCCGTACGGTCACGGGTGCCACTTGCGGCATCGCATCGCCGAGACGCGACGCTGCGGCTCCCAATGAGCAGGCGCCAGGTGCCGAGCGCGAACCAGCCCCGGTTGTAAACCGGCAGGATTACTCGCTTCGTTTCACGGGGCCTGACGGCACAGCAATCGCCTCGGTTGAATGGACTTCTCTGCGAACATCGAGCGGGCCAACAAATACAGACACGGACGCCCCGCCTGTGACAGCCCACAACGGTTTTCAGACCATCGCGCTGGCCCTCTTGCCGGCCTGGGCGCTCTTGCGGCGGGGCAAGCAGCGCGCCAATTCGAGGAGGTCAGAGTCATGACAGAGAAACAGCCACGTTCGTCGAGATTCTCTTTGGTTTCGCTGGGGCCGCTGGAGATGTTCGCGGCCGGTATGCGCGCGGACTACCGCTTCGCACCGCTCAACTCGCTGCTGATGCTCGTCGTGATGTTGATCGGACTGGTGGTGCATGTCGTGCTTTATGATTTCGGCATCACGGCGGTGATCTACGCGATCGGTGCCGGTCTGGTGCTGGCGGGGACGTTTCGGGCGTTTCAGATTTGGGAATGCGTGGTGGTCTTTGGCGCGCTGGTCGCGCTGGCGGGCTACCTCTGGTTCAATCAGCAGGGGATCCCCCCGCGCGTTCTGGTGGTGTCGACGGTGCTGGCCGCCGTCATCGCGCCGAGCGTGCAGATCGCGTACCAGTGGGAACGCGCAGTGCTGCTGCGCTTCGGCAAGTTCCAAGGGATTCGAGGATCGGGCTTGTTTGTCGTGCTGCCAGTCATGGACAAAGTGGCCCAGTTCGTCGACCAGCGGATCCGTGCGACCGACTTCAGTGCCGAGACGACACTGACCAAGGACACCGTCCCGGTGAGCGTCGACGCCATCGCGTTCTGGATGGTGTGGGACGCGGAGAAGGCGGTACTCGAGGTCGAGGATTTCAACTCGGCCGTCATCCTGTCCGCCCAGACGGCGCTGCGGGACGCGATCGGCCGAAGCGAACTGGCCGAGCTGCTGTCCCACCGGGAGCGCCTGGGCAACGAGATACAGCAGGTGCTGGACAACAAGACGAACCCGTGGGGCATCACCGCCCAGTCGGTCGAGATTCGCGACATCATTATTCCCAAGGGTCTGGAGGATGCCATGAGCAAGCAGGCCCAGGCCGAGCGGGAGCGTCAGTCGCGGATCATCCTCGGCACGGCCGAAACGGAGATCGCCGAGAAGTTCGCCAAGGCGTCGGATGCATACCGCGATAACCCGGTGGCTCTGCACCTTCGGGCCATGAACATGGTCTTCGAGGGCCTCAAGCAAAAGGGATCCATGGTCATAGTACCCTCAACAGCCGTAGAGACGATGGGCCTCGGCGCCCTGGGCGGCCTGACGGCGCTGGGTGGCGGAGTACATACGAAGGACCCAAAGCACGCAGGTGCAACCGCGCCGGACGACGCAGGCACACAGGAACCGGCCTGAGGCAAGCAGGCCCCGGGCCAAAGGCACATAACAACAAGAGCATCAATAATCGCGGTCACACGGCTCTTAGGCGAATCGATGGTCCCGGGACTGCATTCACTCGACTTGGCCGTTTCGATCGATGCGTATAAGCATATGGTCGGCAGGCAGCGGACTGAATGACGAAGGCTCCTGCCGTGCATTCTTCAACTCCGGATCGAACACGAAACGGAATGCCGAGCCATCGAACGCGACGACGCCAAGCCGCATGAGACCGGCCGGCCCCGGACAGGTGAGCCACGAATGCTCCTCCGGAATGACAGTCAAGAGGCTCGAATCAACGTCGAACAAGACGTACACGTCGTGACGTCCCGGGGCGTTCGCACCCGGCTCGAACGGCGGACTCTGCCCGATCCACGGAGGATCATCGGCTAGAATCGTGCGCCCCCGCAGAATCAAGAGCCCGTCGTGGAACGTATTCGTCTCGGAATGACGAGGGAACAACCCGGCGTCAATTCCAAACGCCCGATTGTTCAGTACGTTGCAGACGAGATCCTGATGCCCGTCATCCGCATCCAGATCACACACCCCGCAGCGCGCGAAGTGTCCGCAATTCCAGAAGGTCGCCAGATGATCCCCCTCCAAGCTCAGGACGCTCAGTCGGCCCGGATAGCTCTGATTGTGGTTGGCCAAGACGATGATTTCGTCATCGCCATCTCCGTTCAGATCCTCCAACAACACACGCTGAGGCAGAATGAGATTCGGCGAGTGCCCTTTCAGGGAGCCACGATAAACGCAACCGCGCGACAGACTCCATCGCCAGATTTCTTGTTCGCTGTCGTCAAACATGATCACAAAACTGGGTGCCTCCGCACTGCCACGCGTCGTCACCAGAACTCTGCGTACTCCGTCGCGCAGGGTGAGGAGGGTCGCGCACTCCTGCCCTTCGCAACGACCGGGAAGCCTCCCTCGCCAGAGCGTGTGCTGCCAGCGATTCAGCGCGAAAACCTCGGCACCTTTACCCCCTTCCACGCGATCAATCGGGCCGATCGGCATGATCTCGCCCCAGATAGGGAACGAGACAATCAACGCAAGAAGCGGCACGATGAACGCGGCGACGCGCCACCGGCGACGGCGAGTCCTGATCCTGTTCAGAGTGTGACTTGTCCAGCCCGGACCGAAGGCCGCCTCCAGCGCCTCGTCAAGCGATCGAAGCGGCCGCACCTCCACCGTGGAGCCGCCTTGTACAACTTGCAAGGACCGCCCATCTTCTGACACATCCTCGCCGCCACGAATATCAGAGGCGTTCTCAGCCGGCACCAGGAAAACGGCAGACTCTCCCTCGTCTATGCCCCGTACAACGCACGCCAATTTCGCGTCCACACCGCGGACCGGCTCGATTGCACCGTCCCCACGCAACTCGCCCGTCGCGTAAAGCCGGTCGCCACTCAAATGGCTCGCCAGGCTTCCGGTCTTCCGCAGCTTATCGGCACACACCGCGTACATGGCCAGGTATGCCGGAAGCTGAAGTGAGGCCCCCGCATAACGGCTCCGCTCGCTCGCCAGTGTCTGGACGGTGAGCCCGAGTTTGCGGCGCTGCGGGATCGTATTGAGAATCGGGTGATTTCCGAACGCGGCCGCTACGATCGGGTCAACGTGCCCGCCGCTCGACATCCAGCGGACCTTCAATCGCGCGACCGTGGCATGCGGCGGCGCATCTCCGGGCGTGCCACCGTCAGGCACAAAAAGCAGCGGAACATCGACCTCGTACGCACTGCCTGTCCGCGCATGAACCCACCAGAACATGCACACCTAATTAGCCGTGGACGCGTGCAGATGTCAATCCCGCGCCGTATGCACCGCGCAACGCTTGATGCAATCCTCGCGTCGGAGGCTTTTGACGGAGTCGCGCCGGCAGAGAGCGCTCTTTACAACCGTTTCGCCAGACCACGGACGTCGTCGTCGATCCAGCCCTTCGACAAGACGGCCCGGGCGAATCGACGCGGTGCCCGGATGAAGCCACGGTGCCAGGACATCAAACGCCGAAGGTAGTCATTCGCCCGCCATCGCTGCGAGGCCGGTGACAGTTCCTCCGGAAGCGCCTGCACGAACGCGTCCCCGTCGCCGGTATGATGAAGCCGCTCGACAAGCTCCGAGAGCGGGTCTCCCGCCACATCTGCCGGCCGGAAACGTCCGATCGGAACCAGCTTCTGATCCTCGTCGAAGGTGAGGTGGACGGACCGGTTGACCAAAGCGGCCAGGGAGACTCGCGAGTTATGCAACACAATGCCGTCTTCAAAGCATGGAGCGATGAATGCCCGAAGAGACGTGTCTGCCAACTGTTCCAGAACGAATTCACAGGAAGGCGGGTCGACGCAGTGCAACTTTGGATCGAACGAGAAAGCCCTCAGCGCCTCGGCCGCACCCGAGCAACATACCAGCACATGACTGTCAACAAGTTGGAGCGTCAGGCGGTCAATCCTGTCGAGCCCGGCTGCAGGCGCGTGCCGGGTGACGTCGACGTATGAGACTGCCGCGAGGTGCTGCCGCGTATGGTTGTCGGCCGCGGCCATTTTCAGAGAAGCGGCGCGCAGCATGCACGGATCCAGCGACACGACGGACGTCGCGTACTCTTCCGGCGCTGCTGCCGTCGGCTCTTCAAACGCGTTGGTCAGGGTCCGTTCCAGCTCGACGTGGTGCCGCAGCGCCGCCAACCATGGAAATCTCTCCTCGAGTCGACGGATCTGCGTGTCCGGCGAGTCATCCCATGGATCAACCATGATCCGATGGCACAGATAAGCGATTTCGATGATCTCGTCATCGTCAACCCGATCGCGTTGATCGCCCATTTCATGCGGGCCTGCACCGCGCAGCACGTGGGTCCAGACCGTGTTGATATCGCGCCAGTTTTCGTGCGGTTGTGCCTCCAACAGGTCCATTACTTGATCCACGTCGATGAACGACGAACCCATGGCATGGGCCAGACCCTCAATGGTCCCCGCATCCAAACCGTCGCATTCCCGCAGCCACAACCTCGTCAGCAGAACCGAGATCACCCACGGCCGATCCGACGGGTCGTCAAGGAGCGCGCGAACGGCACGGAGCGTCTTCTCCGCAAGAGCTCCCTGCCCACACACCAACTGGCTTAGCGCTTCGTAGCGGAGTTGGTCCGAAATCGCAGTCATGGTCCGCTCACCCCTTGCCAGCCCTGCCCCAGAGCCACGGCGAGTTGCTGACGCGCTTGCATCAGCCTCTTCTTGACCAGTGGCACCGACAACGCAAACTCCTCCGCGATCTCGCTGACGGTCCTTCCATCCCAATACCTGCGGCGGAGCATCCCACGCAACTGCTCCGGCAGAAGAGCCAACGCACTGCGGACCACTGCACGCCTTTCTGCTTCAATGAGAACCTCCAGCGGACTGCAACGCCGATCAGCCGGCTCCAAGGAGACGCTTCGCCCTCTCTCCTCATCCTCTAACGCCGCCCGAAGAGCGGCCGGCCGGTTCCGGCGCCATTCACTAATCACCTCGTTGCGAACGATCCGGCGAAGATACCCCGCAAGCTTGCCGTCACGCGCGGCATCGCAACGATCGGCTCGCTCCACAATCTTGGTGAACGCAATCTGGCAGAGTTCCTCGGCGCGGTCCGTCCGGCGGCCGACAAACCGCAGCGCAAAGCGCCGCAGCCATTCCGAGTGCTGCTCATGAATCCGTGTGAACGTTTCCCTGTCGGCCTTGGCCACTGAGAAATCAATCTCCACGTCCGCGGCGTCTCTTATCTGCCCCGACACAGTCCGACACCTTGATCCCTCTATCCATAATTACGCAAGAACCACGGCGTCGTTACGGGAAAACTGCCACTCCGCCCACAATAAAAAGCCCACTTCCGCCTGCAAGTCCAGGCCCGATTCCACGACCCCCTCCACTCCCGAACGCTTGTCAACCCCGAGAAGCGCGTCGTCGGAAGGGATCCGACCACACCGCCTACGCGGAGGCCGTCGGCGGCGCCCATTTTGACCAACGAACGTCCCCTCCATGCGCGCACCCGGCCGCAAAAAGTTCTGACTCTTAACGTAACCGTTCCGACAACTCTGCGTACAGGGGAGTAGGCAGGAACCGTTTGGCCCACAGTAACATGTGAGCGACTCGATGACAGTCGTGGAGAGCGACCAATGAAATGGACGCTGCCTGTTAGTGCACTTCTTGCGGCCGGCCTGACGCCGAACGCGACCGCAAGCGGTTTCTTGCACAAGCGGGCGTGCGCTTGGCGAGGACATGCAACCTTATTGGCGATCACGAGATGGAGGAATTACCATGAAGACAAGGTACGCAGTCTATTGGGGCAGCCTGGCGGCGATACTCGCCTTGGCAACAACCGCGACCGGCCAACCTGTTCCGTGTCGAGGACATTATTATGAGCGAGTAGACATCACAGGTTACCCGAGCGCTGGCATCACGTGGACCGAGGCAGCCATCGCTGCCGAAAGCCGAGAATTCCTTGGCGTTCAAGGCCATCTCGCGACCATCACATCCGCCCTTGAGAATAATCACTGCCTGGCAACTGTACTTGCGTCGGCGCCGTATTGCGATGCCTACTGGATCGGGGGGTTCCAGGATACCAACGCGCCGGACTATTCGGAGCCGTCCGGCGGTTGGCGATGGACAACTGGCGAGGCGTGGGATTACACCAATTGGGCGCCGGGTGAGCCCAATAACACGTCTCCGGGCACCGAGGAATACCTCTGTATGTACCCAGGCTGTCACCCCGATTCCGGTTCCTGGAACGACGAGTACGACCTCTCACTCCCGGGTTACGTGGTCGAGTACGATACGCCGCCGTGTGACGCCGAGTACCGCAACGAGTTCGACGACGTAAATGGTTGGAACCTGGCGCGAGGCGCCGGCGGTCTCTACAACATCGAGGACGGATGGGCCATCATCGAGGACTCACCCGACATTGGTACCGCCTACAGCGAGTCCGCCGAGGGGCAACACGACCTGATCGGGCCATGCGGCTCCGGTACCCGGTGGGAATGGCGAACCAGAAACGCCGGCTGGATCACGGGTCACGATCCCAGCTACGGCTCCAAGAGCCTCTACTTCACGCCGACGGGAACCTCCATCCCCGCCGACGAGCAAGACCCGCCCGAAAACGGTCTATACGTCCGTCAGGTGGCGCACGACTGCGACGGGGGAGACTCCGTCTTCGTTCGCACGCAGGCTTGGATCACGTCGGGCGGGACCGTGCTCTGGCAGGCGAGTGAGGACATGACACTCGACACGTCGGCGCTCGGGGAAAACACCGTTTTCCTCTCGCAACTCGACATCAGCGCCGCCGGATATGTGATCTATCGCGTACTTGTGGACGAGGGTTCGCTGGTGAGCGACGGAGTCGTTTCTGCCAAACTGGAGTCGGACGCCGCGCTCGACGTCGGGCAACTCTACACCATATCCCTTGGCACGTCGCACGGTCACACCGGCTTCGATTATGTGCGATACTTCTGTGCAACGTGCTGCGGAAAGTTCCCGACAACTCAGGTCACGTGCGACGACATGTCCGTGTGCACCTGCGACGAACCGGCCGGAGAGTTCTGTACGCATGCTCCGAGGGCTTACGGTGACGTCAACTGCGACGGAGCTATCAATATCTTTGATATCTTTTGCGTACTCGATGTCGTCGGAGGAGACCTGACGGATTGCACAACGCTCGACGCTGACATCCACCCATGCGAGGGCAACGGAGCAGTCAATGTCTTGGACGCGTTCGCAGTCCTCGACGCCATCGCCGGCCACGACCCCTGCTGCGGCGATCCGTAACACAATATCGGCTTTCCACCGAACCACCGCACCCATGTGTGTCGGGTAAAGGCCGGCGGGCTTCGCGCCTGCCGGCTGCTCACTCATTGTAATCTCAGGACGTAGCCACGAGCGGGCCGGCTAGCGTCTCGAATTCGCGCAGTGCCGAAACGTCGCCGCTGCAGACCAGCTCCAGGTCGCTGCGCAGCTTGGGTAGACTTGTTTCGATGAACCTCCGGGCCACGTGGCGCTTGCGCTCGTTTGCTTCGGCCTGGGCGAGCAGGAGGTGGCCGATCACGATGACCGACGCCGCGTCCACCATGCGTCGGCCCTGAAGGTCCATGTACTCGACGCCACGCTCCTTGATGAAAGCAGCGCCTTCCAGCACGCGATCCTTCCCCTCAACCAGCTTCTGTTTCAGCCCGTTCAGCTCCTCGTCGAGGTACTCGCGGCCTTCAAACTGCGCGACGCAGCTTTCGAACGTCCCGCCGCACACGCCGCGCACCGCGGCCACGATCTGAAGCTGGCTGGTCCCCTCGTAAATCGTTGTGATTCGAGCGTCCCGCAAATGACGCTCCACCGGATAATCCGTCATGTATCCCGAGCCGCCAAGCACCTGAATCGCGTCATTCGCCACGCGGACGCACATCTCCGAGGCGTAATACTTGCTCATCGGCGTCAGCATGCCGTTGAGCCGCTTGAGCGTTCGCCCCTCCTTCTTGCGACGCTTCGCCTCATCCTTGTCCAGGTCGGGCTTCTCCTCCATCACGCGGAGGTTGTTGTTCTCCAGATCGCACACCCGCGCCGTCTCGCACACCAGCGCGCGGGTGGCCTCGATGGCGATCCGCATGTCCGCGACCATCTCGGCCACCGCCGGCAACCGCTCGATCGGCACGTTGAACTGCTTGCGCGTGTGAGCGTAACGCCGGGCAACACGAAACGCCGCCTCGGCCACCCCCAACGCCTGGGCCGCCACCCCCAGCCGTGCGCCGTTCATCAGGCTCGAGACGTAGCGAACCAGCCCCATCTGCCGCTCGCCGACCAGCTTGGCCGGTGTATCGTCGTAAACCAGTTCGCACGTGGGCGATCCGTGAATCCCCAGCTTGCCCTCCAGGTGCCGCACCTTGAGCCGCGGCCCCGGCTCGGCCAGAAACAGGCTCAACCCCCGCCCGTCCTTGATCTCCGGCTCGCTCCGTGCCAGCGTCAACACGACATCGCCGCACCCATTGGTAATGAATCGCTTCACCCCGGTAAGCCGCCACTGCCCGTCGTCGTCCTGCCACGCCCGCAAGCCCACCGCCTGCAGATCGCTCCCGGCATCCGGCTCGGTCAGCGCCATCGCCCCGGTCGCCTGCCCCTCGGCGAAACGCGGCAGATACTCGTCCTTGATCGTCTGATCGGCAAACGCGTTGATCGTCTCCGCGATGCCCTGCAGGCCGAAGAGGTTCATCATCGAAGCGTCCGCCCGACTGATAATCTCGATCGCCATCGTGTAGATCACGTTCGGGCAGTGCAGCCCGCCATATCGCCGAGGAAGCGTGAACCCCATCAAATCCGCCTGGCCTAAAGCCTTCAGGTTCGCCCGCACTTCCTCGGTCAGCGTGACGGTGCCGTCCTCGTTCAGCGTGTGATGCCCCCGATCGACCTCCTCGGCCCGCGGCGCGATGTTGTTGGCCGCCACGTCCCCGACGATCGACAGAATCCGGCGGTAATTATCCACCGCATCATCGGCATCGGCCGGAGCATACTCGCCCCCCGGCCCCTCGCTTCGCGTGAAGTCGTCCTCCTGAATCCGCGCGACCTCGCGCAGGTCGATGTGATCCAGCAGAAACTTGAGATCGTCATTATCTTCGAAGAAGTTGGCCATGGTGGTTACGCCCGCTCTTTGATGGCCTTGATCATCATCGGAATGACCTTGCCGAGATCGCCGACGATGCCGTAATGGGCAACCGAGAAAATCGGCGCCTCCCGGTCCCAGTTGACCGCGATGATCTTCGCCGACTCCTCCATCCCCGCCCGGTGCTGAACCGCGCCGCTGATCCCGCACGCAATGTAAAGCGCCGGCCGCACCGTTGTCCCCGTCTGCCCGACCTGGTGCTCCTTACCGATGAACCCGCCGTCCACTGCGGCTCGCGACGCGCCCACGGCCCCGCCGATCGCCCCCGCCAAATCGTGGATCAACTGGAAATTCTCGCGGCTGCCGATCCCCGCGCCGCCCGCAACGATGGTCCGAGCCGCCTTGAGATTCACCTTCCGGCGCTCGCGATGCCGTTCGATCAGCCGCACCGCGTGGTCGAAGTCGTCAAACGCAATCTTCTCTTCGACAATCTGCCCGCTGCGACGGGGATCCCCGGTCTGCAGCCGCATCACACCCTCGCGAACCGTCGCCATCTGAGGCCAGCGGTCGTAATTGATGATCGTCGCGATGATGTTGCCGCCGAACGCCGGCCTGATCTGCAACAGCAGGTCCTTGTGAACCCGCTTGGCCTTCTTGTCCTCGTAGTCGCCGATCTCAAGGTCCGTGCAGTCGGCCGTCAGCCCCGCCCGCATCTCCGACGCCACCCGCGGCGCGAGATCGCGCCCCAGCGGCGTGGCCCCGTACAGTACGATCTGCGGCTTGTGCTTGGCGATCAGCCGGCACATGACCCGGGCGTACGGCAGCGTGCGGTAGTGCTCCAACTGCGTGTCGTGCGCATAGTAAACCGTGTCCGCCCCGTGCGCGATCAGCGTGTACGACAGCTCCCGGACGTTCCAGCCTGGCAGAACGGCCCCCATCGGCACGCCCAGCCGGTCGGCCAGCTCGCGCCCCTTGCCGCATAGCTCCAGCGAGACGTCGTTGAGGCTCTCGTCCTCCTGCTCCGCGAAGACCCAGACCTCTCCCTGTCGATTCGGTTCAATCATCGCAAACTCTAGCCAAGCGTATGATCCACAATGAGATCGTGGATCATCCCGCGAACGCCCTCCTCGGTCGGCGGGATTTCCGTATAGCCCTCCTTCGTAAGCACCACCGACTGCACGCGATGAACCTTGGTCGGCGAGCCGTTGATGCCACACCATTGCAGGTCGGCCTCGATCTCGTCCAACCCCCACTGGTCCATCAGCAGCCCGTTTACCTTGAGGCGCTCGAGCCGGTTCGCACGCTCCGCGTCGCGATCGTCGTCGTTGGCGTCGGGAAGCGCGGCGACCACGTCGCGTTCCACCTCACCCGCCGTACGCGCCCGCTTGAACCGCATCACGCGCCGCGCCGACGCCGGCCGCGGCTCGTTGGCGATATCCAGGACCGTCATCAACAGCGGCAGTCGAGTTTCAATGACCTCCCACCCGTTGCCGACATTCCGCCGCACCCGCGCCGTCGAATCCGCCAACTCCACGAATCGTTCAAAGTAAGTGACCTGCGCGATCCCGAGCTTCTCGGCCAACTGCGGCCCGACCTGGGCCGTGTCGCCGTCGATCGCCTGCCGCCCGCACAGCACGAAATCGTAATCGCCGATCGTCTCGATCGCCCGGGAGAGAATGTAGCTGGTCGCCAACGTGTCGCTGCCGGCCGCCCGCCGATCGTTGATCAAAACCCCCCGGTCCGCACCGCGGTACAGACACTCCCGCAGCACTTCGGCCGCGCCGAGCGGGCCCATCGTGACCACCGTCACGCGACCCCCGTGATCGTCGCGTATCTGAAGGGCCGTTTCGAGGGCGTTGAGATCTTCGGGATTGAAAACCGCCGGCAGGGCCGCCCGATTGAGCGTCCCGTCCGCCTTCATCGCGTCACCGGTCACACGTGCCGTATCCGGGACCTGTTTCACGCAGACAATACAGTGATAGCCCAACGTTCAACTCCGCGCTTTTCCGAGCCGCGACCGTAAGGGAGCGGAGGGCCGCCGAAACGCAGACTTACCTGCATTCCGTCCGCTGGATTCCGAGTCGAAACCGCCAACGCGCGCCGAAGGGTGCCACTGGTCCGCCTCCGGCGGACACGCCAGTTCACGTCAATTCTGAGCTTCAAACACCGGAGCAGGTTCTAGCCAATCCGCCATTTCGCGTCAACCCGTTTGCCGCTCAACGGCCGCGTAGAATGGCGCCCGCACGCACGGACCAAGTCGCTTCAACGCCGACGCCGCACACTGAGAGCATAGCGGTGAAACGCACAGCGACCTAAAGAACAAACGCATCTGCCGGATGACTTTAACAGCGATGTCTTGGTGAGGCGATATCTGAGTGACCGCGCCGCCGTCGCGCCTCCTTGCGCAAAGGACTCGCCGCCCCCCGACTTCGCCCGGCTCCAGGAACGCCCATTCAATGTCATTCCAGGGGGCATGCCTCGACACGCCGTTTCGGAAAATGCTTGTCGAAATGCGGCAGTCGAGCACGGGGCGCGAGCAATGCGGGCCAGGTCTCGGCCTGCAACTGATTCGCTCGCTGCCACCGGTCCATCGGCGGCCCGAAACTCTCGATCGTCGAGTCTGACACCTCGTACCGGAGTATCGCCTCCAGGGCGGGATCACCTCCCGCGATGAGCGTCCCTGCCGAGGGGTTTGCCGGCAGATCCGGCGTGATCCACGGTCGCGCGTCACGAGGATCAGAGTTCTGCCAGTATAGCTCGGAGATCTCCACGTTGATTCCGCAGTTCGGCAATTCGACGATGCGGGTGTCGCCAAAGTGATTCGGCGTAGCGCCCGTCGGTGCACCGACGAACGTTGCATGAGTATATCGTTCCAGAACTACGGCCAGTCTCATGGCGGCCGAGTACGTGTCCGGACCGATGACGACGAAAAACCGGCCCGGGTAATCCACGTGGCCCGTTGCGATCAGCCCCCTGATGACCGGGCCGTTGAGGTTGAGATTACCACCGGAGTTCTCCCTGATATCCAGCACGAACTTGTCGGGCTTCACGCGTCGCGCAAAATCGTAGACGCTCTTGAAAAACTCAGCGATGGTCGAATCGTCACCGTCTCGCACTTCGCTGAAACTTACGTACACAAGCTTCTCTTCGGGAAGCCAGGCGCAGGCGTAATTCCCCTCCAGCCGACGGTAAAGTGGCTCCGTCCCGCCCGGGTTCAGCAGCTTGTCGACATCGACCCAGTCGCCCCGGACCCAGCCGTCGCCGGTTACACCCACAGAAACGCTCGTCTCGGAGCCGTCATGCTCGAGAACCGAGACGGATACCCGTTCAGGGACCCCTTCCGCGATGCCCAACGCATCCAGCACCAAGACGTTGCGCAAGAGGTCCGCGGCGTCATCCAGCTTGCCGACCTCGTTCTCGCCGGAAACGTAAGGCAGCACCTTCTCTACGGCCTCGTGGATCGGAGTGCCGGCAAGATGAGTGATCGGCTTCCCGAACAACTCTCGATATTCCGGATCTCCTGTGCGTACGAACCACCCCTCTTCAAACCGGCGGAAGATGAGCGGCAGCCATTTCCCTCGCAAGGACCGTGGCAGCACCGCCCATTCGGTGTGACCGTCCCCGACCATGGCGAGGACTCGTTGTAACTCCAGCGCCGCGGCGTGCGGAGAAATCTTCGGAAAGCGCTCCTTGGCTGCGGCTGCAGCGGCGTCGAACGTTTTCCGCCTGCGTTTGCCATACGGATTCGGGTGGATATCTCGAATGGCGCGCACGAGCGTGTCCACGTCATCGCTCCAGGCGCTGACGCCCTGTGCCCGCACAGCCTTGACGGAGGAGAACAGCCCGAATAGCACAAGCCCGTAGACGGTTAAAGTCCGGCCAGTCATGCCCACGACCCCTATCGATTCTTCCACAGAGTCAAACCGCTCTAGATGCGACGGCCCTACATCGTGTTCGGCTGAACAGCCGGATTATTTGCGAGACGGACCCGTTCCCTTGGCGGCTGTCACACGTAACTTCCGCCGTTCTGTCCCCGGGAAACGGACCCCCGCCCGTCGACGCACCGCCGTCAGCCGCTCTCCCGCTTGATCGCCACCCGGACGCCCGATAGAGTGCCCTCCGCGTGGGACGCGCCCGCGCGCTCTTGCGTGAGGAAGGGGCCATGCAAACGCTCTACGGTACATTGCTTCAGCCGCGATCCGCCGCCGACTGCGACGTCACGCCTAAAACCGTCGTTCGCATCGACGACGCCGGCAAGATCGCCGAAGTCTCGCCCGACTCGCCACCGGGGGGCGATTTTGCCGGTGGAGAAGACCGCTGGATCATCCCGGGGTTTATCGACGCCCACCTGCACCTGCCCCAGTGGGACCAGCGCGGCATCGACGGACTGCCGCTCTTCGACTGGCTCGATCAGGTGGTCTACCCCGCCGAGGCCCGCCTGAAGGACGCCGACCTCGCCGAACGACTCGCCGACGACTTCGTCACTGGGATGATCGCCAACGGCACCACCACCGTCGCCGCCTTCGGCAGCCCCTTCTCCGCCGCCACCGAACGCGCCTTTACCGTGTTCCAGCGACGCGGATTCCGCGCCATCTACGGCATGATGCTCAACGACGAGAACTGCCCGGCCGAGCTCACCACCCCGACAGACCAGGGGCTCGATGAGGCACGCGAGCTCGCCGCCAAGTGGCACAACGCCAACGACGGGCTGCTGCGCTACGCCTTCAGCCCCCGGATGGCCACCTGCTGCAGCGAAAAGCTGCTGCGCGGCGTCGCCGCCCTCGCCAACATGCTCGACTGCCACATTCAGACCCACGTCGCCGAGTCGCACGCGGAAGAGTCCGCCGTCCGCGATCGCTTCCCCGACGCCCTCGACGACGTCGAAGTCTTCGCCCAGATGGGTCTGCTTACCCCGCGCACCCTCCTGGGCCACGGCGTCTGCCTCACCGACCCCATGCGACAATACGTCGCCGAAACCCGAACCGCCCTGGTCCACTGCCCAACGGCCAACCTCTTCCTCGAAAGCGGCCTGATGGACTACCTCGCCCATCGAAAGGCCGGCGTCCCCATGGCCCTCGGTAGCAGCATCGCCGCCGGCTTCGAACCCTTCATGCCCCAGGTCGCCGTGGCCTGCCTCCAGACCGCCAAGGCCCTGAAAGTCCACGCCATTCCCCGCGGCTCGTACCCCGTGCCGACCCCGCCCGAGGCCTGGTGGCTTATCACGAAGGGGGCCGCCGACGCCCTCGGCCTGGGAGACCGCATCGGATCCATACAGCCCGGCTTCGACGCCGACTGCTTGGTCGTCCGCCCGGAGCCTTGGCTCGCCGACCTGCCTCCCGAACGCCAGACCGCGGCCCTGCTCTACACCCTGCGCCCCCGCCAGATCGAGCACGTATTCATCGCGGGCCGCCGAGTCGGGCCCAAGTGATCGCCGCTCAGCACGGAAAACTTCGCTCGAAAATCGGAAGAAGCCCCCCAAGGTTTTCTCTTGACATCTCTTTTTTGTTGCGTTAACGACACAACAGAAAATCTCAGAGTTGTTCGATATTTGACTTGCTTTGGACGTAACACGAGATAAACTTCTCACCGAACAACAGGCCGACGCACTGCTTGCGTACTTGCGAGGAAAGAAAAGGAGTGCTCTCAAAGCCGAACAGACCGCTGCGCAGCTCGACGAGATCATCGTTTCTGCGCTTTTGTTATCAGGATTGCGCAGTTCGGAGTTCTGCTCGCTCAGGTTGGCTGACGCGGCAATCGACGGCGGTGATCCTGTATTCCTCGTTCGGGGCACGGCAGAACGACAACGAACCGTCCATTTGCCAAGGCCTCTGGGCCAATTGGTCCAAGGTTACGTGGCCGACCTGCGACCGAATCTGCTGCCCGACGGCGTGGACCCGGACGACCCGCAGCGGCCGCTCGTGTTTAACGAACGCCGACGCCCGTATGAGCGAACCGGCCTGTATCGGCGCGTCGTGAGAATCCTGACCGAGGCCGGGCTGGGCGACCGTGCGAGCGTGCAACTGCTGCGGCACACGTACGGCTACCTGGCCTATCTGCGAACAGGAGGCAATCTGCTTTTCGTACAGCGACAACTGGGACACGTGCACCCACGAATCACGGCCGCCTACGCGAAGTTCGTGGACGAATCCTATGCCGATCTCGCCGAGCGAATCGTCCCGGAGGACTGGAAGGCGACCGCGGCAGCAAGCACACTCGAAGTCCGGCATAAACCGGACTTCGACTGCGAGATCGATTGATGAACGGGCCCGACGGGTGGCCCACGTCTTCAGACGTGGGCTCGCGATTACAGAACCGCCGGCGTGACCGGAGAATATGAGCGCCGGTCAACAAGAACCCCGGATGGCCCCCCGGCCTTCAAATGTGATGCCGAACGCAAAACCACTCCAACGCATCGCGCTCGGCACCGACCACGGCGGCTTCGAGCTCAAGGAGGCCATCAAGTCCCACCTCCAGAAACGGGGCCTCACCATCGAGGATTGCGGCACGCACAGCACCCAATCCGTCGACTACCCCACCTTCGCCCACGCCGTCGCACGCCTGGTTTCCCAGGGAACAGCGAACCGCGGCATCGTCGTCGATCGCGCCGGAATCGGCTCGGCCATGGCCGCCAACAAGCTCCCCGGCGTTCGGGCAGCCCTCTGCTACGACCTCTCCTCGGCACGCAACAGCCGCGAACACAACGACGCCAACGTCCTCACCCTCGGCGCCGGACTGGTAGGCCCCGATCTGGCCATACAAATCGTCGACCTGTGGCTCGCCACCGAATGCAACGCCGAGCGACACCTGCGAAGGGCGGCCTTGATCGAACCGACGGCAGAAACAGCTCCGCCCCCCGCGAAGCCGGGCTCTTCGATTGATGCAAAGGGCCAGGAGACAGGAATGGAAGCCCTCGACCCCTCGGACGTTGAACGCATCGTTCGCCGAATCGCCGAGCTCGCCGGAGTAACGCAAACCGGCGGCGGAGCGCAGGGCGCCGAAGCCTGCACCAACCTCGCCTGCGCCTTCTGCCAAACCTGCTTCGAGACCAACCCGGACTTCGTCCGACAGCTCGTCGGAGCAGGCGCCGACCGCGTCGCCCATGTGCCTGGTGGCGGCACGCTGCCCTCAGAGCTCGCCGCCTACATCGACCACACCCTCCTCAAACCCGACGCCACCAAAGACCAGATCATCGGCCTGTGCGACGAAGCACGCCAGCACGGCTTCGCAAGCGTCTGCGTCAATCCCACCTACGTTCGACTGTGCGCAGATCGCCTGAAAGGATCGAGGGTGAAAGTGTGCTCCGTCGTGGGCTTCCCGCTCGGCGCGCACGTGCCCGAAATCAAAGCCCTCGAAACACGCCGTGCCATCCGTGACGGCGCACGCGAAATCGACATGGTCATCAACGTCGGATCCCTCAAGAGCGGCGACGACCAACTCGTCTACCGCGACATCCGATCGGTC
Source organism: uncultured Phycisphaeraceae bacterium (assembly GCA_964574815.1). Classification (GTDB taxonomy): domain Bacteria; phylum Planctomycetota; class Phycisphaerae; order UBA1845; family UBA1845; genus CAZNPL01. Next base: position 59,702 of record CAZNPL010000025.1, read on the forward strand.
ACCGACGCCTGCATCGACGGCGGTGCTATCTGCAAAGTCATCATCGAAGCGGCGCTGCTGAACGACGACGAAAAGGTCCGAGCCTGCCTCGCCGCAAAACGCGCCCGAGCCGACTTCGTCAAAACCTCCACCGGCTTCGGACCCGGTGGGGCCACCGCCCACGACGTCGCGCTCATGTCCGACACGGTCCGAGAGGCCCGCATGGGCGTCAAGGCCGCAGGCGGAATCCGCACCTACGAAGACGCAGAGAAGATGATCCGCGCCGGCGCCACCCGGCTCGGCGCAAGTGCCGGCGTCCGCATCCTGAAGGAAGCCAAGGGACTCACTGTGTCAACTGAAAGCGCAACCCAAGAGCGAGCAAAGGCAGGAGCTTATGAGTAACGTCGACTTGCGAGCCTACGTATTCCTCGACAGCCTCCAAGGGCAGTTCGCCTCGTTCCTGGCGACCATCGCCCAGGGCTTCCTGCCCATCTCAGGCCAGGCCTCCCTCTTCGTGGAGATCTCCCCGGGCATCGAGATCAACCGGATCACCGACATCGCGTTGAAGTCCACCCGCGTCACGCCCGGCATGCAGATCGTCGAGCGGCTCTACGGCATGCTCGAGATCCACTCGGATTCCCAGGCCGACATCCGCCAGGCCGGCACCGCCATCCTCGACGCCCTGGAACTCAGAGAAGAGGATCGCCGCAAACCCACCGTCGCGTCCAGCCAGGTGATCCGCCGCGTCGATGACTACCAGACCCAGCTCATCAACCGCATGCGCCACGGTAACATGATACTGCCCGGCCAGACCCTCTACATCATGGAGTGCGAGCCGGCGGCCTACTCGGCACTCGCCGCCAACGAGGCGGAGAAGGCCGCCGACATCAACATCCTCGAAGTACGTTCGTTCGGCAGCTTCGGCCGGCTCTATCTTGGAGGCGAGGAGCGCGACATCGATGTAGGCTACCGCGCCGCAGTGCAGGCCATCGAAAGCGTAAGCGGCCGCGTCGCGGAAAAGAGATAACCCGTACAGGGCCGCGTAGGACGGTTCCCTGAAAGGAGGAACGGCGGACATGGCAGAGGCCTTGGGAATGATTGAAACGCGCGGCTTTGCCGCCATGGTGGAAGCTTCAGACGCCATGGTCAAAGCCGCAAAGGTCGAACTCGTCTCGTTCGAGAAAATCGGCGGTGGCTACGTCACGGCCATCGTCCGCGGCGACGTGGCCGCAGTCAAAGCCGCGTGCGATGCGGGCCAGACGGCTGCGTCACGCGTCGGCGAAATCGTCTCCGTGCACGTGATCGCTCGCCCGCACACGAACATCGACATGGTCCTGCCGCTCGGCCGGGCCGAGGAGGCCGCAAGCGAGGCAAAGCAGCGATAACCGTGCCCGGCAAGGCATGAGCAATGAGCACCAAGCTCGTGTCTGGCGTAGTCGACTCGTCGCAGGGCTTCGGTCCGGGAACTCGGCCCGGAGGGACGAGATGAGAATAGCCCACCGATTGATCGGTGGGGCTCAAGGGCTCGATTGACATCGGACTCCCGGAGGGACGACTGACCAAGGCTGTCCCTTCGCCCTTTGCCAACAGACGCCGCTGAATGCGTACACAATCGCTCATGAACGATAGAGCCACCGTTCGCTGCGAAACTCCGCGGCCGCGCATCGGAGCAAGCTGATGTTACTTGCGAAAGTAGTCGGCACCGTCGTGTCCTCCCAGAAAGAGCCCAGCCTGAACGGGCTGCGCTTCATGCTGCTCCAGCCGGTCGACACCGACCGCGAACCAACCGGCACACCGGTCGTCGCGGCCGACGCCGTCGGCGCGGGCACCGGCGAGTACGTGCTCTTCGCCACAGGAAGCTCCGCCCGTCAGACACGAATGACCGACCAGCGCCCCTGCGACGCGGTCATCATGGCGATCGTGGACAACTGGGAGGTGGCCGGTGAGATCAAATACCACAAAGGCGAATCCGAAAGAGCGGCTCGCTAAGCGCATGCGCCCGACCGGGCCGCATCGGATCCAACAAGGACATCGACCGTGTCTCGTTTAACCGATCAACAGGTCGACCAGATCGCCCGCCGCATCCTGCAGCAGGTCGGCTCGGGTGACACCACAACGCACCACGCGACCTCGCCGCCCGCCGGCGCCCCCAAAGCCCAATCCGCGCCTGTGCAACCGGGCGTCTTCGCGGATCTCGACGCCGCCGTGCACGCGGCCACCGAAGCCTTCCACGCCCTCGAAGCCATGAGCCTCGCCGCCCGCGACAAGATTATCGCCGCCATCCGCGAGTCCATGCTCGCCAACGCCGAAACACTCGCCCGAGAAGCACGCGAGGAGACCGGCCTGGGCCGCTGGCAGGACAAGCTCGTCAAGAACCGCGTCGTCGCCGAGAAGACCCCGGGCACGGAACACCTCGTCCCCGAAGCCAAGACCGGCGACCGGGGGCTGATGCTCATGGAACGCGCCCCGTTCGGCGTCATCGCCGCCATCACCCCGAGCACCAACCCGACCTCCACGATCATCTGCAACACGATCGGAATGGTCGCCGCCGGAAACGCCGTCGTCTTCAACGTCCACCCGTCGGCCAAACGCGTCTCGATCCACAACGTAGCCCTCATCAACGAGGCCGTCCGAAGCGCCGGCGGTCCGCCCAACCTCGTCACCACCATCGCCGAGCCCACCATCGAGTCCGCTCAGGCCCTGATGAGACACGAGGGCATCCGCCTGCTCGTAGTCACCGGCGGCCCCGGAGTCGTGAAGGCCGCCATGCAGAGCGGCAAACGCGCGATCTGCGCCGGCCCCGGCAACCCTCCCGTCGTGGTCGACGAGACTGCCGACATCGACAAGGCCGCGGAGAACATCATCCTCGGCGGCTCTTTCGACAACAACGTCATCTGCACCGACGAGAAGGAGGTGTTCGTGGTCGCCTCCGTCGCCGACGACCTCCTCGCCGCACTCAGGCGACACAACGCGGTCGTGCTCGACGGTCCACAGACCAAGCAGATCGAAAACGCCATCTTTACCAAGCGTCACGGCCCGCGCGCCGCCGGCGTGGTCGACAAGGACCTGATCGGCAAGAACGTCGGAGTCATCCTGGCCAGAATCGGCGTAAACGTCGGCGAGGACGTGCGACTGGCCGTCGTGGAAGTCAGCTTCAGCCACCCGCTCGTCTGGACCGAGCAGATGATGCCGGTCATGCCGATCGTCCGGGTCGCAAACGTGGACGAGGCCATCGATGCCGCCGTCCTCGCCGAGGGCGGCCGACGCCACACCGCCGTCATGCACTCGCGAAACATCGACAAGCTCAGCAAGATGGCCCGGCAGATGAACTGCAGTATTTTCATAAAGAACGGCCCCGCCTACGCCGGCTTGGGCGCCGGCGGCGAGGGCTATTCCTCGTTCTCGATCGCCAGCCCGACCGGCGAGGGCATGACCGGCCCGCGCAGCTTCTCGCGTCATCGTCGCTGCGTCTTGGTCGATCACTTCAGGATCATCTAGAGGCTCGAGCTCAAATGGATACGCCGCCCGCCATCGCCCTCTTCGAGTTCGACAGCATCGTGGTCGGCACGCACGCGGCCGACGCCATGGTCAAGAAAGCCCCGATCACGATCTTCCGAATCGGAACAGTCCAGCCCGGCCGCTACCTGGTCCTGATCGGTGGCTCGGTCGCTGCCGTGGAAGAGTCCCGCAGAGAGGGCCTGCGGACCGGAGGCGAGGCGATCACCGATGAGATTTTTCTCCCCGACGTTCACCCCCAGGTGTACGCCGCCGTCAGCGGCCACCGCCACCCGAACGAAGGCGACGCCCTCGGGATCATCGAATCGTCCGTCATGCCCATCGTTGTGGCCGCCGCCGACAAAGCGGTCAAGGCCGCCATGGTCACCATCGTCGAGATTCGCCTGGGCGACGGCCTCGGCGGAAAGGGCATCGTCCACGTCAGCGGCGCCGTTCGCGACGTCCAGGCCGCAATCTCCGCCGGCGTGGCCGTCGGCACAAAACCCGGCGTCACCACACGCTACATCATCATTCCGATCCAGCACGACGAACTCCGCGAAAGAATCAAAGCCACCACGGAGTTCCAAGCATGATCACCCCGCCATGTAACCATCGACACGCTCGCATGCTCCAGCCCGAAGGGCCGGCAGACCGTAGACGTGGGCAAGTCCGCCTTAGGCGGACGCCGCCCACGGACATGCTCAGAGAGCGCAATGCCACCCCGGCCCGCGCTCCAAACTGGATGTTCGTGATGCCCACGCTAAACGACTACTCCGGGGGATCAGTGCCATGCTCCTAGGCCGCGTCATCGGAACCGTCGTCGCCTCCGTCGTTTACGAGGGGCTCGAGGGCGTCCGCTTGCTCATCCTACAGCCACTCGACCGTACGGGCACACCCAAGGGAAAGCCGCTCGTCGCCGCGGACGCCGTACGCATGGCCGGTCCCGGAGAGCTCGTCACCTACGAAGGCGGCCGCGAGGCCGCCCTGGCCCTCGACCCGTGGTTCGTCCCGGTCGACCACACCATCGTCGGCATCGTAGACGCCGTCAGCCGCCCCGACTGGAGAGAGGCATGATCCTCGGCCGCGTCAAAGGAGAGGTCGTCGCCACCATCAAACACCCCGCATACGCCAACTGGCGCATGCTCCAGCTCGACCGCATCGACCCGGAAGGCAATGAAACGGGTGCCTACCTCGTCGCCATCGCCGCGGTGGACGCCGGCGTAGGCCAGACCGTCCTCGTCATCGACGAAGGCAACTCCGCTCGCCAGGTAGTAGGCGATCCCCAGGCCCCCATCCGCTCCGTCATCGTCGGCATCATCGACGAGATCACGCACAGCCCGTAAGAGGCGTCAGGAATCTTTCATCCGCAAGGCACCTGAAAACGGGCGCCAATCGACAAATGACTTGCCACTGGACCCTTTCCGTGGTAATGAGCCCACCATCGAAGGATAGGTGCGATCGCCCGGGCCGGTGACTCGCTGGTATTAGACAGTTCGAATCGTCTGGCCGCAGGTCGACATTCCAAGAAAAGTCAGTGTCCGAGCCCCGGACACACGGGAAAGGATCGTTTCGGAAAGGGACAAACCATGAAAACCACACGGATCGTTTATGCGCTTGCGTTTACAGCGGCCGCCGCCTTCGCCGCCGGGCCCGCCTGGGCCAAAGACAAAAAACCGGCGCAACAGGAACACAAGCACGAGCACGGAGAGCACCACGGCCACGACCACGGCGAACCCGACATGGACGCCGCCATGGAAGCGTGGGCGAAAGCGAACGCCCCGGGACCGCACCACAAACTCCTGCAACCGTTTGTCGGAAAATGGAAGACAGCCACCAAGATGCGGATGGCCCCCCAGGCCCCATGGCAGGAATCAACCGGCACGAGCGAAGTCACTTGGATCTTCGACGGCCGCTTCATCAAGGAAGTATTCCGCGGCGAGGCGATGGGCATGCCCTTCAAGGGGGTGGGCTACTACGGATACGACAACCTCCGCGAGGAGCACATCGGCATCTGGATGGACAGCATGTCCACCACCATCTCACGGACGACCGGAACCTACGACGCCGACAAGAAGGTGTTCACGCTGCACGGCAAAATGGACGACCCCATGAGCGGAGCCCGTGACATCCCGTTCAAGATCGTTCACCACGTGCACGACAATGACAAACACGTCATGGAGTTCTGGAACCCACCCCCCGGCGGCGGCGATATGTTCAAATCGATGGAAATCGAGTACGTGCGACAGTAGTCCGCACCGCCCGCTCATCGAAAACAAATGCCCGCTGCGGAGCCGAGCACCACGTGCAATCCGCAGCGGGCTTCCTGCTTTCTACTGAGAACGAAGATCCTCCCCGATCCCGTCGACGAAAAACTCGACCACGCCGCATCGCGGGCAGACGTAAACATCGAATCGCCCGTGCAAAGGCCCATCCGATCAACCTGCTATTCGGGGTTCCGTTTCGCTCAACCTCCTGCTACATTCTTTCCGCCCGGAGCAAAACCAATGCCCGACAAGCGAAAACACCGCGGCGCCCACCCCGAAGACGCCCGGCTGTTCAACGACGCCCAACTCCCCGCACTACGCCGCGCCGTCCACGAATACTCTTGGCTCCTCACCCGAGGCTACGCCGACGAGTCCGCCCTCAAACTCGTCGGAGATCGCCACGATCTCACCGCCCGCCAACGCCTCGCCGTCTGGCGATCCGCATGCTCCGACCAGGCCCTCCAATCCCGAACCAAGACCCTCACTCCCCTCTCCGCCTGCGCGTCCAAACGCCTCGCCGCCGACGGCTACAATCTGCTCATCACCATCGAAAGCGCCCTCTCCGGCGCAATTCTTCTCGTAGGCCGCGACGGCGCCTTCCGCGACCTCGCCAGCATCCACGGAACCTATCGCAAAGTCGAGGAAACTCGGCCCGCAATCGAACTGATCATCGATTACCTGCACGACACCCGAGCCGCCTCACTGGATTGGTACCTCGACCGGCCTGTCTCCAATAGCGGGCGACTCAAGACCCTGATCGCCGAAATCCTCGAAGACCGCGCGGTGAAGTGGAACATCGAGCTCCCGGACAACCCGGACACCGTCCTCGCCGAGTGGCCCGGACCCGTGATCACGTCCGATTCCTGGGTGCTGGACCGCTGCAATCGATGGGTCAATCTGGCCGGCGAGCTGATCCGATCGCGCCTGCCCCAAGCATGGCTTGTGGACCTGCGAACCGTGGGCGAGAAACACACCAACACGCTGTAGTGGCGCGGTATAACGTTCTCTCTTCCGCCCCACAAGCTCGGCAAGCCCGGCCTGGGCACGTGCGCCGAGAAGGCTGCCATGGGCAAGCGAAGTCGCCTCCGGCGGGGGAGCTTGCCCGTGCGATTCTCCACTCCGGCGACGGTAGCGCACCACACTCGCCGCACTGGACACACGGCAGATCCGGCAACGGCCCCATTCAGTCTCGCCCGATCCGCTCGATTCTGCGAGCCAGCTCCTCCCGGCCCAGCCCGTCGAAATCGAGCTCCGTCAGCCGCCGGATCTTACCCCCCAGCCGCTCGGCCGTCTCGACGGCTAACGCCACCCGCTCCTCATCCGTCCCCGGATGCGCCACCGGGTCCTCGATCGGCCAGTTCACACGGATCGGGGCCCCTGACCAATCCGGGCACGTCCCGGCCGCCACCGACGCACACAGCGTGATCACCAGATCAAGCGGCTCATCCCGGTACACATCCCAACTTTTGGAACGCTGCCCCGCCATCGGCACTCCGAGACGCTCCATCGCCGCCTCAGCCAGCGGATGGATGTAACCGAGCGCGAACGCCCCGGCACTGTGAGCCTCAAACCGCTCGGACGCAACGTGCCGCAGAAGCGCCTCGGCCATCTGTGATCGACAGGCATTTGCCGTGCAGATGAACAGCGTCTTGATTTGCCCGCTCATGCTCATTAGCTTACCGGTTTCGCGTTTTCGGGCCAATCCCGGCGCGGAAGGACGCACCCAAATGGCTGAGCGCATACGAGTCGGGATCGGATACGACATCCATCGATTGGTCAGCGACCGCCCCCTGATCCTGGGCGGCGTGGAAATCGACTACGAGCGCGGCCTGCTCGGCCACAGCGACGGTGACTCCGTGCTGCATGCGGTCATCGACGCCCTCCTGGGGGCCGCCGGACTGGGCGACATCGGGGAGCTCTACCCCGATACCGACCCAGTCTTCAAAGGCGTCGACAGCGGCGACCTCCTCACGGACGTGATCAAACGAGTCGAAACCGCGGGATGGACGCCCGGAAACCTCGACCTCATCATCCACGCCGAGCGCCCCAACCTCTCCGGCCACAAGCAGGCCATCGCTGAGTCGGTGGCCAGGCTCGTCAAGCTGTCTCTCGAACGGGTCAACGTCAAGGCCAAGACCAACGAAGGGCTGGGGCCGGTCGGCAATCGCGACGGCATCGCCTGCACGGCGATCGTCTCACTCTACCCCGCACCGGCGACCTGATCTCCGCCGCGCTCCCCTTATAGACCAGAGTCGCTATAATCGGCGGCCGGTCAATTTGGTATCGCTTCAAGATTGCAGGAAACAGGCGAGATGGGCATTCGCGTTTACAACACGTTGACTCACAAGAAGGAGCCGTTGGAACCGATTAACCCGGGCAAGGTAGGCATCTACCTCTGCGGTCCCACCGTCTACAAGCCCGCACACATCGGACACGCCGTCGGCCCCATCATCTTCGATATCATCAAGCGATACCTCCAGGATCGAGGCTACGAGGTCAACCTAGTCGTCAACATCACCGACGTCGACGACAAGCTTATCGAGGAGGCCGCCGAGCAGAACACAACGGTCCCCGATCTCGCCGAACGCATGACCGCCAGCTACCTCGATTCAATGAACCGCCTCGGCATCGACACGATCGATCACATGCCCAAGGCCTCCGAGCATATCGGAGACATCTGCGGCATCATCGAACGGCTCATCGAACGAAACGCTGCCTACGTGGCCGACGGCGACGTCTACTTCGACATCACCGCCGACAAAGACTACGGCAAACTCTCCAACCGGCAGCAGGACGATCAACAGGCACAGGGCGACCTCGAAGGCGGCAAAAAACGAAACCCCGGCGACTTCGCCCTCTGGAAAGCCGCCAAGCCGCACGAACCCGAGGCCGTCCGCTACGACTCGCCCTGGGGCAAGGGCCGGCCCGGCTGGCACATCGAGTGCTCCGCCATGAGCATGCGATACCTCGGCGAAACATTCGACATCCACGGCGGAGGCATGGACCTCATCTTCCCCCACCACGAAAACGAAATCGCCCAGGCCGAAACCGCCACCGAACAACCCTTCGTCAAGTACTGGCTCCACAACGGCCTCACACGCTTCAACACCAAGAAGGTCAGCAAGTCCGACCGGCAGATGGCCGAGGCCCTCAAGAAGATGACGCTCACCACTCTGCTTGACACCTACGGCGGCGAGCTGCTGCGCTACTTCGTGGCCAGCACCCACTACCGCCGCCCCATCGAGTTCACCGACGAAGAGCTGGAAGGAAAGCGCCGCGGACTCAACAGCTTCCACCGCCTCTTCGAACGCATCCAACGGATCGCCGGTAAAAGCGTCTACGACGATCAATCGACCGCGCTGGCCGCATGGGAATCGGCCGACAAGAGAGATTTCAAAGAGTTCGCCGCCGATGCCGACCAGTTCATCAAGCGTTTCTACGACGCGATGGACGACGACTTCAATACGGCCGCGGCGCTGGCCAGCATGTTCGAGTGTGCCAACCGCATCAACCGGTTCATCGAGGAGAACGAACTGGAGAAATCGCCCGGCGATTCGCCCGCGAAGCAGGTCGCCTACGCCTCCACACAGGGCCTGATGGCTTTGGGACGCCTCCTCGGCCTGTTCACCAGCGCACCGGAGAAAACCGGCGTCGGTGACGAACTGGTCGACTCGCTCATGGACATTCTGATCGCCGCCCGCGCCGAGGCCCGAAAGGCAAAGCAGTTCGCCATCGCCGACATGATTCGCGACCGCCTCGGCGAGGCCGGCGTAACACTGGAGGACCGCCCCGACGGAACCATCTGGCGCCGATAGGCCGGCGACTCCGTGACCGTGCAAGTGTGCCACTGCGCTCGAGCAGTGAAGTAAAGCCGTATGCCACTGCGCTCGAGCAGTGCGGCCTTTACCGAGCCGCGACCGTAAGGGAGCGGAGCCTATGCAAACGGGTGCCACTGGCGGCTTGCCCGCCAGCGTTACCTCACGAGGCAAGCTCGGGTCGCATGGGCAAGCGAAGTTTGCCCGCGCAGTCGGGTGCGAACGGGTGCCATGCCCACGCTCGCGTGGGCATGAGGCCGGCGAAGGTACCATAGCCCGGCGACACCTTCGCTGTGCGACGACCGACCCGATCAGTACCACGACAGTCATGGAGCGGTCTCGCACAATACAACCGACAGCAGAACCCCGACTCAACGGAGGAGCAAAACGACATGGAGGTGTGCGGCGTGGATCCGGGACTCGGCACCACCGGCTACGCCGTCCTGGGCCTGGAGACCGAACGAATCCTCATCCGTGACGCAGGCATCTGCCGGACCGACGACTCCGCCCCCCTCCCCGAACGACTCAATCAGCTCGAACGCGACTTCGCCGGCCTGCTCGCGCAATGGCGACCCGCCGCCGTCGGCGTCGAACACCTCTACGCCCACTACAAACACCCCCGAACGGCCATCCTCATGGGACACGCACGAGGCGTCCTGCTCGCCACCGCCGCCCGCTACGACGTCCGGGTCCACGACTTCAACGCCACCCAGGTGAAACGCTACCTCACCGGCAACGGCCGGGCCTCCAAAACCCAGATGCAGCGGGCCATCAAGTCCGCCCTCGCCCTGCCGAACCTCCCCGAGCCGAGCGATGTCGCCGACGCCCTCGCCGTAGCCCTCTGCTGCATCGAGGCCCTCCGCTCGCAGGAAACCTACCCGGTGCCGCGATGATCAACCACGTAACCGGCCAACTCGTTGAGGTACACGAGGAAACCGTCGTCGTCGAACGTTCGGGCATCGGCTACACGGTCGCGGTGCCGCGCTACGCCATCGGCGAACTCGCCGCCCGCCGAGGGCGCGAAGTTACGCTGCACACGTTTCTGTTCATCGAGGGAAACCAGAGCGGCGGACACCTCGACCCCGTGCTCGTCGGCTTCCTCCACCCTGAAGACAAGATTTTCTTCCGCCGATTTATTTCGGTAAAGGGAATCGGCTGGCGAAAGGCCCTCAAGGCACTCAGCGAGCCGGTCGGTCACATCGCCGCCTGGATCGAGCAGGTCGACACCGCGGCCTTGAAACGCCTGCCCGGAATCGGAGCCCGCGCCGCGGAGTTGATCGTCGCCGAATTGAAGGGCAAGATGGAGGACGTGGCCATCGCCGCCTCCGGCGTTCGACGCGTGGACACGGCCCGATTCACGCCGGACCAGCGCGACGCCCTCGAGGTCATGGTAGCCTTGGGCGATGGCCGCACCGACGCGGAGCAGTGGCTCGAAAGAGCCGCCCAGTTGCACAGCGACATCCAAAGCGCCGATGACTGGATCCGAGCCGCCTACAAAATCAAAACCGGAGTCGAGGGCTAACAAATGTCACTGCGCTCGAGCAGTGCAGCTTTCCGAGCCGCGACCGTAAGGGAGCGGAGCAATCAGAGCCGGGAGCGCAAGCGACCGGACCGATCACTACTGCCACTGCCAAGGAGCGGTCGGCCAAAGACCAATGCGAATCAAACGAGGCTCATCACCCGACAACCATAACGAGTAACTGATGGCCCGCGAACGAATCATCTCAGCACAATCCACCAGCCCCGCAGAGGACGTCTTCCACCAATCCCTCCGCCCCCGCCGACTTGCCGAAATGGTCGGCCAGACCGGCGTGATCGAAAAACTCCAGATCGCCATGCAGGCCGCACGAGCCCGCGCCGAACCGCTGGAACACGTCATCCTCGACGGCCCACCGGGCCTTGGCAAAACCACCCTCGCCCACGTCATCGCCAACGAGATGGGCGGCAAAAACCTCCGCGTCACCTCAGGCCCCTCCCTCGCCCGCCAAGCCGACCTCATGACCGTCCTCACCCAACTCGAAACCGGCGACGTCCTCTTCATCGACGAGGTCCACCGCCTCCCCCGCATCGTCGAGGAGTTCCTCTACCCCGCGATGGAAGACTTCCGCGTCGATTTCACCATCGAAGGAGGCCTCGGAGGCCGAATCGTCAACTTCGCACTCAAACGCTTTACCCTGATAGCAGCCACCACCCGCGCAGGCCTCCTCTCCGCCGCCATGCGCGACCGCTTCGGCCACCAGTACCATCTCGACTTCTACAGCCCCGAAGAACTCGCCGAAATCCTGAAGCGATCCGCCGCCCGACTCGAAATCGAGGCCACCGACGGCGCCCTGGAAATCGTCGCCGCCCGCAGCCGAGGCACCCCCCGAGTCGCCAACCGCCTGCTCAAGCGCGTCCGAGACTACGCCCAGGTCCGGGCCGACGGCATCCTCACCCCCAAAGTCGTCGAACACGCCCTCGACGTCCAACAAGTGGACCCGCTGGGCCTCGACGAGCTCGACCGGGCCTACCTCACCTCGCTCGCCCGGGTCTACAAAGGAGGCCCCGCCGGCATCGAGGCCATAGCCGCCACCATGGGCCAGGAGCGCGATACGCTGGAGGACGTAGTAGAGCCGTTCTTATTACAAATCGGCTTCGTAGTCCGAACCCGCCAGGGCCGCCAGGCCACCTCCGCCGCCTACACCCATCTGGGCCTCCAAGAACCCCACAAACCCCAGAACACGACCCCCGACGAATCAACGCTATTCTAAAAGCAAGCAAGGTACACTGGATGCAATGGCGTGCCATGTTCATGCTTGCCAAGCGCCGCGCGTCAGTTGCCACGAGGGCCACGGGTGCCAAACCCATGTTCGCGTGGGCATGCAGTCGTAGGGCGGGTTCCACCCGCCGGGTGCCCGTGCGTTCCTTCCGTGCGGCGGCGGCTCGGACACACAACGTAGGGTGCATCTCGATGCACCTGCTGTAGCATCGTAGGGTACATCTTGATACAACTCCTAAACTGTAGCCCACGCCCCGCCTGACACGCCACTGTAGGTCGGGCTCCGCCCGACATTTCAGCCTACCCTCCGGCCGACTCGCACGGCACCTCCTTCTACCCACCCGTGAACGTCACCTGAAACACACCGAAATCGAGCAGGTCAACGAACCCGTCGCCATTCGCGTCGAAGCATTCGCACGGCCACCACACTTGGTCGGGAGCCCCGTCCGCGCATTCGGCCAAGCCCGCAAAGTCCACCAAGTCCACAGCGCCGTCCCGAACCACGCCCGCATCACCCCCGCAATCCGCAGGCAATCGCTCATACGCCCCCATATCCACAATCGGCGCCACCCCGTCGCCGACATCCGCCGCAACCGGATCATCCACAAACCGCGGCGATCCGATCCGGTCGAAGGGCAAACGCTCGGAAGAATCGCCATCCCGATCCAGATCCAACACATCCACGGGCACGCCCGCGTTATCTCCGGCGTCAACACAAGGCGAACCGGCTGACAATTGCAGATCACCGAGCTCATCGTCCTCCGTACCCCACAGGTCGTCCTCCCCCGCCTCGGGCAACGCCACAAACAGCGGATCGACCGACAGATTGCCGCCGCTCCCGGTCGGGTCGGCAACGTTGAAGTAGTCGTATTCCGTATTCCCGAACACACAGTTCGACCGCAGCAGCGGGTTGCCGTTGAACTGGAACAGCCCCGAAGAATTGAACGCCACGATCGTGTTCGTAATATCCGGAAAGCCCGTGTGCACGAACAGGCCACCCCCGGTAAAGCCGGCTTCGTTAACTACGATCGTGTTGTTCGCGACCGTCGGGGACGAGTGGTACGCGTACAACCCGCCGCCGTATTGACGAGCCTCATTGCCCGCGATGACGTTGTTGACGATCGCCGCGTCGGAATAGTAAAGATATACCCCGCCCCCGTGCATACTTTTCTTATTGCCCGTGATGAAGTTACCTGCAATCGTTGGACAGGAGCAGTAAACGGCCACTCCGCTTACGCGGTTTCCCGAGATGGTGTTATGAGCGATCGTCGGGGAGGCGCCGGCAACGTACACGCCGGCGTAATACTCACTTCCGGTGATCGTGAAACCGTCGATGGCGCTGACTCTGAAGCCCGCCCGAGCAGCGACGACCGGTCTGTCCCAATGGGTTCGCCGGGATAGGGTCGTGACGTTGGCCCGCCAGTCCCGCTCACCTCGCGCTGTCTCATCTCCAACAAAGCCGCCATACACGTACGCGTGGGAAGCAAGTGTGATGTGCTCCTCATACGTCCCCGCCTGCACCCAAACTTCGCCGCCACGTGCCGATGCCGCATCGACGCCCGCTTGGACCGTACGCTTGGCCAGCGCCCAGGACAAACCGTCGTTCGCATTGTCCCCTGCGGGGCTCACGCGAACGGTCGTATACGGCCCCGCCGCCCAGAATGTGCCGTCGGATTCGTCGGCACCGATGTCCACGGTCCCGTCTTTGGGCTGAATACGTGACGTGCCGTCGATGTCAGACTCAGTCAAAGCGTCCGCCTTGCTTCCGGCGTCCACACAGGGCGAACCGGGCTGGATGTGCACGTTGCCGTAGCGCAAGTCCGTCACCAACGGATCTTCGGAAATGTTGCCGTCGGTCCCGGTGGGGTCCGTGAGCCCGAAATAGTCGTACTTATCGTTGCCGTAGACGCAGTTGTATCGCAGCGTCGGCGCGCCGGCGTATAGTGGTTGCTGATGAATTCCCGAGGAATTGAACGCAATGATTGTGTTTGCAATCGTCGGCGAGGACGCCCGGAGGTAAACGCCACCGCCGCCGAAGCAGCCGGCGTCGTTGGCGGTGATCGTATTGTTCGCGAGCGTCGGGGAGGAGTTCCACAAGAATAGCCCGCCGCCGCCGTCCCGCGCGCCGTTGCCCATGATCGCGTTGCTGACAATCGTCGGCGAGGACTCTCGCAGGTACAAACCTCCGCCGTATTCGGGGCTGCTGTTACTGGTGATCGTGTTGCCCGCGATGAGCGGAGAGGACGACTCTAGGTATAGTCCGCCGCCGCCTTCCGTCTCCGTGCTGTTTGCCCGAATCGTGTTGTGAATAATAGTTGGGGAGGAGCCATAAAGAGCCAAGCCGCCCCCTGCCGAATAATCGTTTCTGTTGCCCGTGATGGTGTTGTTCACAATCAATGCGGAGGAGGAACTGACCACTACCATTCCCCCGTCCCGGTGGCCCACGATGATGTTGTTCGAAACCACTGGAGAGCCCGTCAAGTGCACCCCACTACCGCGAGATACTTTACTATTGATAATTGTGAAACCGTCGATGGCGCCGACTCTATAGCCTCCAATGCCCGTCACCGTGGAGCCATCCCGCCACCCATCCAACGTCGTCACGTGGGCGCCCCAGTCTCGGTAGTCTCGCGATGTTTCACCACCGGAGAATCCACCGTAGACGTACGCATACGCGGGCAGCATGATCTGCCCGCGGTATGTCCCGCCCTGCACCCAAACCTCGCCGCCAGACGCGGATGCCGCGTCGATCCCCGCCTGGACCGTGCGCTTGGCCAAGGGCCACGACGAGCCGTCGTTCGCGTCGTCCCCCGTTGGGCTGACGCGCACGATACTGTAAGGCCCCTCGGCCCATGCCGTGCCGTCCGACTCGTCGGCGCCGATGTCCACGGGCCCGTCCGGAGGCAGGACGCGAGGCTCGCCGTCCATGTCGAATTCACCGAACAAGTCGCCGTTCTTGCCTGCGTCCACGCAGGGTGAGTGCGGCTGAATATGCACGTTGCCATATCGCGAATCCCCCAAGAGCGGATCCGCCGAGATGTTTCCGTTGATTCCCGTCGGGTCGGCCAAACCCGAGAAATCGTGCTTCCTGTTACCGTAGACACAGTTGTAACGCAATGTCGGCGTACCAGGCTCCTCTCCGACTTGATCGATGCCGGACGCGTTGAACGCCACGATCGTATTCGCAATGATCGGCGAAGAAGATTCCAGGTGTAACCCGCTGCCGTCGTTGCGCGCAATCGTGTTGTTCGTGATCGTCGGAGAGGAAGACTCCAGGGAGATACCGCTGCTGCCATTGCCCGTGATGGTGTTGTTCGCGATCGTCGGGGAACAGTATTCCAGATGCATTCCGCCGCCGTTCCCGACGACTACGTTGTTGGTGACCGTCGCGGCGGAGTGCCCCAGAAGCAGTCCGCCAAAGCGATTGCCTGTGATCCTGTTATCCGTGATCGACGCCGAAGAGTGCCACAGACGCAGCCCGCTGCCGCGATTGCCTGCGATCGTGTTGCCTTTGATCGTTGCGGAGCAAGAGTCCAGGTAGACCCCGTCGGTCCGCCAACTAAGGCAAGAGCCGCCGCCGTTGGACACGATTCTGTTGTTCGCGAGCGTTGCCGAGGAGTCCTGCAAGTACACCACGCCGCCCTCGTGCGCGCAATTGCCTGTGATGGAGTTGTTCGTGATCGTCGGAGACGACTCGACCGCGCGCACACCGCCGCCGTAGTCCCCAAGGCCGTTCATTATAGTAAAGCCGTCGACCCGCGTCGTTGCGGTCCCCTCGGGAGGCGCAATGATCACACTCTTCCAGTGGTTGCCGTCGAGGATCGTCAGGTTCGCGACCCAGTCGCGCTCGTTGAGCTCGGTCTCCGTGCCGGCGAAGCCGCCGTAGAGTCCAACGCCCAACGCCAGAGTAAAGTTCCCCACGTACCGCCCCGCCGCTACCCAGATCTGGTCGCCGGACTGTGCCGCGGCCAACGCGTCGTGCAGCGAGTCGTAGGCCGTCGCCCAGGACGTGCCGTCGCCACCGGGCGGCGCGTCATCGTCCACATGGATCACGGTCTGCCCCTCAACAGACCCCGCCGCCAACATGACCAAGGCCGCCAGAACGAAGCGCCCTGCAAACCGCCTTAGCAACCGCATGAAACCGTCTCCTGAACCGCCGGGCGTACGCACCGTCGCATCGCGCCCGAGCACCAAGCTCACAAACGCCCCCTGCGCCCGCACCGGCGAGGACACCACCTGCACCCGCCCCGCGCGAGCCGCCGCAAGTAAGTCTGATTCAGCCCCGATTTCTTACACGCAATTCAAAGAAAAATGAGAATTTCCCGCCCCAGGCCAACCACCCCGCAATAAATGAAGCAAAACCGTCTACGCCGGGCACCCGACCTCCACACGCCCTCTCCTTTCCGCTCTCTGCTTTCCCCTCTCTGCCTCTGATTTGTTTCAATCAGAGTGAGACAAACTGCCTCCCCGCGCCAGGTATGTTTCGAATCACGGCAAAGGTCCAACGCCGAACCGCGTGCTTGTCCGGCGGTGCCGGCCACTAACGCAGCTTAACCTGCATTCGATCCAGTTCCACGACGAGGCAACAACACCCCGCCGGAGGCTTTGCACTGCCGCCTTGACGCAACACCGGGAGCGGCTAAGTTTCCCCCCATGGCCAAGCGTGTTCGGGATATTGATCCGGCCGAATCGCAGGATTGGATCGACTCGATGGACGAGGTCGTCCGTCGGGCCGGACCCGCGCGGGCCCAGTTCCTCCTCGGACGCCTCATCCGCTGGGGCAAGAAGAACGGAGTCGTGCTGCCGTTCACCGCCAACACGCCCTACGTCAACACCATCCCCGTGGACGAGGAGCCGCCCTACCCCGGCGACCGGGCCATCGAACGCCGCATCAAAAGCCTCATCCGCTGGAATGCCATGGCCATGGTGGTCCGGGCGAACCGGGCCAGCAGCGGCATAGGCGGACACATCTCGACCTTTATGTCCTGCGCGACGCTGTACCAAGTGGGCTTCAACCACTTCTTCCAGGGCAGCGACACCGAAGGGGGCGGCGACCAGATCTTCTTCCAGGGCCACGCATCCCCGGGTGTCTACGCCAGGATGTACCTCGAATACCGCCTCTCGCCCAAGCACCTGCACGGCTTCCGGCGCGAGCTGGCCGAAGAGCACAGCCTCTCGTCCTATCCCCACCCCTGGCTGATGCCAACCGTGTGGCAGTTCCCCACCGTCTCGATGGGGCTGGGCGCGATCAACTCGATCTACCAGGCACGCTTCAACCGCTTCCTCGAACACCGCGGCATCAAGCACACCGAAGGCTCCCATGTGTGGGCCTTCCTCGGCGACGGTGAAATGGACGAGCCGGAAAGTCTCGGGGCCATCACCCTGGCCTCCCGTGAATCGCTCGACAACCTCATCTGGGTCATCAACTGCAACCTGCAGCGCCTCGACGGACCCGTCCGCGGCAACGGCCAGATCATCCAGGAGCTCGAGGCCACCTTCCGCGGCGCCGGCTGGCACGTCCTCAAGGTCCTGTGGGGCTCGAACTGGGACCCACTCTTCGCCGCTGATGAGCATGGCCTGCTTGAACAACGAATGGGCGAAACCGTTGACGGCGACTGGCAGAAATACACCGTCGAGCCCGGCGGCTACGCCCGCGAGAAGTTCTTCGGCACCGATCCCGAACTCGCCCAGCTCGTCGAGCACATGAGCGATGAGGAGATCGCCGGACTGGCCCGCGGCGGACACGACCCCGCCAAGGTCCACGCGGCGTACAAGCGCGCGGTCGGGCACGAGGGCGCCCCAACTGTCATCCTGGCCAAGACGATCAAGGGCTACGGCCTCGGCGAGGCAGGCGAAGGGCGAAACATCTCGCACCAGCAGAAGAAGCTCAACATCGAGGAGCTCAAGAACTTCCGCGACCGCTTCGAACTGCCCATTCGCGATGACGAACTCGAAGAAACCCCCTTCTATCGGCCGCCGAAGGACAGCGAAGAAGTGCAGTACCTGCTCGACCGCCGGAGCGAACTCGGCGGCTTCGTGCCGCAGCGGCAGATCAAGGCGAAACCGCTCAAGACCCCCGGCCAGGACGCCTTCGCCGAGTTTCGCAAGGGCTCCGGCGATCGTGAGGTCGCCACCACCATGGCCTACGTCCGCATGCTGGCCCGCATGCTCGACGACAAGGAGATCGGGCGCTACATCGTGCCGATCATCCCGGACGAGGCCCGCACCTTCGGCATGGACGCCCTCTTCCGAAAATACGGCATCTACGCCTCCAGAGGCCAGCTCTACGACCCGGTCGATTCGCACCTGTTCATGTACTACCGGGAGGACAAGAGTGGCCAGATCCTCGAAGAGGGCATCACCGAAGCAGGCTCCCTCGCGTCGTTCACCGCGGCCGGAACTGCCTACGCCACGCACGGCGTGACCATGATCCCGTTCTTTACCTTTTACTCCATGTTCGGATTCCAGCGCGTCGGCGACGGCATCTGGTCCGCTTGCGATCAGCGCGCCCGCGGATTCCTCGTCGGGGCCACCGCCGGCCGAACCACCCTCGCCGGCGAAGGCCTGCAGCACCAGGACGGCCACAGCCACGTGCTCGCCAGCACCTTCCCCACGGTCCGAAGCTACGACCCGGCGTATGCCTACGAGCTCGCCGTGATCATCCACGACGGCATCCGCCGGATGTACCACGACTGCGAGGAAGCGATTTATTATCTTACAGTCGCCAACGAGCCCTACGTCCAGCCGCCCATGCCCGAAGGCGTCGAGGAGGGCATCCTCAAGGGCATGTACAAGTATCGCCCCGCCGAAAGCGGAGACGGCCCGCAGATCCACCTGTTCGGAAGCGGCTCGATTCTGCGCGAAGCGCTCAAGGCCCAGGAGCTGCTGGCCGAGCAATACGGCGTACGGGCCGACGTCTGGAGCATCACCAGTTACAATCAGCTACGGCGCGACGCACTCGACGTGCAGCGCTGGAACATGCTGCACCCGGGCGAGAGTCCGCGCCTGCCTTACGTCACCGAGCAACTGAAGGACGAACCCTTCCCCATCGTCGCCGCCACGGATTACATGAAGATCGTCCCTGAGCAGATCGCCCGATGGACCCCGCGGCGTCTCTTCGCACTCGGCACCGACGGCTTCGGCCGCAGCGACGCCCGAGCCGACTTGAGGAACTTCTTCGAGGTGGACCACCGCTTCATCACGCTGGCCGCCACGTCCCAACTCGCCCGCGTAGGCGACCTATCCATGGAAACCGTCAGTCAGGTCATGAAGGACCTCGACATCGACCCGGAAAAGCCCTATCCGGCTACGGCGTGAGTTTTAAAACGCTGAACTAAGAAAACCGAACCGCTCGCCCATCGTGACACACTCAGCACGGTCGAATGTGCCCCTGGGAGACCTTTCCGGAAAGCATCGCACCCATTTTAACGAGTAGATGGCTCAACTGTGCAAAATTAATGCATAAACTGGATTTTGACTTGACGAGGTCCGAAAACAGGGTTAGATTGCATATAGAATGGCGGTTTGCGTTCCACACTGAACCCGTTTCTGTAAGGGGGGTCGGGCATGAAGCTCGGGAGCCAGCCGTTTCAAGTCCTGCTTTTGTGTGCCCTGTTCATCACTTTGGTTGTTCCTCTCGGTCACGGGGAGACCAAGCCTCCCAATGAGCCCAAGCCGGTCGACACGGCAACGGAACCCGGCGGGGGTTATCAGATCGGCGGGGGTGTGCAAACTGTCGTCTGTTTCAATGCAGGCAACCCCTCTGACGGACTGCGAGCATTGCTTGAGCAGTTCCAGTGGGTCACGTCGATTGAGTTCGCTGCGTCGGTGGAGATAAGCGTAAGCGACGCGCTCGCCGCTTGCTCCGACGTGCCTGCCCCGCAAGTAGGGACACGTGGATCGTATCATTACTGTGCGACCGGAGACCGTTACAGGATTAAATCGTTCGTCGATCCGGCGAGATACCCTGGCCTGAATACCGAGGCTGCTTTCGATGGAGAGCAGTTTACCATGTCGCGCGAAGCCGGCAGCGCCGTGTCGCACGGATCAGGCGACAACGCGGTGCTTCTGCCGACGCTTCCCAACCCGATGTTCGAACTGCTTCAATTTCGTTATCCCGTGACTGACGACAATGCTGACTTACGCTTGCGATTTCGAGACATTCAGGCCGACGCGGTTCCGGCCGCCTTCTGGGACGTCGCCTGGACACCCATCGAGGAAGACGGCGTTCAGCTCCAGCGGGCGAGCTTCCCCGGCGGAACTTATGAAGGAAGGGATTACGTCCATCACCTGTATGCCGCGCCCGGAGCACCGCGGACCCCCGTCCGAATCGAGCGGGTTGCCAGCGATGGCACCACGCTGACGTCGTCGGAGTTCAGTCATTATTCCGTTATCGACACTCCCCACGGCCCCACGTACTGGCCGGGCACCGTCGTGCTGCGCGCGTTTGACGCCGACGGCGACGAAGTTGGCGAGATTTCCTACGTGATATCCGACTTGGCTGTAAACCATGATATTCCACAAGCGGCGACGACCGTTGACACTGAGACGGCCCTGTCGATATGGGATGATGACCTGCAGGTGTTCGAGCGCACGCCTCAGCAATAGGTTGCGCCCGCGCAAAGCTACTCCACCGCAAACTTAGGAAAGGTTCACATTGGGAAGGCCAACGACGATACCTGTTGCGCTGCTCGCTGTACTGGTCGTTGCGGGTCTCGCTTTCCTTCTCCTGCGTGCACTGCAACCGCCCCAGGAAGCTCGCAATAGCGTACAAGTCGAACCTGCCGAACAGTCGCCCACTCCGCCGCCGACAACCGAACCCCACAACATCAATGACGTACTAGCCCTGATCGCCGAGGAGCGCAAGGGCCGGGCCGTCGAACTGTTCCTTGAGTTGGTCGATGGGCGCCCCGAGCCCTCCGCTCTCCGACCAATTCGTCTTTCGGAGGAGGACTTCGTGCGTTTGCCCGCAACGGAACGCGACCGGTTGCAGGAAGAACTGCTGTCAACGTTCGGTCATGCACGCGCGCTGGCGAAGGAGATCGACCGGCGTGCCCGTGATGCGCTGGCTGAAGGAAACCGGGATCGCGCAAGAAAGCTGCTCGAAGGCTTGAAGCATCTCGGCGCAGCCAATGTCGGGCCTGAGGTCACGAAACTTGCGGAACTGGTGGGAGAGGCAATGGTCCGCCTTGCGGAGGATGGGCTCAGCGCGATGAAGGAAGGGGGCGTCGGGTCGCCCACAACGCAGAATTCAGAAGGGGCTTACTTCCTCCGCCGTGGCGCGTTCGCTCGGGACCCTTGCGTGCGCGCAGGCTGGATTTGAACTGCAGACGCCTGACGGCGCATCTTCTGCCAAGAGCACGCGCCGTAACGGTGCCGCGGTTCACGCTTGGGCAGACGCCCCCCAACGCCTCCTCGGAATCCGGACGGTTCACCACCGGTCGCTACGCTCGCGGAAGATTACGCAGCAAATCACGCTGCTCCACCAAACCGACGATCTTCCGGCTGCCCGCTGATTCGACCACCGGCAGCAGTCCCGTGTTGGCCTGCTGAAACACCTCCAGCAGATCCGTCAGAGGGAGATCCACCGGCACCACCGGCGTCCCGGCGTCGGCCAGGTCCATCGCCGTCACCAGATCGCGCAACACCGGGTCATACATCATCTTCCGCAGTTCGGAAAAGTGGATCATCCCGATCAGCCGGCCGTCCTCCCCCGCCACCGGAAAATCGTTGTACCGGCTCGATTCCACAAAGTGCAGCACGTCGTCAAACCCCGCCGACGCCTGCAGCAGCCGGATGTTGGAACGCATGATGTGCCGCACCTTGACCGGCTCGTCCTGCCGAACCGACGATGGCCGGCGCAGGCCCAACGCCCGAAACATGGCCTCCCACGCCAGTCGGGTCGCCGACGCCGTCGACACCGCTGGTGCCTGGTGCCGCCGCAACAGCGTGATCGCCTTTACCTCCCCGCTCCGGACGATCGTGCTCTTGAGCACCAGCGGACCCGTCAACTCGAAAACCACCACCGAACCGACCACGATCGTGTGCAGTCGATGCGCCAGCGGGTCGGCCACGAAGCCCATCGCGCCGGCGGTCCCCCAGGTGTCCACCAGACAGTCGACCAGCCCGATGGCCACTCCCGCCTGACACAGCAGCCCCAGCCCGACATAGGAGGGCATCTCCCCGTCCGGATCGGCCCATTGCCGTCCGATGTACCCCCCGATTGCCTTGCCGGTTATCCTGAGCACCACGTACGCGATGCCCACCACGCCGAAAACGCCCACTTCACTAAGATGCAGCTCGTACCCCGCCAGCACGAAAAACGTTGAGAAGATCGGCCCGCTGATGCCGGTCAGGCCATCATGAAGCCGGTCCTGATCGACCGCCAGGTTGGCGAAAGCGGCCCCCATCGCCAGCGATGTCAACAGGAAGCTGTACGAGACGTGGAACGTATCGGCCAGAAACCGACCCCCCTGTCCCAGCGCCAGCATCACCCCCAGCAGAATGAGAATGAACTCCGTCAGCGACGTCTTGGCGAACAGAATGGAAATCACAAACCCCAACGCAACGCCAAGCACCACGCTCCCGACGGTTGTGATCAGAAGATCGATAACCGCAAAACGTGTCCCGTCTCCCAAGGTCTCGACCAGCCCAAGGCTCGCCAGCAGCAGGAAAACGCCGTGAAACACCGCGATGCACGCGACGTTGTTGATCGCCGTGAGCGACAGAATCGTGTCGCTGAAACGCCCCTTTGATTCGTATTCACGTAGCACCAGCAGCGTCGCGGCCGGCGCCGTCGCGATCCCCAACGCCCCCAGCAGCACGCCACAACTGACCGCCTCCCCGAACGAGACCGACCCCGCGATCAGCATCGCCACCGTGCAGCCGATGGTTACCAGCACGAGAACCGTCACGATCTCGACCACACTGACACGCAGAATTCGTCTGCCCACGGACTGGATGTGACTTTTCTCGAAGACCCCGCCGATGACGAAAAGGATCAGACCCAGCGCCAGCGTCTTGATCGGTTGCAGCGGCTCCGCCGGCGCCGCCGGCATATCGCGGGCCTGGTCGCCCCCCGCCTCCCCCAGCAGCACCTGGACCAGCACGATCCGCAGCAGCGCCCCGGCTACAAGATACCCCACCACCCGTGGGACCCGAACCAACCGAGCGACGTAGCCCCCCAACACAGCCGCCAGGACGATGAGGGCGAGCAAACCCCCGGAGCTCACAAACCGCGCGTCCCCAGCCGCCAACAGGCCATCCCATGCCATACCTCACGCCTCTCCATCGCGAATCGCGGGCCGCGGCGCTTCCTAATCGAACATCGGCACCGCGGCAAGCCGAACGCCGACCGCTGTCGGCTCCCGGCCGGGCGGCAATTGCGACAACATTGGACCCTGGGGCCGGCGGGATGCGTGCCGACAACGCCGAGGGAAACCCGCGACGGCCGGAACCGCCTCCTCCGATAAAGTCTCTTGCGCCATTGCTCGCACCAGAGGACGCGCGGTCCTGCCGCGCGGTCCGACCGCGAGTGACGGCGTTTTCCCGATGGTCGAATTCCGAACCAGGGCGGGCTACCGCCGGCGAGGCCGGCCCAAACGGACGAATCGGGCAATAAATCGGCTGATAAAGCGCGGAGCACTTGTATTCGGCAAATGAGAACCTTATCCTTTTTTAGCACGAGAATGGGGTCGGAAGGGAATCACTCAGATCCACTACGATCTGTGGCGGAATGTTTCATGCCACGGTCCAAGTGCGTTCCGCGACTGGTTCCGGTCCGACAACGCAGGAAGATACCGAGAACGGTCGCGAACGCGGCCATCGAGCGAGAAGGGTGACCGAGTCGGCTTGAGCTATTGAGTGACAACCCGGCTGGGCGGGCTGGCGATGCGGCAGCCGCAGGTCGCATGGCGTCCAGTGGACAAGAGGCCAGGCACCGCCGATGACGCGTTTCGACACGTGGCTCGGCGGTATGATATATGCCAGTAATGCAGACGGCGGCCAATGGGCGCTTGCCGGCAACCAGGTTGGGTGGCCGACAGTAGGCAGGAGTGCCATCGAGGGAGGACGCCATCTGCTCGATGGCATGCTCGGCATAAGCCGTCCGGCGGTGTTGACGCGGGCCGCGGACGAGGGGTTGCAATACAATCGATTCGGTTACACCTCTAGTGAACAGAGGGTTTGGTTGATCAGGAGCATCGGGAGCGATGGGCGCATCCTCGGCAACGGAAACGAGCAAACAGAGCAGGACAGTCAAAATCGTGCCGCTGGACCATATCGTGGTCCGCTTCGCGGGCGACTCCGGAGACGGAATGCAGCTCGCCGGCACGCAGTTGACCAACACCTCCGCGATCGTTGGCAATGATATTGCCACCTTCCCGGACTTTCCCGCGGAGATTCGAGCACCGGCCGGCTCGCTGGCCGGCGTGAGCGGTTTCCAACTCAACTTCAGCCAGAACCGGATTCATACGCCGGGCGACGGCTGTGACGTGCTGGTCGCAATGAACCCGGCCGCCCTCAAGGTCAACCTCGCCGATCTGGCCGAGAACGGCATCGTGATCGTCAACGCCGATGCCTTCAATAAAACCAACCTCGGCAAGGCAGGCTACGAGAAAAACCCGCTCGAGACCGGCGAGCTGTCCAACTACCACGTGTTCGAGGTCCCGATCGACAAGCTCACCTTCGAGGCCGCCAAGGACACGGGACTGGGCAACAAAGCGCTGCTGCGAACCAAGAACTTCTTCGCGCTTGGGCTGGTCTACTGGATGTACGACCGCCCGCTCGACCCCACCCTCAACTGGATCGAGACCAAATTCAAGAACGTTCCCGCCGTGGCAGAGGCGAACACGCGATCCCTCAAGGCCGGTTACTTCTACGGCGAGACGGCCGAGATCTTCACCACACGATACCGCATCACGCGGGCCAAGATCCCGCCAGGAACCTATCGCAAGATCACCGGCAACGAAGCGATGGCCATGGGCCTCATCACCGCCGGACGCCGGGCGGAGAAGACCCTCTTCTACGGCAGCTACCCGATTACCCCGGCCAGCGACATCCTGCACACGCTCTCGCGGTACCCGAACTATCACGTAAAGACCTTCCAGGCCGAGGACGAGATCGCCGCCATCACGGCGTGCATCGGCGCCGCATTCGCCGGCGAATGCGCTGTCACCGGCACCAGCGGCCCGGGCGTCGCCTTGAAATCCGAGGCCCTCGGCCTCGCCGTCATGACCGAACTGCCGATGGTCGTCGTCAACGTCCAGCGCGGCGGACCCAGCACCGGCCTGCCCACCAAGACGGAACAGGCCGACCTGCTTCAGGCAGTCTACGGACGAAACGGTGAATGCCCCATCCCGGTCCTGGCGGCCGCCACGCCAGGCGATTGCTTCGCCATGGCCATCGAGGCCTTCCGTATCGCCCTCAAGTACATGACCCCGGTCATCCTGCTAAGCGACGGTTATCTCGGCAATGGGGCCGAACCGTGGCGGATTCCCGACGTCGATGATCTGCCCGACCTCCGCGTACAGCATCCCGGCCCCAGCGGTAACGGCGAAGGAAACAAGTTCCTCCCCTACGCCCGCAATGACTGGCTTTCACGCCCCTGGGCCCTGCCGGGCACCAAGGGCTTGCAGCACCGCGTCGGAGGGCTTGAGAAGGAGCACATCACCGGCGCCGTCTGCTACGACCCGGAAAACCACGAGAAAATGGTCAAGCTGCGTGCGGCCAAGGTCGCCGGCATCGCCGACGATATCCCGCCCCTTGAGATCGAGGGACCAGAGGACGCTGACCTGCTTGTGCTCGGTTGGGGCAGCACCTACGGAACCAACATCAGCGCCGTCGAGCACGCCCAGGCCAAGGGCCTCAAGGTCGCCTGCGCCCATCTGCGCTACCTCGATCCGCTGCCCAAGAACACCGGCGACGTGCTCGCCCGCTTCGATAAGATTCTGGTGCCCGAGATCAACATGGGGCAACTGCCGATCGTGCTGAGATCGCGATTCGACGTCGATCTCATCAGCTTCCCCAAGGTCCAGGGCAAGCCGTTCAAGATCACTGAGATTGAAGAGAAAATCAACGAAGTTCTGAAAGGTTGATAAACGATGGCCGCCGACGTGACCCTTGAACAACTGAAGGCCAAAGACTACGCCAGTGACCAGGACGTCCGCTGGTGCCCCGGCTGCGGTGACTACTCGATCCTCGCCCAGACCAAGAAGGTGCTGGCCGATCTCCAGACACCCAAGGAAAACCTCGTCTTCGTGTCGGGCATCGGCTGCTCCAGCCGTTTCCCGTATTATGTCGACTCCTACGGGGTCCACGGCATCCACGGCCGCGCCACCGCCATCGCCACCGGCGTCAAATGCGCCAATCCCGCATTGGACGTCTGGGTCGTAACCGGAGACGGCGACGGACTCAGCATCGGCGGAAACCATCTGCTGCATATCATCCGCCGAAACCTCGACGTTACGATCCTGCTGTTCAACAATCGCATCTACGGCCTGACCAAGGGCCAGTACTCCCCGACGTCCGAGAAGGGCAAGAAAACCCGCTCGACGCCGTTCGGAGCGGTGGACTACCCGCTCCAGCCGCTGTCGGTCGCGATCGGCGCCGAGGCCACCTTCGTCGCCCGCTCGCACGACGTGAACACCAAGCACCTGGCCAACATCATCGAGCGCGCGGCCGCCCACCGGGGCACGTCGTTCGTCGAGATCTATCAGAACTGCAACATCTTCAACGACAAGGCCTTCGAGTACGCCACCGGCAAGGAGATGCGCGATGACATGACCATTGTCCTCGAGCACGGCAAGCCGGTCATCTTCGGCAAGAACCGCGACAAGGGCATCCGCCTCAACGGCCTCCAACCCGAAATCGTCTACCTGGGCGAGGGCATCACCGAGGACGATCTGCTGTTCCACGACGAGAGGGCCCAAGAGCCGACCCTGGCCTACATGCTGAGCCGCATGTACTACCCCCAGTTCCCCGAGCCGATCGGCGTCTTCCGGGCCATTGAGCACCCGACCTACGACGCCATGCTCGACGAACTCGTCAAGGACGCCATCAACACCAAAGGAGAAGGCCGCCTGGACGACCTCTTCAGAGCCGGCGAAACCTGGACGGTGGAGTAATTCTGAATAACGAGTGCCACTGGTCCGCCTCAGGCGGACCCCCCAGTGCTTTACCGAGCCGCGCCCGTAAGGCGGACTGACCGGGTGGCCCACGTCTTCAGACGTGGGCTCCCGATTCCATCACGACAACAGCGGGCACAGATATACCAAAGAAGATTAGCGCAGCCCGCGCGGTGGATGCCCCATCCTTTGCGGGGGTGCCCAATCCTTTGCGAAGCAAAGGGTGGGGGACGGATATACCAAAGAAGATTACGGCAACCTGCGTTACGTCCGCGGGGGACGGATGTATCAAAGAACACCGCAGCCCGCACCACGCCCGCAAACATCATGTACCCCGTCGCGCAATCAATGTCCGCGAAGCGGGCCTCGCATCGCCGTCCCCGGGCGAAGCGCAGCGCAAAGCGGGGCTGGCTTACAACGCCTGAACCATCCTCCGCCTTCTTTGCCCGCCTGACCCGTCTGCCCGCCGAGTAAGCACTCCGCTCAACCGTCCACCCACCCTGCCGAGCAGGTGTAGTCCAACTCGCGCAGCAAAGGACCCGCGATCTCCTCAACGACGACGCGCTCCGCGCGGGACAACTCATGCTGCCATCGCCCGACGGCCGCAGGCGATATGGGCTGATGCGTCGCAGCGTGGGCGGCAGCGCTCAACTCAGGCCGGGCCGCCTGCTGCCGACCATGGTAATCGATCATCGCCGGGTCCCATTCCAGATCGATCGCATCGCATAAAGACCGCAGCACCGGCTCCGGATTGACCACCAGATCCTCATAACGAACTTCTAGATAGTTCGGGTGATCCTTCCAGGCACGTCCGAGACCCACCCACTCGACCCAAAGCTCGATGCCCTCGGCGATCGTATAGGGCCGCTTCACCACCAACGTCGAGTTTGTCTTCCGCCCGCGAAGATCCTCATCGTCGCGCACATGTAACTTGCTCGATGCCAGCGACTTGCATCGGGAAAGAAGCCCCTCCTTCGTCCCTTCGTCCCTTCGTCCCCCCGCCCCTTGCTCCGGTTGCGTCCAAAGCCCGCGCCGCGCGTCACTCCCCCGGCCTCGATCACCGCGCCCCGCCCGCAAAGTAATCCACTGCCGTATCGAGCAGGCCATGTCTCGGCCGTCGCGAATCACGTGGACAAAGTGGGCCCCCGGAAAATGCTCGAAAATGAAATCGAGACACTTGACGTTGGCCGGGCTCTTCTCGGCCCAGCGCGTGACCCCGTGCCGGCGCGCGTACTCGCCGAAGAAGCGGTCGATGAACTCGGCCCCGCTCGCCGAACGCCGCCGCATCCGCCGTATCTGCCACAGAGAGATCCCGAAGTGCTCGGCGAGATGCCCATAGCCGTCGGCCCAACCGTGGGCCATGTGCCAGAGCCAGCGGGGCAGGCTCGCCGGCATGCGTGCGACGCAGGGATGACAGCGAAGGAGATCCGCCTCCGGCCCGCAGACCAAATCAGGATGGGCGTTGAGTATCAGGCTGACCAGAGTGGTCCCGCTGCGCGGAGCCCCCCCAACAAAAACAGGCCGCGCCGCGGACGTATGAACATCACTCGCCCATCCGCCAGTCGCGGTAGTCATGACGTCCGGTCCGTTCCGCAGAGCCTGTCCCCGAACCGATGGTGCGTGCCAATCTATCGGACGATGTTGATATCGGAGAGCCGCAAGCCGCCCTTGAAGACGAGCCGTTTTCGCGGCGCGCCGGAAAAGGGGTGCTGCGAGCCCAGGGCCGTCCATCGCCGTGCCCCATCCCTCGCGAAGCGAAGGCTGGGGGACGGATTCATCAGAGAACAGGCCAACGCGACCCACGCGGCGCCCGCAAGTACCATTCACTCCACCGCGTCGTATAGCCCGCCAAGCGCCCCCCATCACCAGCCCCGGATGACGCGGAGCAGAACCCAACGTAAACCTGCCGGCCATGCGCCAGAGGCCCACCTACCGCTCAATCCCAAACCCCGTCGCCTTCATCACAATCTCGACCGGCCGATCATCCCACCGAGCCTTCAGATGCATGCGCGCGAATCCGCCCGGAATCTCCGGCGACGCGCACACCTCGATCTCCGGATCGACACCCCATTCGCTGAACTCGCCCGCCGCGCTGATCGTCTCAACCCGGCACGACAGCCGCCTGTCGCCGACCGTGACAGTCTCCTCTTCGCCACGCTTGACCGTCGATGAAGGGTGAAGGCCCGGATCATCCTCCAGCTCGACCATCCTCGTGATGAAATAGCGGCGATTGTACGGTTCCACGTCTTCGTCCGGGTCAATCCCGTCGATTTCCGCGTCCACGATCAGATGATCGTCCTCGCGGTAAACAAGCGTACGCTTCCCGCGAACCGTCCGCCGAACGCCGTCGATGATCTGATAGCCCTCATACGCCACCCACGAACCAGGCCGGAACCGCGCCCAGCGCTCGAACTTCGGATTGCGCACCCCGCCGGCCTCCGGTTCCGACGCAAAAGACCCCCGCTTATACCGCGACACCACCAGCGGCGCGATGAACGCCCGCACGAAACTGGATCTGACCACGTCGGTGTGCCCGCCGCGATGCCCGTACTCGCTGAAACGCTCGTTCCACGGTATCTCGACCACCTTATCGTACAGCGCCAGCGTCTCGGCCGACGCGTCCTCCGGCACGCGCACACCTTGCAGCCCGATCGTCTCGGTTGTCCCCTTGGCCCGATCCGCCGTCCCGCTCATCGGCACCAGAAACCCCAGCACCGCGTCCTTGTCCGACGAGAACACGTACAGCTTGTCCTTGACCCGCCGCAGCGCTTCGGTCAGGTCGTAACTCGAACTCAACGACCCGGCCAGCAAAATAACGTTCTCCGTCGCGGTCCCCACCGGAAGCGCCTCGAGCGTAAACACCGCGACGGCCGTCCCCGCAGAAAGCCCCATCAGCGTCACCGGCGCGCCCGGATGCTCCGCCCTGTAGGCCCGCACCTTGTCGGCCAGTTCCTCCGCTTTCTTACGCTTATAGCCTTCGCTGGCCGTCTGGTCGGCTACGACGCCCAGTCCGGTCTGCCACTTGAACATCTCTCCGGCACCACCGTAGCCGGCGTCGATCAGTCCCTTCTGGACGCCGCCCGCGTAGTTAACGATCGCGCCCCCGCCGCCGGCTCCGTCCAGGTAGTAAACGTACCCGTGCGTCATGCGTTCCTCGCGATGCGGGTCCGTCGTGGCACAACCGGACAAGCCCAGCGTCACGACAACGCCGGCAAGTGCGCTCGTAATTCGTCTCGCAATCATTCGATTAACCTCCTCAGCGACTACCAATCAGGCGCAAGGTGCCCCTCCCTTGCGCAGCAAGGGGTGGGGGACCGGCCGGCACGGATGCCATGAACGCCCGCTGCTCGTCGGGGGCCATGCCGATATCCCCGGATGGCGTGGCTGCCTGTCACTCATAGGGTGCCATGCCCACGCTCGCGTGGGCATGCTCCATCTTCATTCCGCAAACCCCCAACCGCGGCACTCCCGCCTGGAAATACCCCGCACACCCCGTTACGATACTCCCCAGCGTTGAGCAAGTGAACCTCGCGCAACGGAACTCGAGCAAGCCGGAGGCCTCGTGCAATGAGAACCAATCTTCTTACCCTCATCCTGGCGCCACTGGTCTCCCTGTCCATCATCTCCTGCCGCACCACGACCCTCACGGCCACCTGGGCCGACGAGTCCTACCAACAACGCCCCATCGACAGCGTGCTCGTTATCGGCCTCTCGCAGGACAAGGCCGTACGGCGGCAGTTCGAGGACACGTTCGTCGCCCGTCTCGAGAAAGCCAACGTCGAGGCCGTCGCGGGCTACACGCAAATCTCTTCACCCGAGAAGCTGGACCAGAAAGCGATCGACCAGGCCGTTCAGTCGGCCGGCACCTCGACCGTCCTCATCACGCACGTCGTCGGAGTCGAGGAGCGGACGCAGTACAATCCGCCCTCGCGAACCTACTACCCCGCGCCCTACCACCGAGGGATGTACGGCTACTACTCCAGGGCCTACGACGAGGTCTACACCCCCGGATACTACACCTCGTACGAAGTCTACGAGCTGGAAACCAACCTCTACGACAGCAGTACCGGTAAGCTGGTCTGGTCGGCCAGATCCGAGACTGTCGATCCGAAGAACACGAGCAAGGTCATCGACAGTCTGGTTAAACTCCTGATCAAGGACCTTCGCAAGCAAAACCTGATATGAGCGCGTCGCGGCCCTTGGCCGGCCCCCGCAATCACGGAGGCGGGACAACTCAATTGCGCCAATGCTTCGTCACAGTTGGCCGACGGCTTCGCCGCAGGGTCACCCGCGTCATCGCTCTCTCACTGATCTTCGAGTTGCTCACGTTCATGGTGCTCGCCCCGATCACGAGCACGCTGCTCCAGCTCTTTCTGCGGCGTTGGGGACGTTGCTCCGTCGGAAACTTCGAACTCGCCGCGTTTCTCACATCCCCGGTTGGCCTGGTGGCATTGCTGGTCATCGCAACCATCGCCGTGGCGGCCGTATACTTTGAAGTGGCCGGTCTGATGCTGCTGCTGGCCGCCGGTGAGCCGAGCCTGCGCGCCACGTTCGCGCGGCTGATGCGCCACCTGCGGGGCCTGTGCGGACTTGCGCTCAGGCAAGTCGTCAGGTACCTGCTGCTGGCCGCACCCTTCGTGGCCGCCGTCGCAATAACCCTCGCGGTGCTCTGGTCGGACTATGACTTCAACGGACTGATCGTGCTGAGACCGCCGGTCTTCTGGCTCGGCGCCGGCATCTGCTCGCTGCTACTGCTTGCCTATGCTGCTTTGGCGATGCGACTCTTCCTGCGATGGCTGCCGTCGCTGCCGCTCATGTTGTCCGATCGTAGCATCTCGCCCCGCCGCGCCATGCAACTCAGCACCGAAGCCACTCGTGGGCGACTGGCCACGCTCGGCACGGGAATCGCAACCTGGCTTCTGATCCAGATCGTGCTGGCCGCCGCCGTCATGACGCCGCTTCAATTCGGCGCCGACTTCGCACTCGACCACATCGGCACGTCGCTCGCCGCCGTTGTGCCCGTCACGGGCCTGTTCCTCATCGCTCACCTCGTCGCCGCCGCCCTGCTGTCGGTTGTCGCGACCGCCACCTTCGCCGGCCTCGTTCTGTCTTTCTTCGCGGCAATCCAGGATTTCCGCCTCGCGGCCGCCGAAGAGCCGACACCCGGCGCCGTAACCGGAAGAAGCCTCACCCTTCGGACATTCGCCCTGGCCACGTGCGTACTGCTTGCCATTAGTGCCACCCTCAGCGCTCTCGTTCTCGAACGCATTCGCCTTAACGACGCGATGCAGATTACCGCCCATCGCGCCGGCGCCGCCGAGGCGCCGGAAAACACGCTTGCCGCCATCCGAAAGGCGATCGAGGCCGGCGCCGATTGGGCCGAGATCGACGTGCAGCGCACAGCCGACGCAGCACTGGTTGTCATGCACGACTCGGATCTTCGCCGTGTCGGCGGCGTGCCGGCGCGCGTCGCCGAGATGACCCTGGCCCAGATCCGGACAATCGACGCCGGAAGCTGGTTCAGCGAGGACTTCGCCGGCGAGCAAATCCCTACGTTGGACGAAATGATCGCCGCCGCCGGCAGCCACATCCGCTTGAACATAGAACTCAAGCCCACCGGCCCGGACGACCTGACGCCCCTCGTTGAAGCCGTCATCGCAACCGCACGACAGGCGGACATCCTCGGGCGCTGCCGAATCTGCTCGCAGTCCTATGAAGGCGTGCGACTGGCCAAACAGCTCGCCCCCGAAGTCGAAATCGGTTTCATCGCCGGGGCCGCCCTGGGAGACCTCTCCGAACTCGAGGTCGATTTCCTGATGGTCAGCACCCGGAAGGCCACCCGCCGCCTCGTCACCCGGGCCACAGCGCGCGGCATCAAAGTCCACGCCTGGACCGTCAACGACCCCGGCCTGCTGCTTCGCCTCGTGGACCGCGGCGTGGCCAACGTCATCACCGACGACCCGGCCGCCATGCGCGCCCGGCTCGAGGAGATCCGCGACCTTCGCCCAGCGGCCCGCCTCCTTCTGAGAACCCGCAATCTCCTCGCCGATTGACCGCGCCAATAGCCCCGCACCTGAAAGAGTTGCCACGTCAACGGCGTTTTCTCCCGGGACCCGCGCTCACCGTCTCTGTTCGTGCAATTTCGTTCGTCACGGCGTCGGCTGAAGCGCAGCGCAACCCGAGGTCACCGAGACCCCATGATCCCGAAGCCCCGAAGCGGACGACGCCACTGCGAAAGCCCCGCGCAGCGGGGCACCGCTCCAATAGCCCAGGGTGAAGCAAAAGAGTAAGCCGGGGGCACCGCGGCCCCCACCAACCCAACCCCGCGAAGCGATGCTTTCTTTAGCGCAATCAGCGCCCGACCAGTACCGCGACAGTCATGGAGCCGTTTCGCGCCCCTGCTCGTGCGGCGCTACCTCAAACCAGACCCGACGCGCAACGCGCATCCCTTGCCTCCGTAGAGACCCGACGCATAACGCGCATCACCTCGCCCTGGGGGGGCGCGTGAGAATAGCCCAGCGTGTGGACGCTGGGTACCCGCCGCCCGTTGAAACCACAAGTCCCGGAGGGACGACCGAGGGCCCTTGGCCCAAGCCGCAAGTTGCGCCATCCCTTGCGCAGCAAGGTGTGGGGAATCCCACGGGTGCCATGTCCATGCTCGCGTGGGCATGCTTTGCCGTGGTGCGCCGGGTGGCCCATCTCTCGCAAAGCGAGAGGTGGGGTCACAATTCGATTGCCAACCAAAGCTCAACCGTGCAAGGACCTCGCGACACAGCAACCGGCCACGCCGCCGGCCCCGTCGTTCGGCTCCGTCACATCTCTGGCGGCCTCATTACCGAAGAACCCGCAGTTGACTACGTCGGCCCGGGTCCCGTTGAAGGCCACCGCCCCGCCGAAATCGGCGTCGCACCCCTCGAACTGCGAGTCGATGATCCACACCTCGCCGTCGTTGCCCGCCGTGGCGTAAATGCCGCCGCCTTTGCCTTCGCGCTCCGTCCCGGCCCTGTTGAGTCGAAACAGGCAGCTCCTGACCTGAGAAAAACTGTTCTCGTAGATCGCCCCGCCGTTCATCCACGCCTCGTTGTCCTCGAAGCGGGTATCCAGAACCCTGTGCATCCCGCCGCCCTCGCCGTAGACTCCGTATCTGGCCTTGTTGTACTGGAACTTACAGTTCTCAAACACCGGTCTCTCCGCGCACTTGTTGGCTACGCCTGCGCCTTTGATGCCGCGGTTGTATTGGAAGATGCAGTTACGTACCGTAGGGTTCCCGGTGGGGTCGTCTTCCGGGGTGCACTGTCCGACGTTGTACATACCGCCGCGAGCCCAATCGTTGAAGTGCGATCCGTTTGCATTGCCGGCACGAATCGTGAACCCGTCCAGGATCGCCGTCGCGTCGCTGTCTTGCGACAACACAACGTGGTATGCGTTGTGTCGGCAGACTCCTCCGGCATGCCGATGTCTCCGCTCAGTGTGGTTACGTTCGCTTGGAAATCGCGCTCGTCCAGCGCCGTCTCTCCCCCCTGGGGATGGGCGTTGCCCAGAAACCCGCCATGGAGCTGCACGTTGTTCAGTAGCGCAAACGAGGCGCCCCGATCGCCGCTTGTGTGCCCGCCTCCCTCATCGGGCTTGTACGTTCCCTGAGCCACCCAGATCTCGATCCAGTCCTCGCCCGACGGTTGGGCGATTTCCGCCGCCGTCAGGGCGTCCTGAAGGCTGACAAACGCATTCGTCCAGTTCGACCCGTCGTTTGCGCCGTTTGCGCCGGCATCGACGTAGATGACGTCCACCCTGTCCGCCCGAGCGAGGGCCGCAAACGAGAACCCCGCGACTACGGCCGCTACGATCGCCAGAATTGACCGTTCGTACATGATGATATTCCTTTTCTTGGAATTGATTGTTTTGCTCGACCACGAGGCGTACAGCCTCGCCGTTCGTTCGCGCCGCCCGACCGCTCAGGCGGCGTTCGTGGTGCATCTGTTACGCGCTATCGGGCGACGGTTCAGGGGCGCTTTCTGCGACGGAGAACGAGCAGGGCGCTGACCAGCAGAAACCCGGCACTCGGCTCGGGGATCGTGAAGGCCATCGCCGCTTCGCTGTCGTAGCCGCGCACCAGCCAGTATCCGGGCGGAGCGCTCCCCCCTCCGCTCATCTCCGTGGTGATTCGGATCAGGTCGCCGGTGCGTCCGCTCAGCGTCCGCTCAAACCCGAAGCCGCTCGTGAGCTCCATGAGCGTGAGAGATTGCGTGACGTTCTCCACCAGCACGCTCGCCGATCCGTAGAAGCCCGGCGACGGCTCGCGAATCGACAACCCACCGGTCCACTCGACTTCGTCGACCGGCATCCGGAACTCGATAACCGATGAGAGCCACCCGGCACCCTCCCCACCCGGCTGGTCGCCGCCTGGCAGCCAACTGCTTCCGTAGGCGGTGAAGAAGTAGATGTCCAGGTAGAAGCGTGCTTCCGCATCAGACGACGAAGTCAACGAGCGCCCGGACGTTCTGAAGCTCGCTCCGTCGGTCCCTGGGCGCGTAAGGTCGAGGGCGAGGAATGCCAGCCCACGCGGGCCCGGGGCGACCGAATCTGTAACGACTGGCCCGCCGTCAAAGACGTGCGCCCAGCCTTCGCCGCTGACCTCGTGCGTCACCTGCCATAGATTGTTGCCGCCGCCCGGCGACGGCTCCCCGGGCGAGATGTGCCCGGCCCGCGCCGCAGCGCCGCTGGCCACGACGGCCAGTACAATAATCCCAGCGTTCTTGAATCTCATCACCGCGATTCGCTCATTCACAACCCACGCCCCTATCCTGCCCATTATAGCAACTTCCTACCTCAAATTCGCGCATGATTCTCATCGTTCACCGACCCATGCGGTGGCCCTCGCGCCCGCGGACTGTCCCGACCCAAAACGAAAGGCGCCTGAAGCGCCTTACTCAGTTCATTGAACGACGTCTCCCAGCTCAATCCGTTCCTCGTGACCGGAGGATCCGGGGCGTAATCATCGTCCACGTAGAATACCTCGTGCTGCCCGTACGCCGCACCGCTCGCCAGACAAAGTCCCGCGATCAGCGCGCACACTCTCCGCAAACCGTTTCCAGCCATTTTGATCGCTCCTTGATGTTCTGTGCTAAGTCAGCGGTTCCGCGCCGGAACCATCATCAAGTGAACCTCGCGTGTCACCCTTCGTCGCCGACTTGGAGGGAAAGGACTGACTTCTCGACCACATGTTCGTAAATAGCCTGTACAAAGAGGTGGACCGCGTGTTCTCGGGACTACAGCCATTTCTATTTCCTTGCAGTTAGCCTACCGGCCGTGCGCCGGCGGCGAAGTGAGCCGGCAATCGTTCCGAGCATGAGTAGGGAGAGCGATGTTGGCTCGGGGATTGTGAATTCGTTGCGCACACGCACATCGTACGCCGCGTACGTCGCCACCCCTGCTTCCACGCGCCCCGCGCCCGACGCCTCAAAGCTCATCCGAATCAGGTCGCCCGCGTCCCCCGAGAGAGTCCGTTCTTCAAGGAATTCCCCCTCGGTCACCTCCAGCACAGTCAATCCCTGTGTCACGTTTTCCACCAGGTAACGCATCGACCCATCGAACCTGGGCGACTCTTCGACCGAGAAAAACAAGCGCCAGGCCAACTCCTCTACCGGCATGACGAACTCGACGACGGAAGCCGTCCAGCCGTGCCCCTCGCCTCCTGGGCGGTCCGCCTGAACGCTGCTGGAGGCGCCATAGCCAGTATTGAAGTCGAATCGCACCTCCAACAGCTCCTCGCCCGGAACTACAACCGACACTCCGCTCGTGCTGTAGCCCGCTCCCAGGGAACTAGAACGCGTCCGGTCCACAGCCACAAATGATATACGCTGGTCGGTCAGCCGGACGGCCGAATCGTATTCAACCGGCCCGCCATCGAAGACGTTCGCCCAACCTTCACCCTCGGCCTCGTGCGTCAATTGCCAGATCGATCCCGCCTGCGCCGGACCGGCCACCGCCAAAACCACGGCTGCCGTCCAAGCGCTTGTTCGACTGCGCCCCATCACTTCACCAACCTCCCCCGGCCCCGGAGGGCCGTTTCACCATGCCGGTCACGCCAGCCCCGCAGACCCGACCGCCGCCCGGGCCACGGTATCTGCCCGCCCCTTTGCGCCCCACGCGCCCCGCAGCCGAGCATCAGCACATGACGCCGCCCGCGAAGCCGCGAGCGTAAGTCCGCTATCCAAAAGGACTAACAAGCAGTGAAGGGAATGCTGCATGGAATCCGCTCCTGTCTACGAGTGACCGCTGTTCATTCTACGCTACCCCCCTCGAAATCAAGCATATTCTCGGACGAACTTCCTCAATTGTGCGGCATTTAAACAAAGCATCCATACATAGACGAACGGTCACACCGCCTCGCCTCCAACTCCTTACAAAAAGAACCAAAAAGCGCCCCGAAGTGTCCCCTGCACGTTTCCCCGACGCCATTGTACCAGATCGATTGTGCATAAAGGCGGATAATCCCAAAAGAGCGCGTGACCCAGATCGCGCCGGCAACCTGAGGCCACGATTCGAACACCAACCAACCCGTCGCCGCGCAAGGACCACCCGACACAACCACCAGCCTCACCGCGCTCACCCCGGCGCCAGACCGGCAAACGAAAGCCCACGATCACCAAACCGCGCCCGACCGCGCTGCGGCTGACGGCTGATAGCTGAAGGCTGATGGCTCTCTTCTGACAACTGAAAACTGATAACTGAACACTTCTTGCTACCCCGGCGCCCCGAAACCCCAAGGCGATGCTGATATCGCCTGTTCCACTTTTTCGAAAAAAATGTGGAACAGCCCCCGTCTTCTATAGGGTGGAAAAGAGAAGCGCACCCGGACTGCGCGCCGCAGGAGGTAGAGGCATACGCAAATGAGAAGACCATGGCCAACCCCCATCAGAGCCGGGAGCGCCAGCGACCGGACCTTCAATCGCTCGCGCACCAACAACTGCCCGCGCCAAACGAACCCAGCGCGGCGCAAGTTGTCAGTGCTCAGTTTTCAGTTGTCAGAGGTGCCCACCGCGAGCGCCGGCGC
>CAZNPL010000026.1:0-97078 GCA_964574815.1 uncultured Phycisphaeraceae bacterium
GGCTCTCTTCTGACAACTGAAAACTGATAACTGAACACTTCTTGCTACCCCGGCGTCCCGAAACCCCAAACGATGCTGATATCGCCTGTTCCACTTTTTCGAAGAAAATGTGGAACAGCCCCCGTGTTCTATAGGGTGGAAAGGAGAAGCGCACCCGAAGTGCGCGCCAACGGAGACAACGAAGCATGAACCAACAATGCCCCACAGAAAACGAAACGAAGCCAACGCGGCGCAAGTCGTTCCGCCCCTCAGGCGGATCACTTCTCAGTTGTCAGTCGCCAGTTATCAGCCCGCCGAGCGGCTGCCGTGGCGCATCAGAGCCCCGAGCGCCAGCGGCCGGACCTTCAATCGCTCGCGCATCAAAAAGCGCTGGCGCCAAACGAAGCCACGGCGCCCCTCTCGATCTGCGCCAATCCCCGAAACCTGCGGATCAGATTCCCAAACGAACCCACCGCTGCGCGAGTCGTCAGTTCTCAGTTTTCAGTTATCAGACATCACGCCTGGACGCCGCCCAGCTCACCGAAGCCCGGCCAGCCCGCCCCCCGGACAACCAAAGAAACGAAACGAAGCCACCACGACCGTCAGCTACCTGCGCCGCGCCGCTGGCAAGCCTTCGTGCCTTCGTGCCACCGTGCCTCCGTGCCTTCGTCCCGGAGCCTGCCCGCCTCAGGCGGGTCCCGGAGCCTGCTCTATTCCCCCTTCGTGCCACCGTGCCTCAGCCTGCTCGCTCTCCAGGCGGCTTGGTGTACCACTCCCGTGGCCGTTCGCCCCGCTCTTCCGGATCGTCCTCCGTATGCGTCTCGTGCGGGCGGTCGGCCATTCCCGGATCGTCCCCGGCGTACTCGACGTGAAAACCGGCATCCCGCGCCACGTGCGCCAGCGGCGGCAGCGGGCCGGGATGGTCCTCGAAGTACAACACCGACTCCGGCGGCAGTTCGCCGGGCCGGTAAACCCGATTGGACCGCTCCTCGACCAACACCGGTACCTCCGCGGTGGCCTCGTCGTGTTCGTCCGTCAGAACACCGGTATGCGTGACGCGGGCCTCGTGCTTCGCCTGCTCTTCGGTGTCGAACTCCGGCATCCGCCAGTAGACATTGAGGGTGGCCATCAGATCTTCTCCGTGGTCGTTTGACGATTTTGTATAGTAAAGC
This sequence comes from uncultured Phycisphaeraceae bacterium, assembly GCA_964574815.1. Taxonomy (GTDB): domain Bacteria; phylum Planctomycetota; class Phycisphaerae; order UBA1845; family UBA1845; genus CAZNPL01. The sequence goes on from CAZNPL010000026.1 coordinate 1,152, forward strand.
CTGTCTCGCCGTCCCGAACGTCACTGCATCCGAAGCGTGCGGGCATCCTCCTCGGTGATCTCCTGGGCGCGCTCGCGGAGCGATTCGAGCTGCTCCACGTCCGACGCACTGTGCAAGTAACGGCCGTGAAGCGCATCAAGCGTGCCGCTCGCGATCGCCACAACCATCTTGGCCGCATTTTCGGGCGGGTTATCCTCACCGGTCTCCAGCCGCTCGGCGAGGTGCCCCATCCATTTCTTCCCGGCTTCGCTTTGGGCGAACTGCTCGGTCATGCGCGTCCGCACGAACCCCGGACTCAGCGCGAACACCTTCACCGCCGACTTCGTTTGGGAAAGTTCCTCGGCAAGATTCTCGGTAAAGCGCATCACCGCCGCCTTGCTGCACGCGTATCCCGAGGCAAAGGGGAAGGGTCCGCGCGTGCCCCCGCCGACCATATTGATGACCCGGCCGCTACCGCGCTGCCGCATGCCGGGAATCACGACGTGGCACGCGTGGAAAACGCCCAGCAGGTTGACCGTCACGTCGGACCACCAGTCGGCCGGGTCCGCTTCCCACGACGGCCCGATCGCCGCCAGCCGACCGGCCACGTTGACCAGAAGATCCACCGGCCCGAGTTGTCTTTGCGTGGTCGTCTCGAGGCCGCGGACACTCTCGTAGTCCGCAACGTCGGTCGGCACGACGAGGGCGTCGCCACCGTTGTCCTCGATGCTCCGGGCCGTCTCCATCAAATCCGCTTCGGAGCGGGCGGCCAGCGCCACCCGAGCGCCCTCCGCGGCGCACCGCTGTGCAATAACGCGACCGATGCCGCGGCTGGCCCCGGTGACGATGGCAGTCTGATTCTCAAGGCTCATGGGCATTTCTCCCTGGACATCGGGCGTGCCTTCACTTCACGCCGGGTAAGTCCCGTCACAGATTCGGCGCTGCGGGCTTCGAGATTCCCTTGAGCACATCGCCCGCCAAATTGACATCCCCGCTTTTGGCCGCAAGGTCTCCCACGGAGAACATTCCGACGAGCCGCTGATCGTTATCCATGACGGGCGCACGGCGCACCTGTTTGTCCCGCATCGCGCGGGCGGCATCGGTCACATCGTCATCGACCGAAACAGTGAAGACGTCCGGCGTCATAACCTGCCCCGTGAGGGTGGATTCCGGATCGCGCCCTTCGCCCACGACGCGTACGGTGATGTCGCGATCGGTGATCATTCCGACGATCTTGCCCTCACGCGCGACGGGTAATGCTCCGACGTCGATGGACGCCATACCGGAAGCGGCCTGGCGAACCGTCGCATCGGCGTCGATCGCCCTGACCTTCTCCGTCATGAGTTCTTTGATTTTCATCCTGCTGTCTCCTTTGGCTTGTTGTCGTTTCTCCGGTCACTCAATAACACGCATCGTGCCAAGGGCATCTGAATGGCGCATGACCTGTGCCTGAATTCAACGTCATTGACCGGTCCTCTCTTATGGCGCACCTTGTTCGCCCTGCTCACGCTGTTCACGGAGCGTACGGGCGAAGCTGACGTTCTGAAGCTCCTGGTCGGGATCGTTCAGCATCGCTCTCAACGACGGGTCGATCAGGTCCTCGAGCCAGTCGGCGAAGCGGCGCTCTTTGGGCATGTTCTCGTAATCCTCGAAGGCGTTGAGGAACACGTCCTCAACAACGTCCCCCAGCGTGAGATCGCTCTCCAGGCGTGCCTGGGCCTCGGGGTAGCGCTGGATCCAGCGGCCGATGCGCTTGCTGAGGGCGTCTTCGTACATGAGGGTCGCGCGCCGGAAGGCCACGTAGTCCTTAGCCTCGATGCTCCGGGTGACTTCATCCCAGTCGCAGGGCCGATCGGGAACGAGCACCTGGTGCGTACCCTTCTGCTCCTTCCTGACATCGCCCTCGTCCTGCAGTTGCGCCTTGTATCCGTTGACCTTGCGCACGAGTTTGCGCACGCAGCGCAGGTAGCCCGGCAGCATTTCAGCAGCCTGTTCACCGGTGAAGAGCGTCTTGCCTGGCAGAAGCAGGCTGGTCTTGACGTGAAAACCCTGGCTGCGGGCGTGTCGAACAACGGTGATGAAGAGATCGGCAACGGGGAACCGTTCGACGATCCGCCGCAACGGCGCCAGCGCAGCGTCCATCTTCTCGAGCTCTGCGTCCGTCAGCGTACAGTTCTGCGCATCAATCTCGATGCGCGGTTTCTCTCGGGATTCAGAGGGAATCGTGCTCACTGTCTTTCTCCGGTTTCGTCCAGGATTCCGCCCGGCACCCTGCCTGTCGCGCGGCGTCCGGGAGACCCGTGTCGTGTCACGTACCGTCCTCGCGGCCCGGTGGTCATGCGGGCCACATCTCCGCAACCTCTGCGGGCATCATCTGTTTGACGTCCTGCAGTTCTCCGGGGCTGATCTGGCGATTGAGCAGTTCGAAGGTGGTCTCCACGGCGCGCAGCGGATCGACGGTTTTGTTGTTGCGCAGGCTTTCGCTCACGCTGTCCAGAAAGGCCTGCCGCGTGCGTTCCTTGTTCGGGGCCATCGAAGGCTTCCATCCCTCGTAGTAGAACCCGCGTACGAGCATGGGGAGCTGGGCACCGAGGTCGGCCGCTTCGTCCACGGTCAGGCGGTCGCGGATGGAATGGAGTGCGGCGCGCAGTGCGCTGTAGGCCTGCGACTCGTCCTGGAAGCTTCCGATCTCCATGAGCTCTTTCAGCCAGGTGTGCGTCTTGTTCACGGTTGTTTCGATTGCAGCAACCGGACTCTGTGGCATGATGTTCAACTCCTTTCCGGCTTGGAATCAGATTCTTGATTGACGTTTGCACCGATAAACCCGCGGATTCTTATGAGATAGGCTACTCCGGCGGCGACGCTGAGCGCCGCGGCCGAGGCCAGGATGACGTTGTTCACCACCGACCCCTGCGGCACGGCCAACTCGGCGACCAGCGCCACGAATATCGCCACCGTGGCCAGCCGACCGAGTATGTGATGATCGAAGTGGCGGAACAAACGCCACCGCCCACTGGTCACGATCACGAATGCTGTCGGGACGACCACGATGTCTCGGCCGAGCAAGGGCAGCACGATCCAGACGGAGAGCTCGCCGCGAACGACGAGGGTGACAAGCGCCGTCCATAGAAAAACCTTGTCGCCGACGCCGTCCAGCACGCTTCCCCAGGCTGTCGTCAAACGCCAGCGGCGCGCCAGGAATCCGTCGAGACCGTCGCTGGCGCCCGCGAGCAGAACCAACACGAGGCCCTCAATGCGTCCCACGAGGGGGAAGAGGGCCGCCAGTGCGAGCCGCAACAGAGAGAGCGACGCCAGCACCGCCAGTAAAGTCGGCGGCTTGGCCGCGTCGGCCTCGGGCGCTCGAGCCGATGCCGGCCGATCGTTTGTGCGAAGGCTCACGTCGCTCGAATCCACAGACCACCTCTCCTGGAGTCGGGCACTCGCGTGCACTCCGCTATGCCGTCACGTTATGTGCACGAAACACCCGCCGGCAATCGGGCGCGGATCACCCCGCGCACGCTTGCTAGGCTACACCCCGACATTCAACGTGAATTATGGGCAGCCGCGCTGAATGGGAGTTGAAGAGCATCTGAAAAGGCTGTAAGGCGCTGGGGACGCGATTGCATTGAAGCAGGCTGACGCGGGGCGGGGCGGGGCGGAAGAGGCGCCGGCTTGGCCCGGTAATCACGTGGTACGGACGCCTTGGACAAGCCACGCCGACGGCAACGCCGGGCCACTCCCGCCGACACCGCGAAGTCGAGATAACACTTGGTTCACGTTGGATTCAACCGATCGTCACGCAGGACGCACACGATGGGTATACCGTCGAGCGTGCCCTTCCCCGCGTGGGCGTCTGCATTTGTAAATGTGGCACGATCACGGAGATTGACTATGAACTCAGCACGAAAACGTTCATTCCTTGCGCTTGCCGGACTGGCATGTGGTGTCGCGGGCGCGCCGATTGGCTGCCGGGCGCCGCAGCCGGAGGTTCCCTTCGGGCAGTGGTCCGGTCAGGGTACCGTCGCGTACGTTTCCTGGGATACATCCGACGCGTCCGACAAAAAAAGCGGCGGCACGACGATTGTTCGTCGCTATCCGACGCACTTGCGCATCCGGCCGGGCAAGCTCGAGGGGCGCGAGGTCATCGAGATGGAGATTCTGTCTGAACGCGGCCCGCTGCCCGACCTGGAGGAGCGGACACACCTGCAAATGGCATTGTTTGAGTCCAAGCGGCCCAGTTCGCAGGTTACGCTCTATCGCCTGGCCGGATGGCAGTTCAACCCGGATTTTGACGACCCCTTGAAGTGGGACAAACACGGAACTCCGCTGTCAGCGAGTGCGATTGCGGACGACAGGGGCGTCACCGTCCTGATTCAGTACATGGAGAACTACGTGGATACGCTCCGCTTTGAAGGCGGCGCGGTGCATAAGTTCGGTGTGCTGTCAAGCGAGGAGGGAGGGATCGTTCACTGGTCGGAGGTTCTCGGAAAAACGGATGCCGGTGACGGCCCATGGGAGCGCGTTCACAGCGCGAGTCCGACCTCAAAGTAAGAGCGGACTTCACGAGAGGCGTGCAGCGGATTCGCCGGGGACCAAAGTGTGAAACGGGAGTGGTTGCGATGCCCGAGCTGCCGGATGTCGAAGTCTTTCGCCAATACATCGACGCAACCGCGCTGCATCAGCCGATCAGAGACGCCCGTGTGCACGATGCCGATCAGATCATGGAGTGCTCGGCATCGAAGCTGAAGCGGCGACTGGGGGGCAACGCGCTCGAAGGAACGCGGCGGCATGGGAAGCATCTGGGCGTCCGCCTGAATGCCGACGGCTGGCTCCTGCTTCACTTCGGAATGACCGGGTATCTTGATTACGCGGACGGCGAGGAGGTTCCGCCGGAGCATACGCGGCTGGTCTTGCGTTTCGATAACGGCTTTCGGCTGGCCTACGTCAACCAGCGAAAACTCGGGCGCATCAGCCTGGCCGACGATTTCGACGAGTTCATCGCCGAGCAGGAGCTGGGACCGGATGCCCTTGCCATGAAACGTAAAGCTTTTCAGGAGTTGTTGTCAGACGGGCGGGGGACCCTGAAGGCGCGGCTGATGAATCGATCGTTGATTGCCGGTCTGGGCAACGTGTACACGGACGAGGTGTTCTTTCAGGCGGGCGTCTACCCCGGTACACATCTGGAGAACGTCACGCCGGAGGTGGCCGGCGATCTTTGGCGTACGATGCGGCACGTGTTGCGTACGGCAATCAAGCGCCGGGCGCAGCCCGAACAGATGCCGCGCACCTGGCTGACCCCGCACCGCGGTGAGGAGCGGTGCCCGCGCTGTGACGGTCCATTGAAGCAAGCGAAGATGGGCAGCCGGACGAGCCAGTACTGCCCGGCCTGCCAATCGTAGCGGTCCACTGAGAGGCAAGGCGCTGTACGTGTTTCGCGAGGGTGCCATGGGCACCCTGGCCCGCAAGTTGAACACGTACAACCTGCCAGTGGCGACCCGCTCTAGAGTGGGTCGCGAATCGCCAGCTTCTTCTCAATCGCGTACGAATCTCCGGAGATCCCGCGCGTTGTCCACGGCGCAGCCTCGTTCGTAGTTGTTGAAGTACGCGTACACGTCGCAGCCCCTCTTCAGCCAGCCGGCGATGCGTCGAGCCGCTGCACTCAGCGCCTGAGGCGAGTAGCTGCCGGCGTACTTGCGGTTCTTCGTTGAGCCGTGGAATCGCAGGTAGGTCCAGTCCGCAGTCAGTTCGCGCGGGTGGTCTGCGATCATATCGTGAATGCACAGCGCGACGTTGTGCTCGCGCAGTGCATCATAGACGGCGTCGCAGAACCAGGATTCGTTGCGCAGTTCGATCGTCCATCGCAGGCGTTTCGTCAGGGCGTCCAGAAACGCGGTCAGCCGCTCCATGTCCACGTTCCACGTCGGTGGAAGCTGCACGAGTATCGGGCCGAGGTGCGAGCCAAGCCGCTCGGCCCGCTCGACGAATCGGTCCACGTGCTGCTCCGGGTCCTTGAGGTGCTTCAAATGCGAGCCGTAACGGCTGTACTTGAGGGCATATCGGAAGCCGGCCGGCGCATCGTCGCGCCAGGCGTCGAACGTCTTGCCGGCAGGCAGGTTGTAAAAGGTGTTGTTGATTTCCACCGTGTCGAAATGTTCGGCATAGACGTCGAACCAGCGGGTCTTCGGAACGTCCTTGGGATAGAGGCGACCCCGCCAGTGGTCGTACTGGTAGCCGGAGGTTCCGACCTGCAGCTTTCCCTTACCGGCCACACTCTCACTCCTGCATCGATTCCGCTCGCCTCACGACGCGATGCGAAAGCACTCAACGCGTCAACAGCCGCCCCGGATCTTCAAGATAGCCCTTCACCTCGTTAAGAAACGCCTGGGCCTCCGCACCATCGACCAGCCGGTGATCGTACGTGAGGCTCAGAGGCAGAATCAGGCGCACTTCCACTTCATCGTTGTCACGAACAACCGGCATCTTACGCGCGCGCCCGGGCAGCAGGACGGCCGCTTCGGGGTAATTGATGATCGGCGTCGCGTAGCGGCCGCCGATGGCGCCGAGGTTGCTCACGCTGAACGTGCCGCCCTTGAGGTCATTGAGTTCGAAGTCGCCGGAACGGACCCGCTCGCTCATCTGTTCGATGGCTCGGGCCGCCTCGAAGATGCTCAGCGTCTCCGCATCGCGCAAGACAGGGACGATCAGCCCGCGGTCGGTCGCCACTGCAATGCCGATGTTGTAGTACTCCTTGTAGATGATCTCCCCTCGTTCCAGATCGAGCGAGGCGTTGACCATCGGGTGGTCCTTCAGCGCACCCAGCGCCGCGCGAACGATAAACGGCAGGGGCGTGAACTCCGTGCCCTCGAAGTCATCTTGATGCTCCTGTCGGAAGGCCTCGAGCTCGGTGACGTCGGCGTCGTCGAAATGCGTCACGTGCGCGGCCGCATCCTTCGAAGCCCGCATGCGCTTGGCGATGGTCTTGCGGATCGCCGCCATCGGTTCGCGGCGTATCACGCCCCAATGGTCGGTTTCGCGGCCCTCGTGCGGCGCTGCGGCCTCAGCGGTCTCGCGGGCGGCGCGTTTCACGTCACCCGTCGAGATCCAGCCTCCCGTCCCGCTGCCCTCGATCTTCTCCAGGTCCACGCCCAGTTCCCGCGCGAGGCGGCGCGTCGATGGGGCCGCGGGAATGTCGCCGGGCGAGAGGGCCGGTCGGGGCGCCTTTTCTTCGGCTTCGGGCTCTTCAGCATCCGCGCGCTCCTCGGCCGGCTCCTCCTCCGCGGCTACTTCGGACGGTTCTTTGTCGCCCGCCGGCTCGGGCTCTTCTTCTTCCGGCTCTTTTGGTTCCTTCTTCTTCTCGTCCTCTGTTTCGCGCTCGGCAGTCTCTTTCTTCTTTGCTCTCTTTTCTTTCGCTTCTTCTTCCGCGTCTGTGTCGCGTTCCTCCTCCTGCTCCTTTTCGTCCTCTTCGGCGCCTTGTGCTGTTTCGTCTTTGGCCTCGCCGTCGCCGACCTCCAGCGTCATGAGCAAATCGCCCAGGGAGACCTCCTGATTGTTCTGGACGTGGATCTGTGTGACTTTGCCGGCCTTGGGGCTGGGCATCTGGGCCACGGCCTTCTCGGTCTCGAGCTCCAGGATGTTCTGGTCCTTCTCGACCTCGTCACCCTCGCCGACCAGAATGCCCACCACCGTAGCGGACTCGACGCCTTCCCCCATGTCAGGCAGCTTGACCTCTTCTTCCATGGTCGCTCTCTCTCAGGACTTCCAGGGAACCGGCTTGTCGGGATCGATCTTCAGATCGTCGATTGCCTGGGATAGCGATTTCTTGTCAAAGCGATCCTCGAGCGCCAGCCGATGCAGCGCCGTCAGCACGATGCTTTCGGCGTCCACTTCGAAGAAACGCCGCAAATCCGACGCCGCGTCGCTGCGGCCGAGGCCGTCTGTTCCGAGCGCCGTGAGGCCGCCGGGGACCCACCGGTCGATCTGCTCGGGCACGGCGCGCACCCAGTCCGACGCCGCGAGGAAGGGGCCCTCCACGTCGGCGAGCGTCTCTTCCAAATAAGATTGCCGCGGCGACTCGTCCGGATGCAGCCGGGACCAGCGCTCCGCCTCGAGTGCATCGCGGCGAAGCTCGCAGTAGCTCGTCGCGCTCCATACGTCGCTGGAGACCTCATACTGCTCGGCGAGAATCTCCTGGGCCCGCAGCACCTCGAACATGATGGTGCCGCTCCCAAACAACTGCACGCGCGGAGCATCTTCACCCGCATCACGGCTCGCGTAGTGATAGAGACCACGACAGATGTCCTCGGCACTGACGTCCTCTGTCATGGACGGCATCTCGTGGTTCTCGTTCTGGATCGTGATGTAGTACATCGCCGTTTCGCCTTTCTGGTACATGCGCCGCATGCCGTCCAGAACGATCACCGGGATTTCGTACGCGAACGAAGGCTCGTACGGGCGAACCGTCGGGTAGGCGGATGCGAACAGATGGCTGTGGCCGTCCTCGTGTTGCAGTCCCTCGCCGAAAAGCGTCGTCCGTCCCGCCGTCCCGCCGATCAGGAAGCCGCGACAGCGGGCGTCGCCGGCAGCCCAGATCAGATCGCCCACGCGCTGGAACCCGAAGATCGAATAGAACATGAAGAACGGGATCATGTGGATGCCCCAGCGGGCGCAGCTCGTTCCCGCGGCGATGAAGGACGAGGCGCAGCCGGCCTCGGTGATGCCCTCTTCGAGAATCTGCCCGTCGGTGGCCTCGCGGTAATAAAGCATCTTCTCGACGTCGACCGGCTCGTAGTTCTGTCCCCAGTGCGAGTAAATGCCGCATTGACGGAACAGCGATTCCATCCCAAAGGTGCGGGCCTCGTCCGGAACAATCGGGACGATGCGTTCGCCGATGTTGTCATCGCGCAGCAGACGACTCAGCAGCCGCACGAACGCCATCGTCGTTGAAACCGGCTTTTCGCCGCCCTCGAGCAAGTCTTCGAACTCCTCCAGAGACGGCGTTTCCAGCGGTTCGGCCGATTCCTGCCGCTGCGGCACGAAGCCGCCGAGCGCTTCCCGCCGCTCGTGCAGGTATCGAATCTCCTCGCTGTCGTCGTCCGGCCTGCAGAATGGGGCCTCGGCGATGTTCTCGTCCGGGCAGGGCAGTTGGAACTCGTCGCGGAGCGTGCGAAGCTGGTCTTCGTCGAGCTTCTTCTGCTTGTGGCTGATGTTCTGGCCTTCGCCCGCTTCGCCCTGGCGATAGCCTTTGATCGTCTGTGCGAGGATGACGGTCGGGCGATCGTCGGTTTCGACGGCCGCCTTGTACGCGGCGTAGACCTTCTTTTCGTCGTGCCCGCCTCGGCGGAGCATCTCGAGGCGCTCGTCGGTCAATTCCTCGACCAGCTCCTTCAATTCGGGGTCTGCTCCGAACAGGTGTTCGCGCATGTAGCCGCCGCCGGCCACCACGTACTTCTGGTATTCGCCGTCGGGAATCTCACTAAGGCGCTGAACCAGCTTGGGGCCGGCGTCGGATTGCAGGAGCGGGTCCCAGTCTTCGCTCCAGACGACCTTGATGACGTTCCACCCCGCGCCACGGAAGAGGCCTTCGAGCTCCTGGATGATGTTGTCGTTGCCGCGAACCGGGCCATCCAGGCGCTGCAGGTTGCAGTTCACGACATAGATCAAGTTATCGAGCTTCTCGCGACCCGCCAGATACACACCCGCGGTGGCCTCCGGCTCATCCATCTCACCATCGCCGATGAGCGCCCAGACCTTCGCGTCCGTGGGTTGGAGAATGCCGCGGTCGATGAGGTAGCGCTGGAAACGGGCTTCATAGGTAGCCATGATCGGCGCGAGGCCCATGGATACTGATGGGATTTCCCAGAAATCGGGCATCAGCCACGGATGGGGATAGGAGCTGACGCCGCCCTCTGGCTGCAGTTCCCGGCGGAAGTTGTCGATTTCGGTTTCCGAGAGGCGCCCCTCGACAAAGGCACGGGCGTACACCCCGGGCGAAGCGTGCCCCTGAAAGTAAACCCGATCGCCGGGATGGTTATCGTTTCGGGCGCGGAAGAAGTGATTGAATCCCACCTCCCACAGAACGGACGCGGAAGAATAGGTTGAAAGGTGACCGCCGATTCCGGGGGTGCGCTGATTCGCCCGGACGACCATGGCCATCGCATTCCAGCGTATGTACGCACGAATTCGCCGCTCGAGATCGAGATCCCCCGGATAGGGCGGCTGGGCATCGGGCGGGATCGTGTTCACATACGGCGTCGTCGCGGCAAACGGCAGGTCGAGCCCGGCGCGATAAGCTCGTTCGTTGATCAGGCGGAGCAGTTCGCGCGCTCGCTCCGGATCCTCATGCTCAAGCAGATAGTCTAACGAGGCGAGCCAGTCTCGAGTCTGAATGTCCTGGTTGGCCGTGTCCGATTTCGTCGCCAAGCGCCACCTCGTTCCTTCACCGCCCGCGCAGCACGAGTCATTTCGCGCGTGACGACTGCGAGTACGCCAGAGCGCATGCACGCGCACGGCCTTGACCAATGTGCTCCTCCGATCTCACGCTCACTTGTGTAACAATGAGAACTGTCATCCGCCTGAAAGCGACCTGAATTTGCTGTCATGGCGGCGGCGGGGACGCTTGCGCAGCGATTGTGCCCCCGGCAAAGAAGAACAACTGCTGTCACTCCGAGCGCACTCACCCGAAGGAGCAGGTTGGAGCAGTACCATCAGCGTAGAACGCGACGCATTCCGTCGTGGGCGAACTGCGCATGTACGCCGCGTTCATCGGCCCAGCGGCGAAGTTGAGCGTTCAGCTTGCGTTCATCGCCCGTGACGATCTCGGAGCCGCAGTGGGTGATGATGGCCTCGGGGACGCCGGCCTTTTCGCACCAGGTCAACTGGGTTCGGACCGGCGCGTGTCCGATCAGATGTTCGCCGCGCCGGCGGACCATCTGCCCTTGCATCGTGGCCCCGTCGCCGATGTAAAGGCGGACACCGTTAAGCGCCTCATCCCGGTCGGTGATGTACACGACGTCGGGTGCGTAGAAGATTGTGACCGCGCCGGCGCAAATTCGATAGCCCACGGCCGGGCATCGGATGGAGTGTTCCACGCCGACCGCAGTAAACTCGATACCGCAGACACCGGCGGTCTCCGACTCTCTCAGGACGTGCCGCTCCCCAATGCGGAACTCGTCGATGACGTCCCAGGTGTCCTTCGTGGCGTACGCCGGACAGTCAACACCGTCCTGCAATCCGTCCGCGTGGTCCGGATGCGCGTGAGTCAGGACGATCGCATTCGGTCGGATCTCGCCGATGCGCCCGCGCCAATCTTCCCCGGCGTCCACCATCACCCGCCGTCCGCGATAGCCTACGAGCAAGGACGTGTGCCGTTGGTGCCGACGATTTTGTGCCTCGATGTAGCCACGGGTACCGAGAAAAACGAGGACCACGCTGCGTACCTTTCCCCCGAACGCGGACTTGAATTACTGGTTCGCCGTGCGACCGCACGACCCACCGATCGGCGGCGCCGCACCGCACGCGCCTGCCGCCCTACGGGGCATAGACCAGAACGCGCGGGTAACCCAGGATATTCAGAGCGAAGTAGTGCACTGTCGCCTCGGCGGGATCTTCCGAATAACAGACGAGTTCGGAGAACCGCGGCACATCCGCCCCGTCGTACAGGGACCACAGGGATCCGGCCGACTTCAAAATGCCTTCCTCGGTCACGGTCTGGGTCCAGGGCACGTGGATGTAGGAATCGAACGGCAACTCGGCGGGCAACTCCACGGAGCTCACAATCCACACACGAGAATAGGGATAATCGGTCTGCTCGTCGATGCTTCGTAGACGGACCGTTTCGTTCACGTTGCTCGTGAACGACTGCGGTTGGATGGCCACGTCGATGGGCGTTGTCGCATCGGCGATAATCGTGTCTTCGGTGGACGTTTCGTTTCCCGCTGTGGTCCAGCCTGCCAGGCCCTCGGCCGCGATCGAGGCCTCCTGGTGGCCCAGGTGGTGCAGCAGCCAGAACATCAAGGTTGCACGGGGCGTCACAGCTTCATCGACGATAACGGCCTCGAACGCATCCCCCACACCGTTGGCGCCCAGTTCCTCGCCCCATGCGGTCGGTGCGCGCGATAACACCGTTTCTGTATCACTCGCGTCGACGTTGACGGACCACGGGATATGGCCCGACTGGTACTCCTCATAAGAACGCACATCGACGGCAATCGCCGGAGAAGCGGGCATGAGTCTCTGCATCCGTTCGCCGATCCACCATTCCAGCCAGTCGGTGCCGCGCAGCCAATCATCGTTGCCATAGAGGTTGACGGGCAGATTGCGCGGGTCCTCGATCCAGGCGAGGTATGACCCCGTATAGTTCTGCACGTGCGGAAACTCCAGAACGTGGGCGAACGTGAAGTAGACCGCCGCGGACAGAGGGTTGCCGCCGCAATACGTGATGACCGTCTTGTCCGGGGTGATGCCCTCCACGCCAAGCAATGTCTCAAGAGACGCCACCGATCGCCACGTTCCATCCGCGTTGAAAAAGTATCCCAGCGGAATGTCGATGGTCGTCGGAATATGGCCGCCTTCGGTGTAAGCGACGTAGGAGCCGTAATGCCAACTCGGGGTCAGGCCGCTCACGAGGACGACGTCGGGGTCGGAGATCGCCTCGAACACGTCGTCGGTGGTGGCCACGTTGGTGACATCGGGATCGGCGGCGACGAAATCACCCCTTTCAGGCTCGGTTCTCACCGTGGAGGTCTCTCCGCCCTGCGCCGTCCATTCGCGCAGGCCGCCGTCGAGTATCACGATGTTCGTGAATCCGTGCCGGGTCAGAGTCCAGAAGAAGCGGGCGGCGTGGAAATGTCCGCCGGCGTCGTACACGACCACCGTGTTACCCTCGGAGATCCCAAAGCGGCGGACCGCGTCCTGAATGATCTGCGGCGGCCCGTCCTGAAAGGGAACGTCCGCCCATGGGTCTACGAAGAAGTCGATTCCACCCCCGTACGAAACGTCGATCCCATACGAATCCGCCTCTTCCGGGGAGAAGGAGGCGCTCACCGCTCCGGGGATGTGGCCCGCCATGTACTCTGAGGTCGGACGCGCGTCAATGACCACAAGGTTCTCGTCATCCATATGTTCATTGAGCCACGTCGCACTCACGAGGCGGTGAGTTCCGGGTATGTCGCCTTTTCCGTTGTCGTTACCATCGACCGGAGGGATGAGAACGCCGCATCCATTCAGGCACAAAGCGGCATACAAAACGCACGACTGGCAAACATGTTTCGCCTTCATCTTGCTGCTCCTCCAACGTGGCCGCCCGATCCCTTTCCCGGAAACAGCAAAACGCCGTCAACGCTTCGTTCGGACATGCCGACCATTCATCGGCACACCCCACGGCGTTACATGCCGCCCTCGTAGCGAATCAGGGGCTTGATGATGTCTTCTTCCTTGCTGCGCATCAGCTCGAAGGCGCGGTCCAGTTCCTCGAACGAGAACGTGTGCGTCGTCATCGGCGTCGGGTCCACCCGCCCCGTCTCAAGCAGCCTCAGCAGACGCTGCATGCGTACTTTCCCGCCCGGGCACAGGGCCGTGCGGATCGTCTTGTCGCTCATGCCTACGCCCCAGGCAACCCGCGGGATCTTCACGTAGTCACCCTGGCCATGATAACCGATATTCGAGATCACGCCGCCGGGGCGCGTCACCTTGACGCATGCCTCGAATGTGGCCTGCCCCCCGAGCGCTTCGATCGCCGCATCGACGCCGACGCCGTCGGTCAAGTCCATGACGGCCTCGACAGGATCGCGCTCGGTGAAGTCCACAACAACGTCCGCCCCGTAGTGTCTGGCCAGTTCCTTTCGATTCGGCACACTCTCGACGGCGATGACCTGACCGGCCCCGCGCAGACGGCAGCCGAGGGTGGCCATCAGCCCGACCGGTCCCTGTGCAAAGACGGCCACCGTCCCTCCGAACGGAATGTCGGCGTTCTCGGCGCCGGCAAACCCGGTTGACATCATGTCGCAGGTGTAGACGGCCTTCTCGTCCGGCACGTTGTCCGGGATGGGCGCCAGGTTGGCCTCCGCGGCATTCACGTGAAAGAACTCCGCGAAGACGCCGTCTTTCTTGTTCGCAAACTTCCATCCGCCGAGCGTCTCCTGACACTGCGAGGTGTATCCCCGGATGCAGTTCGGGCACCGATAGCAGGGTGTGATGGCGTTGACCGCGACGCGGTCGCCGGGCTTGACGGTGTGCACCTCGCTGCCCACCTGGTGCACCACGCCGACGGCCTCGTGGCCGAGGGTAAGGTTCTCACGCGGACCCACACCGCCGTCCACGGTATGGACGTCCGACGTGCAAACCAGGGCGGCGCGGGTCCGGACGATTGCGTCGTTGGGGCCGGGTTTCTCCAGGTCCGGCTTGTCCATGAAGCCGACTTCCCCGATTTTCTTCATCACAAATGTCTGCATCAGCCCGGCTCCTTTGTTGTTTTGGTGCGCTTGCTACGAACCGCCTTGGCCACTCGGCTGGCGGCTTTCGCCCGCAGCTCCTCCTGCGCCTCCAGCCAGTCCGACTCGGCGTCACCGGGCGTGCCCTGGGCCGTTCGTCTGGCATAGATCTCGTACGCCTTGGCTCGGATATGCTCCGGATCGAGAGACGGTTCGCCACCGGGCGCGGCGGTCTTGGCGCGAGGTTTTGAGCGGCTCGTGGTCGTTGTTCCAGCCTTCCTGCGTGGAGCCGGTTGACTCTTGGACGGTGTCTTGGCCATAGGTATTCCTTTCGAACTTCTTCGAGCACGAGCGTCCGCCTGGCGATCATGCTCTTGGAGATTCCATCCATCGTTTCCCGTAGCGTCGGGCCAATATCCACAGGCATCCTGACAGCGACATTAACAGCGGCTGACTCCGCGTTTAGTAGATCGCCGTGCGCGCTATCGTCGCCACCATGCGCGGCGGTCCCAACCAAGCGCGGGTATCACGTTCAGTCTTTCGCCTCGCGACTGCCGAACACCGCCCGGCGCGGGCGGCCGCGTTGCGATTACGCGAAATTCAAATCCCATTCAGGCGCGGTTCACTTAACCCTTCGACACTGTTGATTGTTCGGCATCGCTCATCGGGAGCCATGCCGCGTCGAATGGCATAATTGAACGAAAGGAGAGAGGAACATGTTCAAGAACCGCAGGATCTCAATCGGCCGGTGGAGCATGGCTTTGTTTGCAGTCGGCTGCATGGTTGTCGGACCGGCGGTCACGATGGCCGCACCGGACATGAAGATGACCGACCCGAAGATCACGGACGCGGTTGGCGACGCGTTGTTCACCAAGCACGGTGTGCCCGGCTATGTGATCAACGTGGAAACCGACGAGGGCATCGTGACGCTCTCCGGAACCGTCAACAACATCCTGGCCAAGGAACGCGCCGTCCGCGTGGCGGAAACCGTCAAGGGCGTGCGGGGCGTCATCAACCGCATCAAGGTGGCCGACACGGGACGATCCGACAAGGAAATCCGCGACGACGTGCGCGACGCGCTGCTGGTGGATCCGGCAACGGATTCCTGGGAGATCGACGCCATGGTTAACGACGGCACCGTCACGCTGAAAGGCACCGTGGAGTCGTGGCAGGAGAAAGAACTGGCGGCCAAGGTTGCCAAGAGCGTGCGCGGCGTGCGTGACCTGAAGAACAAGATCGACATCGACTACCGGACGGATCGCAGCGACTCGGAGCTCCGTGCCGAGATCGCGCGGGCCCTGCGATGGGACACCCTGGTCGACGACGCACTCATCGACGTGAATGTGGATGACGGGGACGTCACGCTCAAAGGCACCGTCGGAAGCGTGGCTGAAAAGCGCCGCGCCAGAGTGAACGCCTGGGTCATGGGCGTGAACTCGGTCGACGCGGACGGTCTGGACGTGGAGTCGTGGGCTCGCGACGATCGCTTCCGCAAGGGCAAGTACGTCAACAAGTCCGACCGGGAGATCCGCCGGGCCGTCGAGGACGCCCTTCTGTACGATCCGCGCGTGGCATCCTTTAACGTGGACGTTTCCGTGGACAACGGCGTGGTGCACCTCGACGGAGAGGTCGACAACCTCAAGGCCAAGCGGTCCGCGGCGCATACCGCACGCAATATCGTCGGCGTATGGCGGGTGAAGAATCGCATTGACGTGCGGCCGAGCACACCCAGCGATGCCACCATCGCCGATAATGTACGGGAGGCCCTGCTTCGTTCCCCCGACGTGGAGCGCTTTGAAATCAACGTCTGGGTAAACAACGGCGAGGCGAACCTCTCCGGCGCCGTGGACAGCTACTTCGAGAAGTTCCGCGCCGGCGACGTCGCCGCCGGCGTCTACGGCGTCATCGAGGTGGACAACAATCTGGTCGTGGACGACGACTACGACGTGCTCACGTACGACCCGTACGTGGACGACGACTGGTACATCTACGATCACGATTGGTACGTGTACCCGAACGCCTACACGACCACCGAAACCGACTGGGAAATCCGTGAGGAGATTCAGGACGAGCTCTTCTGGAGTCCTTTCGTGGACAGCGATGACGTCACCGTGACGGTTGACGACGGCGTCGCCACGCTCACCGGTGAGGTCGAAACCTGGGACGAGCGCCAGTCGGCCACCGAGAATGCATACGAAGGCGGCGCCGTCGCCGTGGACAACGACCTCAGCGTCGAGTACGGCCCGGACTACTACGAGCCGTAAACCGCCGGGCCGCCGTCCGTACGGGCCCGACCAACGGGACGCTGGCGAGGATCGTCCAGGGATGGGCGGCCTCGTTCGCGTCTCGCCCACGCGGTAAGACGCATCGCCGCACCGGGTCGCAGCGTCGTGGATCAGGCAGCTTGACGTTTTCGGGATGCATGCTGCAAAGGAGAGCCGGCCGCCGGAGGTGACAAATACGTGGAAATCGGTCAGGGCACGGCATTGATCACGCTGGGCGCCACGCTGCTGGCGGGGTACCTGGCCTACGTCACCGGCCCGTTGATTCACGTACCGCGCGTCACGCTGCTGCTGATCCTCGGAGTCGTATGCGGCCCGTCCGTGCTGAATCTGGTGCCGGAGTCCGTCACGGAGTGGTTTCCCTTCGTGGCACACATGGCGCTGGCCATGGTGGGCTTTCTTTTGGGCGAGCGCTTCGTCGGGAAGGAGCTCCGGGAGAAAGGCAGGGCCGTCCTCTGGATCTCCGTCGGCGAAACGCTGGCGGCCGCCCTGGTGGTGTTTCTCGGTCTGCTGGCGATCGGCGCATCACTGCCCCTGGCGCTGATCATGGCCGGGATCGCGCCGGCGTCGGCGCCTGCCGCGATCTTCGAGACGGTCCGCGAGGGGAAGTCGAAGGGATCGCTCACCAGGACTCTGCTGGGCGTGGTGGCCATCGACGACGCCTGGGGGGTCCTCACATTCAGCGTGTTGTTCGTGACGGCCCAGGCGTTGGCGGGCGAAGGCAGCGCCCTGCACGAGCTCGGTTCCGGACTTTGGGAGGTCCTCGGGGCCGCGCTGCTCGGCGCGGTCATCGGGTTTCCGATGGCCTGGATTACCGGCCGCGTCCGCGCCGGTGAGCCCACGCTCGTCGAAGCGATGGGATTCGTGTTTCTGTGCAGTGGGCTGGCCACTGTACTTCAGGTCTCCTACCTGTTGGCCGCGATGGTGTTGGGAGCGGTTGTCGCAAACCGCGCAAAGCACCATCAGCGGCCTTTTCATGAGATCGAAGGAATCAGCGAGCCCTTCTTCGCGGTTTTCTTCGTGCTTGCCGGGCTGAAGCTCGACGTGGGCACGCTCACAGCGCTCGGGCTGATCGGGCTCGTCTACATCGTCAGCCGCGCTCTGGGGCTGATTTCCGGCGGAATCGCAGCAGGGAAACTCGCCGGCGCCGCTCCCCACGTAAGCAAGCGCATCGGCTGGTGCCTGCTTCCGCAGGCGGGCGTCGCGCTGGGTTTCGCGCTGCTGGCGCGGGAGCGAATGCCCGAGATCGGCGAGAAAGTTCTTCCGCTGGTGATCGCGACGACCGTGCTCTTCGAGATCTCCGGGCCGCTGCTGGCGCGCTGGCAACTCAAACGCGCCGGCGAATGGAACTCACAGTGAGCCCAACCCGATGCGTCAATGCACAAGGGTAGCCGGCCGTTCCCCTGCGCCGGTCGCAACGCTTCCCGTTACAGAGAATTCATGCTGATGTCACGCCGTTGCAAGCGAGACCGCCTACTTTGTACGCCATGTGAAACAGGCGGGTGCTTGCACGAGGGACACCAGTCATGACCACACAAACCACGACGCTCGTCAAGTGGTTCCAGGACCTCGGTTCCAATGATACCGCGTCGGTCGGCGGCAAAAACGCTTCGCTGGGCGAGATGCTCTCGGCGCTGGGTGAGAAAGGCGTGCGGGTGCCCGACGGCTTCGCCAGCACGGCCGACGCCTACTGGCAGTTTCTGGATCACAACCAGCTTCGGGACCGCATCCGCGAGGAGATCGACAAGTACCACCAGGGCACAGACTTGCAGGAAATCGGCGAGCGGATTCGAGAATCCTTCCGTGACGCCGAGTTCCCCGAAGAGCTGACACAGCAGATCCGGGAGGCCTATCGACAGTTGGCCGAACAAGTCAAGGACGACGAGCCCGCCGTGGCGATCCGCAGCAGCGCCACCGCCGAAGACCTGCCGGAAGCCAGCTTCGCCGGACAGCAGGAGACCTACCTGAACGTGCGCGGCGAAGACGACGTCCTGGCGCGCTGCAAGGACTGCTTCGCATCGCTGTTCACCGACCGGGCCATCGCCTACCGCGAGGAGAACGAGTTCGACCATCTGAAGGTGGCGCTTTCGGCCGGCGTCCAGCAGATGGTGGCCGCCGACAGCGGCGCCGCCGGCGTCATGTTCAGCATCCACACCGAAAGCGGCTTCCCGGAAGTCATCGTCATCAACGCCACCTGGGGACTGGGCGAGACCGTCGTCGGCGGCGAGGTCAATCCTGACGAGTACCTCGTCTTCAAACCCCTGCTGAAGGATAGCGAACACAACGGCGTCGTCCCGATCCTCG
This sequence comes from uncultured Phycisphaeraceae bacterium, assembly GCA_964574815.1. Taxonomy (GTDB): domain Bacteria; phylum Planctomycetota; class Phycisphaerae; order UBA1845; family UBA1845; genus CAZNPL01. The sequence continues at coordinate 20,143 of CAZNPL010000026.1, forward strand.
CCCGGCAGCGCGGCAGCAAGGAAAAGAAGGCCGTCTACGCCGAAGAAGAAAAAGGCGAGCTCGAACGCGTGGACACTTCGGAGGATGAGCAGCGGGCGCTGGTGCTCTCTGACGACGACATTCTGCAACTCGCCCGCTGGGCCGTGGCCATCGAGGAACATTACGAGCGGCCCATGGACATGGAATGGGCCCGCGACGGTCAAACCGGCGACCTCTACATCCTCCAGGCCCGTCCCGAAACCGTGCAATCACAAAAGGAAGCCGGCTCGCTCAAGACCTACGAGCTGAAGGGGCGATCCGACAAGCTCGTCGAAGGGCTGGCCGTCGGCAGTGCCATCGCGGCCGGCACGGTCCGCGTGCTCAAGAGCCCCGACGAGGGCGACCGCTTCAACGAGGGCGACGTCCTGGTCACCACGATGACCGACCCCGAATGGGGCCCGCTGATGGAGCAGGCCGCGGCGATCGTCACCGACGAGGGCGGGCGTACGGCCCACGCGGCCATCGTCAGCCGTGAGCTCGGCATTCCCGCGATCGTCGGGGCGGAAAACGCGACGCAGAACCTCGCCGACGGCGACGACGTCACCGTCTGCTGTGCCGAAGGCGACCGCGGATCGGTGTACCAAGGGCAACTGGACTACGAAACCCGGGATCTCGATCTCGAGAACGTTCACGAGACCAAAACCCGCATCATGATGAACATCGCCAGCCCGGGCGCCGCCTTTCGCTGGCACAAGCTGCCCTGCCACGGCATCGGGCTGGCGCGCATGGAGTTCATCATCGGCAATATCATCAAGATCCATCCGATGGCGCTGGCGCACGTCGACGAGATCGAAGACCGGGACGCCCGCAAAACGATCGACGACCTCACCACCGGGTACGACGACAAGACCGAGTACTTCGTCGATCACCTGGCCGCGGGCATCGCCCGCATCGCCGCTTCGCAACACCCCGATCCGGTCATCGTCCGGCTGAGCGACTTCAAAACCAACGAGTACGCCGGACTCATCGGCGGCCGCGAGCTCGAACCCGAGGAAAGCAACCCCATGCTCGGGTTCCGCGGCGCCAGCCGCTACTACAGCGACCGCTATCGCGACGGCTTCAAGCTGGAATGCCGCGCCATCAGGCGCGTGCGCGAGAAGATCGGGCTGCGCAACGTTGTTGTCATGGTGCCCTTCTGCCGGACGATCGACGAGGCCGACCGCGTACTCGAAGTGATGGCCGAGGAGGGCCTCGAGCGGGGCAGGAACGACCTGGCCGTCTACGTGATGGCCGAGATCCCCTCGAATGTCTGGCTTGCCGAGCAATTCGCCGAACGCTTCGACGGCTTTTCCATCGGCAGCAACGATTTAACGCAGCTCGTGCTGGGCGTGGACCGCGACAACGGCGACCTGGCCCACCTGTTCGACGAGCAGAACGGCGCGGTCAAACGCGCGATCTCGCATCTGATCGATACCGCCCACCAGCACGACACCACGGTCGGCATCTGCGGGCAGGCGCCCAGCGATCGCCCGGAGTTCGCCGAGTTTCTCGTCAAGGCAGGCATCGATTCGATTTCACTCAACCCCGACAGCGTGCTGGACGCGATCGAGCACGTTGCGCGGGCCGAACGTAAATAGAAACCTCAGACCCCAACGCATAGAGGTGACACATGGCCAAAGTGGCAATCAACGGTCTCGGGCGCATCGGGCGGGCGACGCTGAAACTGCTCCTCGACCGCCCCGGACTCGACCTCGTCGCCGCGAACGACCTCGTTCCGGCCGAAACGCTGGCGTACCTGCTGAACTACGACACGGTCTACGGCCGCTTTCCAAAGCGGGTCGAAGCGAACGAAAACGGCCTGAGCATCGACGGCCGGCAGATTCAGATGTTCAAGAAGAAGGACCCCGCCGAATTGCCGTGGTCCAAGCTGGGCGTCGAGCTGGTCTTCGAGTGCACCGGTATCTTCCGCACCCGCGAGGACTGCCAAAAGCACCTCGATGCCGGAGCGCAGCACGTCGTCCTGTCCGCGCCGTCCAAGGACAAGGACGTGCCGACGTTCGTGTACGCCGTGAACGAGCTTCCCGACCAGATGCCACAGATATTCGATTGTGCAAGTTGCACAACAAATTGCATCGCTCCGGTCGCCGAAATCATGCAGCGGCGGGTCGGCGTCACGAAGGCGGCCATGACCACGACGCACGCATACACCTCAACTCAGGCCATCGTGGACGCGCCCTCGAAGAAGCTTCGCCGGGGGCGGGCGGCGGCGGTCAACCTGGTGCCCACGTCCACAGGCGCGGCCAAGGCGACCGCCGAAGCGCTGGAACATTACCGCGGCATCTTCGACGGCGCGGCCATCCGCGTGCCCGTGCCGTGCGGCTCGATTGCCGACCTCACGTTCGTGACCGACCGGAAGACCAGCGTCGAGGAGCTGCAGGATATCTTCCGGGAAGAGGCAGGCACCGAGCGCTACATGGGCGTGCTGGGCGCTTCGGATGATCCCATCGTCTCATCGGACATCATCGGCGATCCGCGGGCGTCCGTGGTGGACCTCGAGATGGTGCAGGTCATCGACGGCGACCTAGTCAAGGTCATGAGCTGGTACGACAACGAATGGGGCTATTCAAGCCAGATGGTGAAAATGGCGGCCGCCACGATCAAACGGGCTCAACCGGTCGGCTGACGCGTGGCAGCGCTCCGAACGTGACGGCAGCCAAGTGGTTACACAAGGAGATGTGCACATGTTCTGGGCTGATTTACTTTTCGTCATCGTGATCGCGTGCCTTCTGACCGCGCTGTTCGCGGGCGCGTTGGGTCGTGCGGGACCCTGGGAAGGCTGGTGGTGGTTCTTTCTCGTCGTCCTGCTGGGAGGATGGGTGGCCGCCCTTTGGGCTCGGCCGATCGGGCCGCCCGTCTGGGGCGTGACCTGGCTGCCGATCTTCTGGATGGCTTTGCTGATCGCGCTGTTGCTGGCGGCGGCGTCGCCCCCGCGACCTCGAGCGGCCGAGCCGCCCGTCTCCGGAGAAGAGGCCACGGCCGCGGCCGCAGCGGCCACGGTGGGCGTCTTCCTCTGGATCCTGCTGCTCGGACTGCTGATCGCCGTGGTGATTGGTTACCTCGTTTAGACTTCAGCCGGCGGCACGGGGTTGATAGGGCGGGCGGGGTCCGTCGTTGTTCGTATCAGTCGTTCGCCCGCCCGCGCTGGAAACCGCATTCCGGAGCACCATCGCCGAAAGGCGGTTCGCGCCACCGCACCCGGCGTGCTTCTCTTGTGTAACCTTTGCCGGGGCTTTCGGCGGCAGACCCGCGAGCGCCCGCAGTAGATCATGGTGTGAAACCGTTCCGACGAGTTTCCCGTTACGGAGCACTGGTAGCGGGTCGAGCCAGGGCGAACGGCTCAACAGATTCCAAACCTCTTGCACTTCCTCGCCGCCGTGCAGCGTGGGCGTGCCAAGCCTAGTGACGTTGAGCACGTCGCGCTGCGGCGCGTCGCCGACCTCTGCCTTCAGCGCCGTGCGCACGTCACATTCGTGGATCACGCCGACAAATCTCCGCCCCGTCTCGATCACCGGAATGTGTCGCAGACCATGTTGCGCCATCAACTCCAATGCGTCTGCCAGCGGGCTGTTCGCCGAAGCCGTCACCGGCCTGGTCGTCATGCATTTTCGCACGTCCATGATCTGCCATCCTTCCTGAGGAGCGCCGGCTGGCTCATGTCGTTTGAGCAACGCACCGGATCGCTCCGCTTTCCATTCCTGTCCCTCTCGCCCCCCCGCACGTGCATCTTGCGACACTGATCCGCCCCTCCTCAAGCCTCGGGCATAAGCGTCGCCTCTCCGGCCGACTGCCACAATCAGGAGAATTCCGCGGCCGGGCGAAACCTTCCCCCGATCACACCGTCGAAACAGACGCCCCGGCCCTACCTATTCCCTGATAACCCTATCGGGGTTTTCCCGATGGCACGCGGGGACGGTTTCATGCTATGCTGTGAGGCTGATGAATCAGGCGGCTTCAGCGGGAACCACCGGCGGTCCTCCGGCCTGACGACTCGGAACGAGAGCCATTACATGCCAGACAAGTTAGAGGATGGAGGGGACGCGCCGTCGCGAGCGCTTCCGAAAGTACCGACCGGCGTGGACGGGCTCGACAACATCCTGCACGGAGGCCTGCCGGAAGGACAGGTCACGCTCTTCACCGGCGGTGCGGGCGCCGGCAAGAGCGTGTTGGCACTGGAGTTTCTCTACCGCGGCGCACTGGCGGGCCGGCCCGGCATCTTCGTCACGTTCGAGGAGAGCGCCGACCGCATTCGCCGCAACGCCCGCACGCTCGGCTGGGACCTCGACGCCCTGGAAAAGTCGGGCCAACTCTTCATCATGCACGCCGAGGTCCCGCGGGACATGGTCCTGGCCGGCGAGTTCGACATCGGCGGGCTGCTGGCGATTCTGGGCGGCAAGACCGACGAGTTGGGCGCCCGCTCCGTCGTGATCGACGCTGTCGACGTGCTGATGCGCGTCTTTCGGGATCGCGCCCGCGAGCACAACGAATTTCACGTTTTGAACGACTGGCTGAGGAAACGCTTGCTGACCGCCGCCTTGACGGTCAAGTCGACGGAAGAGGGCGCGATTCAATACCCGTTTCTCGACTTCATGGCCGACTGCGTCATTCGACTCGACCAGCGAGTGGACGGACAGATCACGACCAGGCGCTTGCGCGTGCTGAAGTACCGCGGTTCATCCTATGCGGGGAATGAATGCCCCTTCATGATCGAGGAGAACACCGCCGGCGGAGGCGTGGTGGTCATGCCGGTGCCTTCGCTCGCACTGTCGCAGCGGCCGCTGGAACGGCGCCTTGCCACCGGCAGCAGCGCGCTGGATGAGGTCCTCGGCGGCGGCTATTGGCGCGGCTCGTGCGTTGTGATCGCAGGCTCGAGCGGCACAGGCAAAACCACCCTCGCGTGCACCTTCACCGCCGCCGCCTGCGAGCGGGGCGAGAAGGTGCTCTACGTCAGCTTCGAGGACTCGGATGTTGCATTGGTCCATGCGATGCGCAGCCCCGGCATCGATTTGAGCACGCATCGCAACGAGAACCGGCTGCGGCTGCTCGCCGTCATGCCCGAGTCCCGGGGAGTCGAGCAGCACCTACATCGCATCTACCGTGAGATGGCATTCTTCGCCGCCGACCACCTGGTTATCGACGCGATCTCGGCTTGCCATCGCATGGGATCCGAGCAGGCCGCATTCGATTTCCAGGTGCGCCTTTTGATCCACTGCAGGTCCGCCGGCATCACCTGCCTGTTCACTGACCAGATGTACAAAGACGTCGCCCGGCAGGACGCCAGCGGCATCGGCATCGCTTCCCTGGTGGACACGCTCGTGCACCTGCGACTCACCCCCTCAAACGGAACGATGGAGCGCAGGCTTCTGGTGCTCAAATCGCGCGGCTCGAATCACTCACTTCACGAACATCCCTTTGCGATCACGGATAACGGAATCCACCTGGTCGAATGGCCGACCGGCGCCGCGACGCCCCCCTCACCACTCCGGGGGCCTTCGCCCGTCAAAGAGGAAACGCAATGACCGCAGTCCCCTGCCCGGCTGAAGGCATTGAGCACACTTCCACACGGGAGCCGCTGCTGCTCTTCGTGGCGGATGATGAACCGAACTCGCGGCTGGCCAAGGAGAACCTCGCCCGGCTCCGGGAATCCTTGCCCGCCCACCGCTATGAGATCGAGATCATCGACGTGTTCGTGGATTTCCAGCCGGCTCTGGAACACCAGATTCTTGTGACGCCCTGCCTGCTGCTGCCGGAAACAACCCCGCCCGTGCGGGTGGTGGGAACCCTCAGCGACACGGAAGCCGTCCGGAGGGCATTGCGAATTCCTGACGAGTACGATGTCGGATGATCAACTGCAACAACTTCGGGCCCGTCTTGCCGAAGCCGAGTCCATCATCGCCGCCCTCCGCTCCGGAGAAGTGGATGCCATCGTGGGCGAACACGAGGTCACGCTCCTGCGCCTGCAGGAGGCGGAAGCGGCCCTTCGCCAGAGCGAGACCCGATTTCGCCGTCTGGTGGACGCCAACATCGTTGGAGTAGTGATCGCCGACCCGGCACGAATCATTGAAGCGAACGACATTTTTCTGCGTTTAATCGGCTACACGCGAACCGAATTCGAGCGCGACGGGATCGATTGGCGCGCCATAACACCGGCGGAGTATGCGCCGCAGGATGAACACGGCGTGCAGCAGTTGCTGGCACACGGGTCCTGCGAGCCGTTCGAGAAGGAGTATGTCCGCCCGGACACCAGCCGCGTCCCTGTTCTCATCGGTGCGGCGTTGTTGACGCGGGAGCCGCCGACTTGGATCTGCTTTGTGCTCGATCTGACGGAAGTGCGGAAGGCCGAGCAGGCGCTCCGCGAAGTGAACGAAACGCTCGAACATCGCGTCGCCGAGCGCACGAGCATGCTCAAATTGCTGAACGACGTGGCCAGCGCGGCCAACCGAGCCCAAAGCGTTGAGCGGGCGCTAGCGTACACGCTCCGGCGAGTCGGCGAGCACAACGGCTGGTGCTACGGCCACGCCTACCTGCTCGAAGAGGGCGACCCGCCCACGCTCGCGCCGGTCCGCACTTTCTACGAGTCACCCCCCGGGCGGTTCCGCCGCTTCCGGGCGGCGATGCGCAAAACGCGCCTGCGTGGCGGACAAGGCCTACCCGGACGCGCCCTAGCGGAGAAGGCTGTGCAGTGGGCGGACGAGGTCGATGAGGAGCTCGCGGTCCGGCGGGTGCAGCTCGGCGCCGAGTTGGGCATTCGTTGCGGAGCGGCCTTTCCCGTCTTCGCTCGCGACGAGGTGGTCGGCGTGCTGGAGTTCTTCGCCGACAAGCAGATCGAGCCGACAGACCGGTTGCTGGAATCAATGGCGAGCATCGGAACGCAGCTCGGCCGGGTCGTCGAGCGGCAGCGATTCGAGCGGAAGCTGGGACAAGCCCTGCTCGCCGAACAGCAACGGCTCGGTCGGGACCTGCACGACGCGGTGGGCCAGGAGATGGCCGGGCTGGCGATGATCTGCGAGCGTATGGCCCAGCGGAGCGAACGCGGGGCGCCTCCGGATGCCGCGGCGCTGATGGAATTGAGCGACGGGTTACGTCACGCCCTGGAGGAAACGCGCTCGGTCGTGCGTGACATGCTCTCGCCGGCGGCGGCAGACGCCGAGGATCTTGTCGACGCCCTGCGTGAGATCGCCGCAACCATCCGGGAGCGCTACGGCGTGCATTGCGAGGTCGATTGTTCCCGATCGGTTTCGGTCGAGGCGCCGGAAGTTGCGGTGCATCTTTACCGCATTGCCTCGGAGGCCGCCACCAACGCGGCCCGGCACGCAGGCGCCCGGCGGATTGTCCTGGGCTTGAGCCACGAAGACGGCATGTTGCTCCTGAAGGTTCGCGACGACGGAGCAGGGATTCCGGCCGATGCCGGCGGCGACGGATCGGGATTGTGGATCATGCAGCACCGAGCGAACGTGATCGGGGCCACGGTGGATATCCAGCGCGACCGCGACGGTGGAACGGTGGTCACATGCACCCTGCCGGAAGATCGGCTGAGCTCGCGCGGGCGACCGGACGGCTGATGGCCGCGCCTTACGGCGCGCAGTATCAAACAGCAAGATGGTCTTTACGGCCAAGGAAGCCGGCTGACTCCGCTCCAAAGAAAACGGGGCCCGCTCCGTGAGCGCGCCCCATTCTCGGTTGCTCGGGATACCGCTTGGCGATCGCCTGTTACTCCAGGACGTTCAGGTTGTTGTCGACGGCGATGGCACCGCCCTCCAGGGCGTTCTCCGCCGCGGAGTGCCGTTCATACCAGCTATCCACGGCCCCGTTCAGCGTCGCGACGCCGTCGTTGACCAAGACGGTGACTTGATCCGCGTCGACAAACGGACTCCACCAGAGCTCGTCGTTGATGTCCTCCTTGATTTCCTCGTCGCTCTTGGCGATGTAGGCCGGGTTGTAGTCGTACCAGCCATAATCGTAGACGTACCAGTCGTAGATATAGGGGTTGTAGACCACCGGCCAACCCGGGCTTGTGACCACCAGGGCGTTGCTGACGTCGACGATGCCCTTGATGCGCGTGACGACGTCCTCGGCCTGTGCCTTCTCGAAGTACGAATCCACACTCCCGGCGAGGTACGCCGTGCCGTCCACGACGTTCACGGTGATCTCGTAACGATCGACATAGGGATCGCGGGACAGCGCTTCGCGCACGTCGCCCTCGAGCTGCTTGTTGGTGCGCTGCACGATCGGGCGCACCTTGAGGCGATTCAGCACGCGTGAGACACCTACCGTATTCCGGGCGTTCTCGGCCGCGGCATGCTTGGCCTTCAGACTTTCCACCGTACCGCGCAGGGTCACGACGCTGCCGGTGACCTTCGGCTCGACGTTGTCCGATTCCACGCGCGGGTCGAACGCGTTGGCGTCCTTGATCGCGTCGCGAATCTCATCCTCTGACTTGAGCGTGTAGGCTTTCTTGCGGCGGTCCTTGTCGCGCGCCTTTTCACGAATCTCCAGTTCGGAATCGTCCACTTCGTCGACGCCGGCGACCCAGGTGTTCCAGACCGCCTGGCGTCGCTCGGCTGCGCTGCCGACCTCGCCGCTGAGCTTGACCTTGCCGTCATCGACGTCCACGTCGATCATTCGGTGATCGACCAGGGCATCACGCTGCAGAGCTCTCATGATCTCCGGCTTGATTTCGTCGTCGGTGCGCTCCATGCGGTAGTTGACCTCGATATTATTCGTGATCGAGGTGACTCCCTTGACGCCCATGGCGACCTTCTCGGCGAGTTGCTTCTCCTGCCAGGACTCGACCGTTCCGCGTAGCGTCACGTGGCCGTCGCTGTCGGCTTCCGCCCTTACCTCGTACGAGTCGGCCGCCGGGTCAGCCACCAACGCCGCCCGCACGTCGTCTTGGATTTCGGCAGCGGAACGATCCTTGAGCGGCTTGACCTTGATGCGGTTCACCACCGCGCGAACGCCCTTGACGGTCTCCGCCAGGCGGGTGGCCCGCTTCTTGGCCAGGATGTTGTTCGCCGTTCCGGTCATCGTGACGATCCCGTCGGCGCACGAGAGGTCGATGGGGTCGTACGGGACGGCCTGATCACGCTGCATTGCATCCTCGACGGCATCGCAGATGTTCTCGTCCGTCATGGTTTTGCCCAGCCCGAACGCAGGCCCTGAGCACGCGAGCGCGACCGCGGCGCAGACCGCCAGGGTTCCAGTTGACCAGTTTCCAGATAAACGTTGCAAGAGTTTCATTGTCCTGTACCTCCCGAATTCATTGGGTCCGTTCTCCGCCGGTGTTATCGTGGCGCTGAGTTCATCGCCACATTCGACAAAGCAGGCTACGGGCCGCGCCTGAACCTATGGTTGCTGTTCGGTTAAAAGTCCGTAAGGCCGGTGAACAAGGCACTCGGATCGGCTCCGAAGAGGCGACTGAGGATCCACCCGTCCTCGGTCGCCCCTCGGAGCGCCTTGGTCCCTCGGCCCTTCGGCACCCTCTCCGGTGCATATTCGTCATGCTCCGCCCGACCGGGGGCCGGCGGAGTCGTTAGAGGCATCGCATGAACGCGACCAGGGCGTCCTTCTCCCTCTCGGTCAGATCCAGGTCCAGCACGATGTCGAAGAACACCACCGTGTCCTCCAAAGTCAAAAGGCGTCCGTCGTGGTGGTACGGCGGCGAGTCCTTGATGCCCCGCAGTGTGAAGGACTTGATCGGTCCGTCGGCGATGTTGTATTGATCGTTCACCATCTCCGGCTCGTAGAAGCGCTCCAGATGCAGATCGTGCATTCGATCGTCCAGGTAAAACGGGGCCGGATGGCACACGCCGCATTGCCCCTTGCCGAAGAACACCTGCTGGCCGAGCATCTCCATCTCGCTGGCCTTGTCTTCATCCAGCTTGCCGACCGCGTTGAGCTTCGGCGCGGGCGGAAAGTCGATCATGTTCTGCATCTGGGCCATCATCGCAACCTGATCCGAGCGAGCGGGCAGGTGCAGGCCCTTCTTCGCCGCAATGACGTGGTCGCCATCGAAGTACGCCGTACGCTGCTCGAACTCGGTAAAGTCCTCGACCGAGCGCAATGATCGCTTCGACCCGTGGATCTGCTGGTTGAACATGCCCCGCAGACTCACCGTATCCAGCCGGAAGCGGGCCACCTGCGGCCGGGTGTCCGGGTTCAGGTGGAACGCCGCGTTCGTGTGAAAGTTGACGTGGCAGTCGAGACACGTCACCCCGAGACTCGGCTCCATGACCTTGCGGTCCTCGGTCTGATTGAACTGCTGCTGCGGAAACGGCGTAAGCAGCAGACGCAGGCCTTCCATCTGGACCGGCGTCACAATGCCGTTGAACAGCCTGTAGTAGTTCTTGATGCTGAGCACCTGCCCTTCCGATACGTCGCCCAGATCGGGCCGCGTGGTCAGAAAGATCGGCGGCGGAAACTCCGGCATGAGGTGGTCGGGCATGTCGAACGCCACGTCGAACCGCTCGAGGTTGCGCTTTTCCTTTTCCATCATGGCGTCGATCTGGTTTTGCGGGAACACCTGGCCGCCAGTCGCGTGCTTCGCGTGCGGCAGCGGGCGGAATCCCATGGGAAAGAGGTCTTTCTCCTTGATCTGCTCGGGCGTCATCGCGGCCAGTTCATCCCAGGTCACGCCGCCGTGCAGCTTGACCCTGACGCCCTGCTGCACTTGCTTTCGCCCGCCGGACATCATGACGTCGGACGGGTCGTCGCGCAGGTCGTAGCGCTCTTCCAGGAGGCGGCGCTGCGTCTTCATCACGTCCGGCTTGGCCGTCTTGTCCGCCTGCATGATGGTCTGGAAGTCCTTCTCGATGACCACGGGCATGTACGTCTTGGCGTCCTTGATGGCGCGTTCCGGGGTACCCATGTACTGCTGAGCGTAAACGACCACGCTCGCTGCAAGCAGCAGGGCGACGGTGCAGGTTACAACCAGGGGGACTCGATGTCGGGTCAGGCGTTTCATGCCGAAATTCCTTTCTCAAAAGGCAAAAGCTCTCGCGAACAAAACACTGGTCACCAACGAGGGTCATTATCGCCGGGCGCCTGAACGAAGCATGACCGGCGGATGAAAGAGATGTAATTTCAACGCCCCGGAAGCAGGGGCAGGCACCTGTTAAACGAGCTTGCCCATGCGTCAGCCCAGTCGCCGGCGGTTCATCACGCGCCCTCGTTGCTGAATACCTGATCCGCCTCGGACTCGAGCCATTGGGCGGCCGATTCCTTGTCGGTGAAGGCCCGAATGGGCAGGCCGCGATTCTGTCCGCACAACGCCAGGAAATCGGCAAGATCGAACTTCTGGTTCCGGCAATCTTCATCCACCAGCACGGCCATTCGTCGCCGGCGGAACGGCAGGAACTCCGCCAACTCCCTGCATACCTCGTAAACGTCGGTGACGGTCATATCGCACTTGAAGTCGCGAAGGTCCAGGAGCACACCTGCGGCATTCATGTCACGTACGCTCTCGGCAAGTTTGGCGCAAGTCTCCTTCGTCGCCTCGCGATCGAACTCCCCCGTGACGTTCACCTTGATGATTTCCTCACTGCGAATGAGACGGTACGAAACCTCCATGATTCCTTTCCTGTGTGCTATTGACGGCACAGCCGCGGCCCGCGATCCGTCGAGTTTGCGAAGGGCTGCATCATGCATGATGCCGCATCCTGACGGGCGAGCTACAGGCCGGCTGCGAGACCTTGCGCATCGCCGCGCGTGTGCTGAACACCCGTCTTCGTCGTTCCGGTTGTCACCCCTTGCCGACGAACTCGAGGAACGCCGACTCGTCGATCTGTTCCACGCCGTGTTCTTTCGCATCCTCCAGCTTGTTGCTGCCGGGATTCTCGCCCACGACCAGGTAGTCGGTGTTACTCGACACGCTGGAGCTCGCTCGCCCAGCCTGACGGCGGATGGCCTGCTGAGCTTCATCACGCGTCATCGACTCGAGCGTGCCGGTGACGACCAGCGTCTTGCCCTCGAGGCGGTTGCCGCGCGGCTCGGTGGAGTTCGGCTTGATGCCTCGCTTAGCCAGTTCCGCGATTAGCTTGCGATTCGCCTTGTTGCCGAACCAGTCGGCAATACCTTCCGCAACCGTCGGGCCGATGTCCGCAACGCGTGAGAGACGCTTTTTGTCAGCTTTGACGAGCTCATCCAGCGACGAGAAATCCGCCGCGAGGGCATCGGCCATTGCACGCCCCACATTGGGGATTCCAAGGGCGTAAATCAGCCGCGAGAGCGAGACGTCCTTGCTGCTTTGGATGGCGTCAACGAGATTCTGCGCCTTCTTCTTGCCCATCCGCTCGAGCCCGGTCAGATCCTCGACCTCGAGATCAAACAGTTCCGCCGGCGTCTCGACCAAACCCTCGTCCACGAGCTGCGCGACGAGCTTCTCGCCCAGTCCGTCGATGTCCAGCGCCTCCTTCGAGCCGAAATGCTCGAGATTGCCTTTGAGCTGAGCGGGACACGACGTGTTCGTGCACCGCGTTGCCGCCTCGTCCTCGTTCTTGGTGACGGGCCCGCCGCACGCCGGACACTTGTCTGGAAGACGATACTTCTTTTCGTTGCCGGAGCGCTTCTCCTTGACCACCTTGATCACGTGCGGAATCACGTCGCCGGCCCGTTCGACCAGCACGGTGTCGCCCACGCGTACGTCCTGCCGGTCGACCTCGTCCTGATTGTGCAGGCTGACGTGGGTGACCTCCACGCCGCCGATGTGGACCGGCTCCAGATTGGCCACCGGCGTCAGTTTTCCCGTCCGCCCGACCTGCGCCTCAATGGACTTGATCTTGGTCGTGTGCCGGCGTGAAGCGAACTTGTACGCAACCGCCCAGCGCGGGTTGTTCGCCCGCACGCCGAGCGCGTCGCGGTCGTCGAGGTTGTTGACCTTGAAGACACAGCCGTCAATTTCGAACGGCAGGTCGTCTCGCTTCTGCTCCATCTCCTGATGCCACTCAGTTGCCTGATCAACCGAATCGATGCGCCGGCAATCCTCGCACACCGGCAGGCCGAGCTCGCGCAGGTGATCCAGGCTTTGCCACTGGGTCTCAGGCCGACCGGTCGAGTCGGGCGCAATCTCCCAGCAGAAGAGCCGCAGCGGTCGCGCGGCCGTCACGTTGGAATCCAGTTGGCGCAGGCTTCCCGCCGCGGCATTTCGGGGATTGGCGAACGTTCGCTTGCCGGCCTCTTCCTGGCGGCGGTTGAGTTCGGCGAAGTCATCCTTGTTCATGTAGACCTCACCGCGCGCCAAAAGCCGCTTCGGGACCGGCACATCGTTCTTGATCAATCGCAGGGGCACCTGCCGGATCGTCCGCACGTTGTCGGTCACGTCCTCGCCGGTGCGGCCGTCGCCGCGTGTCGCCGCCGCCGCGTAGTGCCCGTTCTCGTAGATGATCTCGACGCTGACCCCGTCGAACTTCGGCTCGCCGACCAGCGGGACGCGTTTCTGGTCCAGCTCCTTTCGGCACGTGTCATAGAAACGCCGCAGGCCCTGCTCGTCCCGAATCGCCTCAAGGCTGCGCATCGGCGTCTCGTGCTTGATCGTGCCCAGTTCCTCGCGCGGCTCGGCGCCGACGCGCTGCGTCGGGCTGTCCGGCGTGATCAACTCCGGAAACTGCTCCTCGATCTCCTGCAGTTCGTCCTTCAGTTCGTCGTACTCGTCGTCCGAGATGACCGGATCGTCCATCACGTAGTAGCGATGGTCGTGGTAGGCCAACTCGTCGCGCAGCTCGTCCGCTCGCTTGGCAGCCTGTTTCTTCGTGAGTTTTGAGGAGCCCTTGGTCGGCGGCATTAGATCACCCCGTACGCTTCTCGAGTGTCTTGGCCGTCACGGTGTTGAGCACGTGCTTCTTCTCCAGCCAGCCCCGGCGGGCGACGCCCACGCCGAACCGCATGAAATCCAGGTCCCCCTTCTTGTGGGCATCGGTGGAGATGACGATATCGACGCCCACTTCCCTGGCCCGCTGGCAGTGGATATCGGGCAGGTCGAGGCGGTCCGGATACGCATTGATCTCCAGACAGACGCCGTGCTCGGCGCAGGCCTCGAACACACGATCCAAATCGATCTGAATCGGCTCGCGCGCTCCGAGCTGCCGGCCCAGCGGATGAGCGATGCAGTCCACCACCCCGCTGCGCACTGCGGCCAGCACCCGCTCGGTCATCTCCTTCTTGCTCAGGTTGAAATACGAATGCACCGACGCGTTGACCCAGTCCAGTTCGCTCAGAACGTCTTCGTCGAGATCGAGCCGACCGGTCTTGAGAATGTCGACTTCGATCCCGGCCAATAGGCGAAATCCCTTCAAACCGCTGTTCACCTCGCGAATCTCGTCGGCGTGCTTGCGAAGTCGTTCTTCGTCCAGCCCGTTGGCCACCCGCACCGCCTTGGAATGGTCCGTGATGGCCAGGTAGTCGTAGCCGTGTTCCCGGGCGGCCTCGGCCATCTCCTTGATGGACTGCTTGCCATCGGAGGCGGTGGTATGAGCGTGCAGGTCGCCGCGGATGTCATCGAGCTCGATAAGCTTCGGCAGGTCGTCGTTTTCGGCGGCCTCGATTTCGCCGCGATCCTCGCGCAGCTCCGGCGGGATCACCGGCAGTTTGAACTTCTCATAGACCTCGGCCTCGGTCTCGCCCGCCAGCCGCTTGCGGCCTTTGAAGAGCCCGCGTTCGTTCAGCTTCCACTTCCGTTGGCGTGCTGTCTTGCGCAGCGCAATGTTGTGCGCCTTCGATCCCGTGAAATACAGCAGCGCGGAGCCGAACGCCTTCTTTTCAAAAAACAGAAAATCCACCGCCAAGCCGTTGCGCAGACGCACCCGCACCTTGTCCGTGCCCTTGCTGACGACCTGGGCGACGGATTCGTGCTCCGCGAGTTCATCGGCGACCGTCTCCCGATCCTTGGCCCGAATCAGGACGTCCAGGTCGCCGATCGTCTCCTTGCGCCGGCGGAAGCTCCCGGCGACCTGCCAATCTTCAATTTCGTCGATCTGATCGAGGTGGTGGCCGAGCGATTCGGCGAACTCGGTGGCCTCCTTCAGGCCGATGCGCCCGCTTTGCTGCTCGAGGTTCTCGATGCCGTGCAGAATCCGTTCCTCTGTCTTGGCACCCATCCCCTCGAGTTCGCGCACGCGGCCCTCCTGCGCCGCCTCCTTGAGCTCGTCGCGCGTGCTGACGCCCAACTCGTCGTACAGATGTTTGACCTTCTTGGGGCCCAGGCCCGGAATGCGCATCAGCTCGGTGAGCTGCTCCGGCGATTTGGAACGCAGCTCTTCCAGCCGCTTGCACGTGCCGCGCTCCACCAGCTCATGGATCTTCTCCGCCGTGCTCTCACCGATGTTCGGCAGGTCGCTCAGGTCCTCGCCCGCCGCCGCCATGTCGGCCACACGCTGGCTCGCGTCCCGCACGGTGCGGGCCGCGTTTCGGTACGAGCGCACCCGAAACTCGTTGCTCTCCTGGATCTCCAGGAGATCGGCGATCTCATCGAGGACAGCGGCGATCTCGGCGTTTTCCACGTGCGACCCACCTGATCCTCAGGTTCGAAGGAGCACAATCGGCGTCCCGAATCGATCAGGACCCCTTGATCACGAACGTCACCACCATATTGACCCGATATTCAGAGATTTTGCCGTTGTTCACCCGAACCTGCTGCTCCTTGATCCACGCGCCCTGCACGTCCTCCACGGAGTCGGTTGTCCGGGTGATCCCCCGCTTGATCGCGTCCTCGAAGCTCTCGGGTGACGAAGCACTGATTTCGATGTTCTTGGCAATGGACATCCATAAGCTCCTTCCTGGTCTGTATCTGCGTCAAAACTGGTCAACCGGCCGGCGCGCCCAAAGGCCGCCCGAACCCGACTGACTATCGCCAGAAGGAATTACGGGCAGGTGAAGGCCTTATGAATTGCCAGTAATTCGCAGCCTGCCGCCCGGAATGCGGCTGTCGCGGAGCGTCGCCCGTCCGCAAACGCGGGCCCGTGCATACGTGCACGCCACCGGCGATTACGAGCCGTTCAGCCGGATGTCAGCCCACCTTCAGCTGAACGCCCCACACTCTCGCTCTGCCCACCAGACTCATAGGGAGCTTCTCATGTATGCGGTCATACAAATCGTGCTCTACGTCGGCGGGCTTGCCCTGGCCGTCACCGGCTTCATGCAACGGCGCGCTGCACGTGTCGCCGTCGGCGTGACGATCCTGTTTCTGTCGATCCTGTTCTTCAGCGCGCTGGGATTCTGGGGCCGGATGCTGTGGTTCGAGGGCATCGGCTACGAGGCTCGCTTCTGGACGGTCGTCTGGGCCAAGGCCGGCACGACCGTTGCCGGTGCGCTGCTCGCCCTGGCGGGTCTCTTTGTCCTGACCCGGTTCATTCCCGCAGAACGGCGCCGCACGCGAAAATGGTCCATGGTGGTCGGCGCCCTGATCGGCGGCGCGTGGGGCTATCAGTCCTGGGCCGAGTCGCTGGTCTTTATCAACCGGGTGGCCGCGGACATGAGCGAGCCGATCCTCGGTTTCGACGCGGGCTTTTACATGTTCGTCCTGCCGCTGCTCGATCGCCTCCACGGGCTTCTGCTCTGGATCGTACTGGTGGCGATCGTTGCGATCGTGATCTCGCGGTTCCGTCTGCATACGCAAGCGGGCGGGGGCGGGAACATCACCCTTGTCCGCCTCGAGCACGAACAGGGCGGCCGCGGCACCCGCGCCGTCCCGGCCGCCAGCATCGCCCTGGCCTTCGTCGTGGCCGCCGGAGCTTTGCTCGCCGTACCGCACCTGCTTTACTCCGATGCGGGGGTCGCAGCGGGGCCGGGCTGGACCGACGTGCACGTGCGGCTCCCGGCGCTGTTTGTCGGCGCGGCCATAACACTGGTTCTGGGCATCATGCCCGCCCTGCCGGCCGTGCGGCGCCGGGTCGGACGGAGGCTCGCGGAACCGGCGGCCGCCGCCTCCGATTTCGTGAGCGCGGGCGGCGCCTGGGTGTGCGTGATCGCGGTCTGGATCGTTGCGCTGGGCATCGTGCCGGCGCTCATCCAATGGGTCGCGGTCGAGCCGAACGAGATCACCTTTGAACGCCCGTACATCGAGAACAACATCCGCTTTACGCGGCACGGCTTTCGCCTGCACGAAGTCGAGGAGCGTCGCTTTCCCGCCACCGAAGAGTTCACGCAGAAGATGGTGCGCGAAAACCGGCACCTGCTCGACGACGTGCGCCTGTGGGACTACCGCGCGCTCGACCAGGTATACAAGCAGTTCCAAGAGATCCGCCTCTACTACGCCTTCGACGAGGTCGACATCGACCGCTACACCATCGGCGATCGATACGAGCAGGTGATGGTCTCCGCCCGCGAGCTTGATCCCGACAACCTGCCGCCGCAAAGCCAGACCTTCGTCAACCGCTGGTTCAAGTACACCCACGGCTACGGCCTCACGCTCGCCACCGTAAACGACTTCACACCCGACGGGTTGCCCAACCTGCTCGTCAAGGACATCCCGCCCAAGGCAACGCACGAAGATCTCGAGGTCCGCCGGCCGGAAATCTATTACGGCGAGCTCACGCAGGACCCGGTCGTCGCCAACAGCAGTGAGAGAGAATTCGACCACCCCAGCGGCGACGAGAACGTCTACGTGCGATACGACGGCACGGGCGGCGTCGAGCTGCGCAACCTGTGGCGCAAGTTCGTCCTGGGCTATCTGTTCAACAGCACGCGATTCCTGCTGTCCTCCTACCCGAAAGCGGAAAGTCGCGTGATGTTCCACCGCAGCGTCCGCGACCGCGTCACGCGGCTGGCGCCCTTTCTCGAGTTCGACGAGGACGCCTACGTCGTGCTGGTGGACGGGCGGCTCTACTGGATCATCGACGCCTATTCGACATCGAAGCGCTTCCCCTACAGTGAACCGTTCATCGAGGAACAGGACGGGACCTTCAGCGGACGGGCCGCTGCAGGCGAATCCAACGCAACGCTGAACTACTTCCGCGGCGTCAACTACGCCCGCAACGCCGTCAAGGCCGTCGTCAACGCCTACGACGGATCCACGGACTTCTACGTCTTCGAGCCGGACGATCCGGTGATCCAGGTGTGGCGCAACGCGTTCCCCGACCTCTTCAAAGACGCCGACCAGATGCCCGACGGCCTGCGGGCCCACGTGCGCTACCCTGAAGGGTTCCTGCTGACCCAGGGCCTGGTCTACGCCAAGTACCACATGGACGACCCGGCCGTGTTCTACAACCAGGAGGACCTCTGGGTCCGCGCCACGGAGAAATACTACGCCCACGTGCAGCCCGTCGAGCCGTACTACGTGATGTGGGAGCTGCCCGACTCCGACGATGCGGAGTTCGTCCTGATCCTTCCGTTCACCCCGAAAAACCGCCAGGTCCTCATCGGCTGGATCGCCGGCCTCTGCGACGGCGACAACTACGGGCGCTTCCTGGCCTACAAGTTCCCCAAGGAAAAGCGCATCCTCGGCCCCCAGCAGGTCGAGACCAAGATCGACCAGGACCGCCATCTCTCGGGCCAGCTCACTCTCTGGGACCAACGAGGCTCCAACGTCATCCGCGGCAACGTGCTCGCCATCCCCATCGAGGACACGCTCATCTACGTCGAACCGATCTACCTCCAGGCCGAAACCGCCGCCTACCCCGAGCTGCGCCTGGTCGCCGTCATGCACGGCGACACCCTGAGCTACGCCGACACCTTCGAGGAAGCGCTCCAGGGTCTGTTCGAAGGAGGCCGAGCCGATCTGGGCGCCGAGGGCTCCGTCGCCGGCCGAACCGTGGGCGAGCTGGCCGCGCAGGCTGACCGTGCGTTCAACAACTACCTGCGCCTCCAGAGCGAACAGCAGTTCGATAACGCGGCACAGGAGCTGCGCAAGCTTCGCGACGCGTTGCAACAACTGAAGAAGATCACGAGCGGTCCTACGGCGAACGAGTAAGCCGAGGCCTCTGCCGCGATTCCGTCACGGCTTTTCCGAGGTCTCGCCGCCTCCACTCGATTCTTCGAACTCGGCCGCCGCTCTGTCGTACGCCTTCTCCAGATCGTCCCACGCGGCGCTGACCCCCCGCTTGACCTCCTCCCACGCATCACCCGAAACGGTTTCGAGCTCTTCCAGCTTCGTATTGAGCTCGTCGCGCTTCTTCGACACCTCTTTCATCTGCTCTTGCCACGCTTGGCGCGCCTCGTCGGACAGTTCCGCACCGCGCTCCTGAAGCTTCTCGATCTTCTCATCCAGGGTGGCGAGCTTCCCCTCGATCTCCTCGCGCAGCTCGACCGCCTCCTGCCGCGTATACTCGCCGGCCGCCTCGGCCGCCTCGCCCGCTTCGCGTGCCACCTCTTCTGCAGTAGTCTTCTCCTTGGCTGCTTCGCCCGCTTGCTCCGTAGCGGGCTGTCGAGTTTTCCCCTCCTGCGAGTCTCGCTCGCATCCTAGCAAACAAACGCTTACACCAATCACAATTGAGAACAAACTTCTTGGAATCATGGCTTACCTCCAATTACCGATCACTCGTCGTTACGTCGATTCAATCATCGCCGAAACGCATCAGCCGCGCGTTGACGGCCACGATCACCGTCGACAGCGACATCAACACCGCCCCCACGGCCGGCGACAGCAGCACGCCGATCGGATAAAGCACGCCCGCGGCCAGCGGAATCGTGACGGCGTTGTAACCCGTCGCCCACCAGAGATTCTGAACCATTTTGGAATACGTTTGATTCGCCAACCTGATGATCGCCGCCGCGTCGCGCGGGTCCGATCGGACCAGCACAATGTCACCGGCCTCGATGGCCACGTCCGTGCCCGCGCCGATGGCAATACCTACGTCCGCCTGCGTGAGCGCCGGCGCATCGTTGACGCCGTCGCCCACCATCGCGACACGCAATCCGCGCCCCTGAATCTCTCGAATCTTCTCGGCCTTCTCGTCGGGCAAAACCTCGGCGAAGTAATCGTCCAGCCCCAGTTCCTCCGCAACGTGCTGCGCCACGTCGCTGGAGTCTCCGGTCACCATCATGACCTGCAGACCGTGCTCGTCGCGCAACTGGCGCAGGGCTTCACGGGATTCCTCGCGGATCACATCGGCCACCGCGACGGCGCCCACCGGGCGATCGTCGGCGATCACGTAAACGAGTGTCTTGCCGGCGGATTCGAGGTCCCGCGTTTTCGACTCGTCGACCGTGATGCCGTTCTCTTCGAGATAGCCCGGACTGACCACCTTGATGTCGCTTCCATCCAGGCTGGCCTGAGCCCCTTTACCCGGAATCGCCTTGAAGTCCTTGACCGAACCGAGCGACAACTCGCGCCGCTCGGCTTCCTCGACAATCCCCCGCGCGATCGGATGCTCGGACTGCTGCTCCACGGCGGCCGCCATCCGCAGCACCTCGTCCTTCTCCGTGCTATCGAGCGCCACCAGGTCAGAGAATCCAAACTTCCCCGTCGTCAGCGTCCCCGTCTTGTCGAACACGATCGCATCCAGCCGCCGGGCCCGCTCGAACGCCGACCGGTCGCGCACCAGCAGGCCGTTGCGCGCCGCCAGCGCGGTCGAAACGGCCACCACCAGCGGAATTGCCAGCCCGAGCGCGTGCGGGCACGTGATGACCATCACCGTCACCGTACGCTCCAGTGAGAAATCGAACGCCCGCCCCACCGCCAGCCACCAGATGACCAGCGTGACGCCACCGGCGGTCAAAGCGATGACCGTCAGCCACAGCGCCGCCCGATCCGCCAGATCCTGCGTCCTAGAACGCGACTGCTGGGCCTGCCGGACCATCTCGACAACCTGCGAAAGATACGTGTTCTCGCCGGTCTTCTGAACTTCCACGGTGATCGCTGAGTCGCCGTTGATCGCACCGCCGACGACACTGTCGCCCTCCTGCTTCTCGACCGGCTTGCTCTCGCCGGTGATCATCGATTCGTTCACCGTCGTACGGCCCTCGACAATCGCCCCGTCGGTGGGGATCTTCTCCCCGGGCTTCACGAGCACCCGGTCGTTCACCTGCAATTCGTCAAGCGAAACGTCTTCGGTCTTGCCGTCGTCCTTCAGACGGTGCGCCGTGGCCGGCATCAGCTCGGCAAGCTCCTCGAGCGCACTGGACGCCCCCATCACCGAGCGCATCTCAACCCAATGCCCCAGCAACATCACGTCGATCAGCGTCGCAAGCTCCCAGAAGAAGACACGCCCCTCCACGCCAAACACGACGGCGCTGCTGTAGCCGTACGCCACGCCGATCGCCAGCCCGATCAACGTCATCATCCCCGGATTGCGATCGCGCAGCTCGTCGAACAGCCCCTTGAGAAATGGCCAGCCCCCGTACACGAAGATCGCAGTCGCCAGCGCCCATTGCAGCCAGGCATCGCCGGGGAAATCCCACGCTTCCGCCACTCCCAGCCAACCCTGAATCATCGGTGAGAGCAGCAGGACCGGAATGGTCAGCACCAGCGACAGCCAGAACCGGCGTTTGAAGTCCGCCAGCATGTGCGCATGGTGGCGGGAATGATCGTGATCCCCGTGGTCTTGACCTCCCTGGCCGTGCCCGCCCTGGCGTTTGGCCCCGCGATCCGACTCTGCGTGTTCATGACCGCCGCGCCCGCCATCACCAGGTTGTTGCTGCTCTTCGTCCATATTCTGGCTCATTGGTTTGACGCCTTTCGATCGCGTGCGGTGAACGGCTTCGGTCGTATCAGCTCGCCACAGCCTCGCTCCCCGAAATCACATCCAGCAGTTCCGCCGTGATGCTGTTCTGTCGCTGCCGGTTGTATCGCGCGGTCAGTTCGTCCAGGCGCTCTTCGACGTTCTTCTCGGCCGACTGCATCGCCCGCAGCCGCGTCGCGTTCTCCGCGGCGAGCGATTCGGCCAGTGCTCCGTACAACTCCACGAAGAGATACTGCCGCACCAGGTGAGACAGGAGTGCATCCGCCGGAGACGTGAACATCGGCAGCGCATGCGTCGGCCACGGTTCTTCCCGCAATTGCTCCAGCCACTGTTCGTCCATCGGAAGCAGGCGGTAATCGCCCGGCCGGACGTTCTGCTCTTCGTTCCGGTTGTGCACGATCACAATCTGTCGCAGGGAACCTTCGTCCGCCTGCACGCCCTCGATCGTCGCCAGCACATTTCGAACGTGCGAAGTGATGGCCGCGGCGGAACCGGGTACGTTCCGGGCGCTCATGACCTTCTGCCCGCGCGCCTGGAGTGCGGCCGTCGCCTTCTCGCCGATTGAAAGGACGCGCCAGCCTGCGTCAGCCTCGCCGCTGTTCCGCTTCGCTTCGACCGCGTGCTCGGCAACGTCCTCGTTGAACTGCCCGCACATCCCTTGGTCGGAGCCCACCACAATAAGAATCGACGCCCCGCGGTCGCGCCCGGCACTCTGTCGGCGAGCGTGCGCCCGGCGAAGCACCACCCGAAGTCCCAGCTCGACGGTGCGACGGTAGTCCCTCAGAGCGGCGGCCGCTTCCTCGTACTGCCGGATGTTGACGGCCGCCAGCGCCTTCATCGTCCGCACAACGGACTGAAGGTCCTCCGTGGCGTCAACCTTCCGCCTCAGACTTTCCAGCGTCGCCATGACCCTATTCCTTCCCGAAGTCAGCAAGCTGCTCGCCTGCGAGCTTCAGAAGCTGCTCGCGATCCTCGTCCGCAAGCTTCTCGCCCCCGGCGATCCGCTCGCGGATGTCGCCGGCCCGTTCGCGCACCGCCTCGCGAATACGAGCCTCGGCCAGCTCCACCTTCTCGAGCCCAATCTCGTCAAACAGCCCTTCCGACGTCGCCAGCATGGCCGCGATCTGTTCTGTGACGGGAAGCGGCTCGCTCTGCGGCTGTTTCAAAATCTCGCGGACCCGGCGGCCACGGCGCAGCGCCTGCTGCGTCTCTTCATCGAGCCGCGTTCCGAACCGGGCGAAGGCCTCGAGCTCGGTGAACTGCGAATACGACAGTCGCAGATCGCCGGCCACCGCCCGGTACGCCGGCAACTGCGTTTTGCCGCCCACGCGCGAGACCGATTTTCCGACGTCGACAGCCGGCATGATCCCTTTACGAAAGAGCTGCGGCGAAAGATAGATCTGCCCGTCCGTAATCGAGACGAGGTTCGTCGGAATGTAAGCCGAGATGTTCTGTGCCTGCGTCTCGATGATCGGCAGCGCGGTCAGCGATCCGCCCCCGTGCTCGTCGCGCAGGTGCGTCGCCCGCTCGAGCAGCCGGGCGTGAATGTAAAAGATGTCGCCCGGATAGGCTTCGCGCCCCGGCGGACGGCGCAAAAGCAGTGATATTTCACGGTAAGCCCGCGCGTGACGCGTCAGATCATCGAGCACCACCAGTGCATCCCGCCCGTTGTCGCGGAGATGCTCCCCGATGCTCATCGCCGCATAGGGCGCTACGAACCGCTGACCCGGCGGGTCGTCGTCGCCGGCGACCACAAAGACGCAATGGCCCGCCGCATCGTGCTCCTCGAGGTCCGCGATGACGCGCGCGGTGGCGGAACTCTGCTGTCCGATGGCACAGTAGATGCACACAACGTTTGTATCGCGCTGGTTGATGATTGTATCGATCGCGATCGCGGTCTTGCCGGTCTGCCGGTCACCGAGAATCAGCTCCCGCTGCCCCCGGCCGATGGGAATCAACGCGTCCACCACCTTCAGCCCCGTCTGAAGCGGCGTCTCCACCGGCGCCCGGTCCATGATCGCCGGAGCGGGCCGCTCGACCGGCAGCCGCTGGTCTACTTGCACGGCACCGCGCCCGTCGCGGGGACGGCCGACCGCATCGATCACCCGCCCCAGCAGACCGTCCCCGACGGGAATGTCGGCCACGCGCTCCGTCCGGCGTACGGTCTGCCCGGCCCCGAGCAGCTCGCTTTCGTCGAGCAGCACCACACCGACCTGCTCTGGTTCGAGATTCAGGGCGATCCCGAGCACATTCCCGGGAAACCGCACCAGTTCCTGCGAGCACACGCCCGGCAGACCGCTGACCCGCGCGATGCCTTCCCCGACGCCCACCACCGTGCCGGTCTCTTCAACGCGCAAACCGTACTCAACGTCTGCAACGGCGCGTCCGAGTTGGTCGTCCAACTCGTCCAGCATGAGCATCGGGGAACTTTCACCGCTACTGGTCATCATCTCCCCCGCCGTCGCCCGATTCTTCAGGCATCCCGCTTTCCTTTGTGTCCGAGCCGTCGCGCCTTTCTTCCGTCGCCGACGAAATCGCCGACTCGATCCGGTCATGGAGGTCCGACAGGTAGTCGGCGGCGTTCCACGCCAGCCGGTAGCCGCCGGAGCGCAACTCGACGCCGCAAATCAATGCGCCGTCGGTTTCAAAATCAGGCGCCGCGTCCCGCTCAATCAGATCGCCGAGTTGGTTGCGAAGCCGCTCCCGCTGCTGCTCGGATAATTCAAACGTGCTGACAACCTTCAGCCGGCCGTCGCCCTCGTCGACCGCCTCACGCAACGATTGCAGAGTGCCGTCGTCGACTTCGCGAAGACGCCGCTCGAAAAGGTCCAGAATGTGACCTTCCAGGTCGGCATCGGCCATATCGCGCACCACCCGCCGAGCCGCCGCAACCACGTGCTCAGCGGCGCGGCGGCGCAGCTCATCGGCAAGCGCGTGCTTCTGTCGCTCCAGACTGTTGCGCCACTCGGACTCGCTTTCGTCGACACGCTCGCGTGCCTTGGCGATCAACTCCTTTCGCCGCTGGTCGGCCTCCTCGCGGGCCTTGTTGAGCATCTCCTCCCGCTGCGAATCGAATTCGTCGTGCTTTCTGTCCAGGTCCTGTGCCTTCTCGTCCGCCTCCTGCCGCTTACGCTCGGCCTCTTCGAGTCGCTCCCGGATCGCCGACTCGCGCTGGTCCATCGCTCCGATGATCGGCCGGTACGCAAAACGCCACAGCAGCACGATCAGGATCAGAAAGTTGACGACCTGGGCGACAAACGTGAACCAGTCGATGCCCACGGCTTAGCCTCCGGCCTGCTGCAGCACGTGATCCCAGAAGGGATTCGCAAAAATCAGAATGATCGAGATCACAAAGCAGTAGATCGCAGTCGATTCGATCATCGCCAAACCGACGAACAGCGTCCGCGAGATCGTGTTCGATTCGTCCGGCTGCTGCGCCAGCGCCTGCAGAGCGGCCGCCAGAGCCCGCCCTTCGCCGATCGCCGGGCCGATGGCCCCGATGCCGATCGTGATGCCGGCCGTGAAGATCGATGCAACGGCCACCAGCTCAACTCCCGTCATCTCATGCTCCTTCCTGTGTGGAGGACGGTCCGCCCTCTTCCTGGCGTCGTACCCGGGCGGCTGACGCGATGTAGACCATCGCGAGTACGGCGAAGATGTACGCCTGAATCAACCCGATCAGAAGCCCGAACGCCCGCATCAGAACCGGGAAGAACAGTGGCGTCAGACTGACCAGCACGCCGACGATCAACGTGCCGCTCATCATGTTGCCGAACAGACGGACCGCCAGCGCGAGCGTCCTCGAAAACTCTCCGATGATGTTGAACGGCAGCATGATCGGCGACGGACGCACGTACGCCCGCAGATAACCGCGCACCCCCTTGCGGGCGATCGCGTAGGCCGGCACGGCCACAAACACGCACGCCGCCAGCGCCGCCGTGGTCGAAAGCGATCCGGTCGGCGGGTTGTAACCGGGCACGATGCTCAGCACGTTCGCCGTCGCGATCAGAAGAAACAGAGTCCCGACGAACGGCAGATATCGGCGGGCTTCGTCCTGACTGATCTCTCTGATCTGCTGGCGAATCGCACCGACGACCACCTCCAGCGCGTTCTGCCATCGAGACGGCGCCATCGTGGCGCTCACCCGCCCCGTCGCCAGCCAACACAAAACCGTGAGCAGGACCATGACAATCCACGTGTTGACCAGGGTGGCGTTGACCACCACCGGCCCCCACTGCCAATACACAATCTGGTCCGGGGTCACCGTCACCGGTCACGCTCCCTCCACTCCCGCTGCCGGCCGCGAAGGCCGGATCCGACGGACCAGCATGCTTCTGCCGATCAAGAAGCCGAGCAATGCCGCAATGCCGCGCCGCCAATCGCCCGCCGTAACCAGGTAAAAACCGAACACCGTCGCCCCGAGCCGCACCCAGAAACTCGCCATCGCAAACAGGGCAGGCCGATGCACCAACGGCAAGCGCCGAAGCGTCCACCACAGCCCGCCGAACATGACCACGCTCAAGGCGACCCCGGCCAACACCGATCCGCCCAGCAACAGCGCGTCACTCATCGTCCACCTCACCCGATTCCCGCCGGGCAGCCTCGATGTGGCGCCGCTCGCGGCAGATCCAGTACCACGCATTCAGACAGCCGATAGCCAGCCCCGGCACCAGCAGCATGAGCGTCCACGAGTAGTCGCTCGGCCAGGTGGCATCGATCCAGATCCCGACGGCCACGCCGACCAGCGTCGGAATGGCCACCGACCACCCGACCAGGCCGAACATGCCCAGCCCGAACCAGACGCCGGAGTCGCGCTGCCGCTCGGCGCGCCGTTTTCGCTCGGCGCGGCGCGCGATCTCTTTACCGAGCTCCCGTGCCTGCGTCTCCTGATCGTCCCGGTCGGCGGCGGTCATGCCGGCATCTGCTCCTGTACATCGAGAAACCGCCTGACGAGCCCCGCCTCCAGTTTCGCCGTGGCCGACCGCGCCTTTCGCTCGTGCTCATCCAACTGCCGAAACTCCTCTTCCACCCGCTGCTCGAGCTCCTCCAGCGTCGGACCCCGTATCGCCTGCCGCGTCGAGACCAGCACCTCGTCGCCCACCTTCACCAGCACGCCCTCGTCGATGCCGATGTGCTGAGCTCGCTCCTCGTGTCGCGCAAACGTGAGCACGCTCGCCACCAGGGGCGCCACGAAATCAACGTGCCGCGGCAACAAGCAGAACTGCCCGTTGCCAGCCTCGGCGACCACCTTGTCGGCCTCCTCGTCCAGCAGGACTCGTGTTGGCAGCAGCACCTTCAGCCTCATGCGGACTCCCCGTTCGTCTTGCGCTTCGCCTCATCGATGGATCCGATCATGTAGAGCGACTGCTCCGATTGATCCGCGAACTCGTCGTTGAGAATCCGCTCGCACCCCTTCAGGGCATCCTCCAGCGCCACCATGCGCCCCTCCTGGCCCGTAAACTGCTCGGTCACGAAGAACGGCTGCGTGAAGAACCGCTCCAGCCGCCGAGCCCGATGCACGGTCTTCTGATCCTCCTGCGACAGCTCCTCCAGCCCGAGCATCGCGATGATGTCCTTCACCTCCTCGTATTGCGCCAGTGTGTTGCGGATCTCCTGCGCGACGCGGTAGTGCCGCTCCCCCACCACGCCCGGCGTCAGCATCTTCGAGTCCGACTTGAGCAGATCCACCGCCGGATACAGCCCCTGGCTCGCGCGCTCACGTGACAGCACGATCGATGCGGACAGATGGCCGAAGGTATGAACCGCCGCTGGATCGGTGAAATCGTCCGCGGGCACGTAGACCGCCTGTATCGACGTAATCGACGCATTGCGCGTGCTGCAGATCCGCTCCTCGAGATCGGCCAGCTCGGTGGCCAGCGTCGGCTGATAACCCAGCCGCGAAGGCAGCCGCCCCATCAGCCCGGACACCTCCGCGCCCGCCTGCACAAACCGGAAGATGTTGTCGATCAGCAGCAACACGTCGCGCTTGCCGACGTCCCGGAACCACTCGGCCACCGTCAGCCCCGCGTGCCCCACCCGGAAGCGCGCCCCCGGCTGCTCGTTCATCTGGCCGAACACCAGAACGGCCTGATCGAGCACCTCGACCTCCTTCAGCTCGCGATATAGTTCCTCCCCCTCGCGGCTGCGCTCCCCGATGCCGCAGAACACACTGACGCCACCGTGTTGCCCGCTGGTGTTGTGAATGAACTCCATCACCAGCACGGTCTTACCCACGCCGGCGCCGCCAAACAGGCCCGCCTTTCCGCCGCGCTCGAGCGGCGCCAGAACGTCCACCGCCTTGATCCCGGTCTCGAAGATCTCCGAATGCGTCGTTCGCTCGGAAAGCGCCGCCGGCGCCTGGTGAATGGAGCGTAGCTCGACGTTTCCCGGTGGATCCTGCTTGTCGATCGGCTCGCCCATGACGTTGAAAACCCGCCCGAGCGTCCCCTCGCCGATCGGAACCCGCAGCGGCTTGCCCGTGTCAATCACCGCGTCGCCGCGCGCCAGCCCCTGCGTCGGTGTAATCGCAATCGCACGAAGCCGGTCCCTGTCCAGGTGTGCAATGGCCTCGATGACGATGCGCTTGTCGGGCCCGCAACGCAGCGCCGTATGAACCGCGGGCAGCGCGCCGGGAAAGTACGCGTCCACCACGCTGCCTCGGACTGACTTTACAACGCCGTGCCCGTTCGTATCTCGTGTCATCATCACCTCTGGCGCGCCCGCCACGTTCGCCGCGCACCGGAAAACCCCTGAGCGGATATTGCCACAACCGCCTGACACGAAGATGAGGGACAGGTGAACAGACTGTAAGCCCGCATCGATTTGGTGGTTTTGGTAATCTCGCCGGCGCCCCTCACCGACCGCCCTTGGTGACCGCACGAGTCTGGCGAATGTGCGCGTAGTTCAGCACGGCCACGAACATGCTGCCGCCGACCAGATTGCCCAGGAATGCCAGGACGATGAACCGCACCGCCTCGAGAACGGTCAGGCCGCTGCCCGCGCGCATGCCCGCGAATACCTCGGCCGCACCCGCCACCGAATGGTGCAGCCCGCCCAGCGCAATCAGGAAGGTCACGATATACACGCACGCGAACTGACTCAGCGTCGGCGGCGTCGCCAGAATGAGCCACGCACCCAGCGCCATCAGCCACCCGGCGATCACGGCGCTCGCGAAGAGTGGAGTGGTATCAACTGCGGCGAGGTCGCGTATCACCGCGACGTAGCCCTCACGAGCCCGGATCACGTCTTCGGCCGCCCACAACAGCCAGCCGCTCGCCATCGTCCCGATCAGATTCCCGCCCGCCACGACAACCCACAGCCGCGCAAGCCGGCGAAACGGCGACCGCCCGTCCAGCACGGGATACACCGCGGTGGCCGTGTGCTCGGTGAACAGCTCCGAACCGCTCATCAGACACAACACGAAGCCGAGCGGATAAACCAGCGCCACCAGCAGCCGGCGGAGCATTGCCGACTCGATCTCCGCCGTCGCAATGGTCATGACCGCCACGGACATGGCCGTGAAGCCCAGGATCAGACCGGCGGCGATCGACGAAAGAGAGAGCGAAAGGAATGGCCGCTTGAGCTGCTCGTAGCCCTGGGAAATCGCGACCTCGAGAATGTCGTCCGGGTGGCGCCTCGCTTCATCCGTGCGCTTGACGATGACCGGAGTAAAGCGATGCTCCTCACGATCCCGCTCCTCGCCACGCTCGGTCCGGACATTGGATGTTTTGTTCTCGTCCGTTTTACGTGCCATCAGGGTCGCTCACCGGCCGGGACGCCCCCGACGCCCGCCAGCAAGCGCCCCGAATCGTCATATACCACGAACACGGTCACCCGTTCTTCGACACGTGAGCCGTACCCTTTATTCGCCCTCCGATTTGAGCAGCACAAACCGGCTGGCGTCTCCGCTGCGAACCCGCAGACGCACACCGGCCTCCAGGTCCACGTCTTTCAACAGCTTTTTCACATCGTCCGCATCTTTCACGGACATGCCCTGGACTTGCGTGACAACGTCACCCACGCGCAACCCCGCCTCGGCCGCCGGACCCATCGGTGCGACCGCGGCCACTACCGCTCCGCGAACGTCGTCCGAGAGTTCAAGCCGGTCTCGAAGTTCAGACGTCAAATCAACGAACTTCACGCCAAGTTGCTCGAGGTTGTCGGCTTCGGCAGGCCGACCGGCAACTTGGTCGCCCTCATCCGGCAAGCGCTCCAACTCGACTTCCAGCGTGCGTTGCCGACCGTCCCGCCAGATGACCACGTCGACGCGCCTGTCGGGCTCGGTCTGCGCCACGCGATTGCGAAGCTCGGACGCGTCTTCCACTCGCTGCCCGTCAAACTCCATAATGATGTCGCCGCTTTCCAGCCCCGCCTGCTCGGCCGGACTGTCCTCGACGACATCGCCGACCAGCGCTCCGTAATCACGCTCGTAGTCAAACGTCTCCGCCAAGTCGGGCGTCAGTGACTGAATCCAGACGCCCAGCCAGCCCCGGACGACCTCCCCCTTGTCGATCAGACTTCGCATCACCATGCGAGCCATGCCGACGGGAATCGCAAAGCCGATGCCCTGATTGCCGCCGCTGCCCGAGATGATCGCCGTATTGATCCCCACGACCTCGCCCTTCAGGTTGATCAGCGGTCCGCCCGAGTTCCCGCGGTTGATCGCCGCGTCCGTTTGGATCAGATCCTCGTAGTCGGCGATGCCCACGCCGGCGCGCCCGCTGGCGCTGATGATTCCCGCCGTTACCGTCTGCTCCAGCCCGTACGGGCTTCCGACGGCCAGCACCCAGCGCCCCACTCGGACCTCGCCCGTCTGAGCGAGCGTAGCCGGTTGCACGTCCTCAGCGTCGATCTTGATCACGGCCAGATCGGTTTTCGGATCGGTGCCGACGACGGTCGCCGTCTTCGACTGGCCGTCTCCGAGGTGGACGCGCAGATCGTCCGCGTCGGCGACCACGTGATTGTTCGTCAGAATGTGCCCCTCGCTGTCCACGATCACACCGCTGCCGAGTCCCCGGCTCCTGAATTCGCGTGGTCCCTGCGGGCCGAAGAAACGCGGCATTTGGCCGCCGAAGAACTCTTCAAACGGGTTCGAACCCCCGAACGGCGTGGCCGTCACCGTCCGGGTCGAAGTGATCGACACAACCGATGGTGAGATTCTCTGGGCCGCGTCGGTGAAGGCTGTCTCAAAACTGACTGCGCTCGGCCTTGGCGCCGCCCATGCCGTCGGCGAATCCGCCGGCGCAAACCAGCCGACCAATGCGGCCCCGAAAAGGCCACCCAGACAGAGCAGTACCAATCGATTCGTCCAAGTGCGTGATTTCATGCCGTCACTCCCGTTCGCTACGTCGTGCATTGATTCGCTCGCTTTGGCCCATCTTTCGCCGCCGCACCGAATCCGCTGAGGCAGCGTAGCCTCCCGGCTCAGGCGCATACCAACGCCCATCGTCCGGCAGGTCGGCGATGAACAACCAGACCGCAAGACGATGGCACGTGCCGCTGAATGCCGGCTGACGCCACCCTGAATTTCCCGTAATTCGCGCCGCCACCCGCCGGCCAAGATTCGATGGTGCTGAATTGCCTCACTCCGCCCGACCAGCTTGCGTTCGGGCAGGTGAAAATGCGAAACGATCGCGGTCGGCGGCGTCGATACGATACCGGCGCGCAACGTGGACGGACGCCGGCCGCATCACCGGCAAAAGGCGCGATGTGTTGCACAACCAGCGGTTAAGCCCGCAGCCCTCGACATCCGGCCCGGCCCCCCGCGCGGCCTTACTTCGTCTGCTCCAGAGGAATCGCGGCGGCCGGATCCAGCACGCGGAACGTGAATGACTCGGTCAGATATAGCTCGACGTTCTCGCGATCGTGCATGGCATACCCGATCGAGATATCCTGGCCGACCACCAGTTCGAAATCTCCGCCGCGCGTTGACAGCAGCACCCCGCCGTCGAGCGCCGGACCCCAGAGAATCTCGCCCCCCAGTGTATCGCGGATGATCCGTTTGGGCGGATAGCCGCCTCGACCCGCCTGCATCAGCGGGTAATAACTATCCGTGCCGAGCACCAGCGCATAAGGCCCCCCCACGCCGGACACACTGAGTGCCTTCACGCCCTCGGCGACCGACTTGGTGATCTCCTCCGCATCCTTCGGCAGACCGATCGCCGGATGCTGAGAGCTAGGGATGATGCCGTCGACGCGCCCGGCCTCGAAGCCTCGGTAGATGGCCGTTTCTTCAAAGTAAACCAGCTTCCGCGCCGCGTCCTCCAACGTGCTCAAGTCCGCGTCCTTGCACCCGCGGGTGATGTTGTCCAGTTCCAACTGCGCGACCACAAACGGGATGCGAACCTCAATCAGCGGCGTCACCCGGCGCATGCCCCATGGGACGCCGCCGGGCCCCTCCTCGTGCGGAATCTCGAGCCGCCCCAGATTCACCGCCCCCAGAGTGGCGCCGTGCGGCCCGTCGAAATCCACCAGTCTTCGCGCGGAAAGCTGGCCCTTCAATATGCTCACCGCCGTCGCGTCGACCTCCTCCCATGCCTCCGCCGTCAGCGGCGCCAACGAACGCCTGAGCCAATCGTGCATGATTCTATCCTTTGTCGATTTTGCCGATGCCGAGGTCGCCGCTCGATCGAGCCGTCTCATCCCCTTGCGACGAACCTTCCTCCTCACCCTCTTCCAGGTGTGCAATCGGTGCCGAGGTGAAAAGATAAGTCTTCAGTTCCTCATCGAACTTCGGCATGCGACGTCGAAGCCACTCCAACGCCATCGCAGCGTGTTCGATCTCCTCGTCGCGGTTGTGGGCCAGGATCTCCTTGAGACCCTCATCGGTACACACGTCCACGCGCTGGTTGTACCAGTCCACCGCCTCCAGCTCCTCGATCAGACTCGCCAGCGCCCGATGCGCATCGCGGGCGTCCGCCGAAAGTTCGGAGGCCGGTTCATGATATCCCGTGCTCATGCGGTAAACTCCTCTCGCTTCGGAGTGTTGTCCGGGTGGGCTGCGAAGCTCGTTCGACCACGCCTCTCTGCCGTATCCGTGCCGACATCTTCCACAAATACCACCGCGACGCAAGAGGGCAAGGCGAAGATCTCCGGCCAAGGGCGGCACCTTCCAGGTTGCGCTCGATCTTGGATGCCATGAGTCCGCCTGAAGCGGACCCGCCCTTGCGGTGTGTCGAGTACCGCCTTACCCTTCCGACCGCGCCGCCTGGAGGCCCGGCGGTAGCTGCCCCGGCATGTCCTCCTCGAGCTCCAGCTTGAGCGACAGGAACTTCAACAAATCCTTAAGCGTCAGCGTGCCCCGCAGCTTGCCCCCTTCGACCACCATCAGCCTCGAGGCCCCGTCACGCTGCATCTTCTTCAACGCCTTCACCGCGTCCGCGCCCGCCTCGATCGTGTTCTCGTCCGAGCACGTGTGGGCCACGTCACGCACGACCCGCTCTTCCCATTGATCGCGAGGCACCTCCCGGATCTCGCGTGAGGTGATGCAGCCCACCAGCGCGCCGTTCTCGGTCACCGGGAACATCCGGTGGTGATGCTGGTACATGTAGTTCTCCACGACGTCCCTGATGGTAGCCGTCGGCGGAACCGTGATGGGCTCGGTCGCCATAAACTGCCGCACCGGTTCTCCTTCCAGCACTCGGCGAACCAGCAATTGCTGATAGGACGACTGCGCCGCGCCACGCAGAAAAAGCCCGATCAAGACCCACCAGATGCCACCTATCAGGTTACCCGTCACGATGCTCAACACGCCCAGCACGATCAGCATCACGCCGAAACCCATTCCGATCCGCGATGTCGTGCGGGTAGCCTGTTTCAAATTGTTCTTCGCCTTCCACAACGCCGAACGCAGAACACGCCCGCCGTCGAGCGGAAACGCCGGAATCAGGTTGAACACCACCAGCACCACGTTCATGATGCCCACGTACGACAGCACACCCGTCACAGGCTTGGGCCAGTTCAGCGTGTTACCCGCCGCCGCCGCCCCCAGACAGATCGCCCCGATCAGCACACTGGTAATCGGGCCGGCGATCGCGACCTGAAACTCGGCCTTCGCCGTCGGCGGCTCCTCGCTCATCTCCGCCACTCCGCCGAAAATGAAAAGCGTGATCCCCTTCATCGGCATGCCGTGCCGCCGGGCCACCAGAGAGTGACCGAACTCATGCGCCACGATCGACGCGAACAGCCCAAGCGCCGCGATCGTCCCCATCGTCCAGTACTGAGCCTTGGTCATGTCCGGAAACTGGGCCGGAAACAGGCCGGCCGCCAGGGACCAACTCAGCAGCAGAAAAATCAACACCCAGCTCAGGTCGACCCGCACCGGGAATCCGAACAACGAAAATAGCTTTATGCCCTTACCGAACATGTCTGTTTACCTGCTCGTCTGTCGTTCGTGATGTCATCTTGCCCCGCGAGACCGTGCCGAGCCGCCGCATCCGCCTCGGCGCACGACCTCACGTGAAGATGAGATCGCGCCGAAATGGACGTAGTTCCTCAGATCGCGTTCGTTCCTGCACTAACACCCCCCGCCTCGGCCGGCGGCTTCGTCGGAGGCTGCTTCGGAACGGGCGGATCTTTCGGCGGCCGACGATCAGGCCGCGGAGGATTCTCACGACGAGGCGGCGTCGGCGGATCCTTCGGCGGCGGATTCTCGGGAGCAGGCCGCGGCGTCGGCAGCTCGCGCTCCGGCGGCTTCTTCTTCGGCTCTTCCGGCTCCGACTGAGCAACCGCCCGGCCCCTCACACTCAGCGCCGCGCGAATCTTCTCAAAACGTCTCATCTTCATACCAAGTTGTCGCGTTTCTCTTTCCACGCCGGTAGCATCCCACCTCAGGCTGACAAGAGCGTGAATTCAACATGACCGATTCGTCAGGTTAACCCATCGCGCCCGACAGCCCCGATATTGACCTTTAAAGCGGCTGAAATCCTCTGTATGACCGACTTTTCGGCACTGCCGCTGGAAGCATTGATCGCGATATTCGCCGTGTGCGCCGTGGTGATCGGCGTGTTTGGCACCCGCCTGGCCCATTTGGCCGACAGGCTCGCCGACGCCACGGGACTCGGTGAAGCGGTATTCGGCGCCGTCTTCCTCGGCGCCAGCACTTCGCTCCCGGGCATTGTCACGTCAACTTCCGCCGCGCTCGACGGACACGCCGACCTGGCCTTCAGCAACGCCCTCGGCGGCATCGCCGCCCAGACGGTCTTCCTCGCCATCGCCGATATGTTCTACCGAAAGGCCAACCTCGAGCACGCCGCCGCCTCCGTCCCAAACATGATGCTGGGCGCCCTCCTGCTCATCCTGCTCATGGCCGTCCTCGTGTTCATGAACGCGCCCGCCGTCGAAGTATGGAGCGTCCATCCCGCGTCGCTCCTTCTCGTGCTGACCTACCTGTTGGGCATCCGCATGATCGCCGCCGCGCGTGGAGCCTCCACCTGGCGCGCCGCCCGCACCCCCGAGACGGTCCTCGACGTCCCCGAGAAGGCCGTTCCCGTCGCGCGCCGCCAGGTCTTCCGTTACTGGCTCTGGTTCGGCGTATTCGCGGCACTGCTGGCCATCGCCGGACACATCCTCGCCCGCACGGGCGTGGCCTTCTCATTCAAGACCGGAATCTCCGAGACCGTCATCGGCGGGTTCTTCACCGCAGTCGCCACCTCCCTTCCGGAGTTGGTGACCTCCGTCGCAGCGGTTCGAAAAGGCGCGCTCACACTGGCCGTCGGCGACATCATCGGCGGCAACAGCTTCGACGTGCTCTTCGTTGCCGTGGCCGACGTCGCCTATCGCAAAGGCTCCATCTACCACGCCTTGTACGACCGCCAGGAATTCATCGTCGCCCTCGCGGCTTTGTTGACCGCCGTCCTCCTGCTCGGCCTGCTCCGCCGCGAAAAACGCGGAATCGCAAGCATCGGATTCGAAAGCTTCTTCATCCTGATCCTCTACTGCGCCGGCCTTATCATTCTGGCCTCGTGCTAGACGCCGGACCTGCGATTCAGCCCCATGACAGCTAATTCAGCCCGAATACATCGCCTTTTCAGCATCGAACATGATGCTTATATTGGGTTGTGTCGGCCGGTAACTTGACCACGCTCGTGTGAGCAAGCTCCTCTAATCCGGGCGGCCGGCACGAGCAGCGAAACGCCGCAACCGAGGTAAGCTCAGCAATGACCGCATCCAACGCAAACGCCGATGAAAAAGCCATCGAGACCATACGCGAAAAGTTCGGCTCAACCTGGGAATCCACCTATTCCCAGGGCAAGGAGTCCATCACCCTCGAGCTCACCCAGACGCTCGGCCTTCGACGCGAACAGGCCGTGGAATTAATCGACAGGCTGGAAAAGGACGGCAAACTGACCTTCTCGAGCGAAACGCCAGGGGGAACCGGCTCATCAACAGGACGGCCTGCAACATCCTCATCGGGCCTTCCCCCGCTCGGCCAGTGGAACGTGGGCTGAGTCCGGGTTTTCGGAGTCCCCAATGAGCAACGCGCGACCCATCGACTGCTCCGGACTCACCGATGTGGGCCGAGAGCGTGACGTCAACGAAGATCAGTTTCTTATTGCCGACATTCGCCAATCCAAAACGGCTCGAGCCTCCAGCCTCTCACCCGAGGACCAAACCCAAGTGTTCGGCGATACCGAGGGGAAGCTTTTTGTAGTTGCCGATGGTATCGGCGGACACGCCGCCGGGCAGCGCGCCAGCACAATCGCCGTCGAAACGGTACTCGACTACCTGGCCAGTATTGCGCCGTCGATTCTGAGCCCCGGCGGGTCCCCCAACGACCAGCTCGAGGAGGAACTGAAGAAGGCCATCCAGCGGTGCCAGGACGTGATTGAATCGGAAACGTCCGCCATGCCCCAACGCACGGGCATGGGCACGACGCTTACCATGTCGTACGTCGTCTGGCCCTTGTTGTACGTGGCCCACGCAGGGGACAGCCGTTGCTACCTGCTGCGAGGGAACGAGCTGCAGCGCATTACGCGGGATCACACTGTAGGACAGGAGATGCTCGAGGCTGGAACGCTTTCGCCGGCTCAGGCCGAGCGTTCCTATATGAGCAACATGCTCTGGAACACGGTCGGCGGAGGATCTTCGGATTTGGCGCCGGAGGTTTACACGGTGACGCTCGAGCCGCGCGACGTCATCCTCCTGTGCACAGACGGCCTCACCAACCACGTCTCGGAGGACGAGATCGCAGAAATGCTGGCGGCCGACGATCCGGCTGAACAGATCTGCCGCAACCTCGTCGATGCGGCCAACGACGGCGGCGGCTCCGACAATATCACCACCGTAGTGGTCCGGATCCTCGAAGGCACCCAGGGTGATGCCTGAGCCGAAACCATGGCGTGACCAATTCGTTCGCCGGTCTCCGCCACTGCCGGACGCCCACGGTGGCGCTGATGTCGCGATCGCATCAAGGGCGCCTCGTTCCGCGATCGGCTTACCAAGGTCGTTCCAATCCCCCCAGCTTATCGTGGTCGCCTCGCGGCGCGTGAGATTAGGAAACTGACGGGGAGCCCCCCTCAACACCTGGTTTATAAGCCGCATCGGCAGACCTTACTCCACCCTAAAGTTGGCTTGCCGATTTCCAGTCCCGCTGGTATCCTTGTAAGCGGTTGGAGGAACCGGACATGCGCTTTCTTGTCATCGAAGACAACGACCGCCTGGCCGAGCAGGTTCGCAAGATCATCGAGGAGCAGTCGTACGAAGTGCACGTGACCGCCTCCGGGCGCGAGGGCGAGCAGAAGGCCGCCCGCGAGTCATTCGACCTCATCATTCTGGATCTCATGCTCCCCGACTACGACGGCGTCCAGCTCTGTCGGAACCTCCGCCGGAGGAAAATCGCCACCCCCATTCTGATGCTGACCGCGCTCTCCTCAACCGAGGACAAGGTGGAGGGACTCAACGCCGGAGCGGACGATTACCTCCCCAAACCGTTCGAACCCGAGGAACTCCTGGCCCGCGTCAGGGCGCTGCTTCGGCGGGCGCAGCCGTCAGAGAGCACGGTCCTGTCCTTCGAAGACCTGGAGATGGATTTGGTGAAGCGCAAAGTCTCCCGCGCCGGCAAGCCCATCGACCTCACCGCCAAGGAGTTCGCGCTGCTGGAGTACCTCCTGCGCAACCCGGATAGGGTGCTCACACGCACCAACATCGCCGAACGAGTCTGGGGTCTGCTGTTCGAGGAGGAGAGCAACGTCATCGAAGTGTACGTATCCCGCGTCCGACGAAAGGTCGATAAGGACTTCGAAAAGCAGCTCATTCACACGGTGATCGGGACCGGCTACGTCCTCAGTGCGGATCGCCCCGCGCTCTAGAGCCAATCCCGATGCTTTTAATGAGTCGTGATGAGTGCCACTGGCGGCTTGTCCGCGCCGAGCGCGGGTGCCATGGGCAAGCGGCGCCGCCAGGGGCGGCGGAGCTTGCCCGTGCGTTTTTTGTATCCAGTGTTGCCCATCACACTCGTCTCGGCATGCTAAGGGCCAACGACGACTTGTCCGCGCGTCGGAGAGCAGATCAGATGGCTGAGCACGAAACGAGGAACACCGGAAACGAGGCGTCTGACAGACTCCAGCAACAGCATTCCCACTGGGAGCAGTTCATATCGACCTTTGCCCACGAATTGAAAGCACCGCTGGCCGTCCTGGTCGGCGACGCTCAGACCCTTCGCCGGCAGGAGCCCCGACAAGACGGAGTCAGTGGATTCGTCGAGACCGTCGAGAGAGAATCGCGGAAACTCCTCCGCTCGATAGAAGCCTTTGGCGCCTTGGCCGGAGCCAGGGCCCGCGAATGCCTCCCGGCGACGACCGACGTCTCGCTTGAAGATACTGCCCTCACCTCGGTACAGGCGTGCCGGCCGCTCGCCGACGAGAGGGGGATCCGGATTCTTCCAAACTTCGACGCAACCGACGGCATCGAGGAGCCACACGTCGCGGGCGATCCCGACCTGCTGCGCGTCATGGTGGAAAACCTCATTGAAAACGCGATCGGGCGCTCTCACCCGAACGACACGGTGCAAGTAAGCGTCACCTCCTCCCCAACGCATGCCACCATAACGGTTCGCGACGGGGGACCTCATATCCCGACCGAGCAATTGAGCCAGGTGTTCGACGCCTTCGACCCATTCGCGACACGGAGCCGCCGCGGACCGATCTCCGCACTGCCTCTGGCCGTGGTGAAAGCCGTCGCAGGCCTGCACGGTGGTAAAGCAACGGCCGCAAACACTTCCGACGCGGGATGCGAGTTCACTGTCGGTCTGCCCACCAGCACGGCGTCTCAGTCCCGGCCCCCCGGATAACCCGCCAACGCCACTGCGAAAAACACGGCCGGCGGCGGATTTGCCCCCATGATTCATCGCGTGCACGCGGGACGAATCGCCTGTACAATGCCTTCGGCGATTCGAGACGGCATGGCGCCGGACGATAAGCGGACCGCAGGCCCGCTGGACCGATCCCTCCGGTGATAACGCTAATGTCAGGGAGCGTTCAGGCGTTGTTCAGAAAGGGCACCAAGCATACGCAATATGCGTCCTGGACGCATCGAGGTCTCCGTATCAGCGTGAGGCTCGAGCGCCTCGGGCCGGATACAACGGAGGACATCCGTGCATCGCAACGAATTGAAAAGCCGCTGGGAACAGGTGGAGGCCGACGTCCGGCGGCGCTGGGACAAGCTGACCGACGGCGACCTTCAGGCGGCCAAGGGCGAGACCGAAGAGCTCGCCGCCCGAATACAGCAGAAATATGGTGTGACCCGGGAAGAAGCGAACCGGCAGATCGACGAATTCTGCAGCGCCTGCTGAATACGCTTGGTGCGTATGCCATGCCCGGTGGTGTCTTGCGTGGAGTTGGATGTAAAGCACTTGCGAGCCAGCGGCTCCAGCGGGCGATCGCTACGACGACGAACTTCTGACCTGTAACCATGGCCGATGAATCATCTGATCTTGTGGTTGTCTCGAACCGCCTCCCCTGCGTGCTTGAGCAAAATGAAAGCGAACCCGGCGGCTGGGCGGTTCGCCCGGGCTCCGGCGGATTGATCACGGCCCTCGCTCCGGTCCTGCGGTCCCGCGGCGGCACATGGATCGGCTGGCCGGGAACGGTCGAGGAGGACGGCGTCGACGCAGAGCCCATACTCGCCGGTGCGCACGACCAACTGGGGATTCACTTGCGCCCCGTCCCATTGTATCGAGAGGAAAAGCAGGACTTCTACGAAGGCTTCGCGAATCAGATCGTTTGGCCGCTCTTTCACAGCCTGGATGAGCGGTGCCACTTCTTTCCGCGCTTCTGGAACGCGTATCAGACGGTGAACCGCAAGTTCGCCGGCGCCATCCTGAAGTACGTCGGAACGGAAAGCCCCTTCATCTGGGTCCACGACTACCACCTCATGTTGGTCGCGGACGAGCTGCGCCGGGCAGGTGTCAAGTCCCGCATCGCGCTGTTTTTGCACACGCCGTTTCCGCCGCCGGGCATGTTCCTGAAACTGCCCTGGCGTCAGCGCATCTTACAGGCGCTGCTCGCGTACGAGTTGATCGGTTTCCAGACCATGGTCGACCGGCGCAGTTTCGTGGCCTGCCTGCGGGCACTCTGCCCGGAAAGCAGGGTGACCGGTCGCGGCCGCGTCCAAACGGTCACGACCGCTCAGAGCACGACGCGACTCGGCGCCTTTCCCATCAGCATCGATTTCGACGAATTCTCGAAGCAGGCCACCGCGGCCGAATCCGTCGCGCACTACAACGAGCTCAAACAGGAGTACGCCGACCGCAAGCTGCTGTTGGGCGTCGATCGACTCGACTACACCAAGGGCATCCCGAACCGCCTGCGCGCCCTGCAGGACGCGCTCGAGCGATTTCCGGATCTGCGGCGAAAGATCACAATGGTCCAGATCGTCGTGCCAAGCCGCGAGGGCATCGGCGAGTATCGGGCTCTGCGCGAAGAGATCGAAGAACTCGTCGGACAGATCAACGGCAAGTTCACCGAGCCCGGCTGGGTCCCACTGCACTACGTCTTCCGGTCCGTCGAACGCGCAAAGCTGGTCGCCTTCTACCGACTGGCCGACGTGTGCCTGGTCACCCCGCTGAACGACGGAATGAACCTGGTGGCCAAGGAGTACTGTGCCTGCAACACGGACGAATCCGGCGCTCTGGTTCTCAGCGAATTCACCGGGGCCGCGGCCGAACTTCAACGGGGCGCAATCCTCGTGAACCCCTACGACTACGAAGGCACCGCCGACGCGATCTACCGCGCGCTGACAATGCCCGCCGATGAGCGAAGCCTTCGCATGCGACGAATGCGGCAGCAACTTCGGCGGCACAACGTCTTCACATGGGTCGATTCGTTCCTGGCGGCCGGCACCAGGCGGATCGGTGAGGACGACGCCAAGACCGAGCCCGCCCATCCCACCGGTGCCGACTACGCCTCGGAACTGGCCGTGCACGCGCTGGTGGCCGAGCCCGACGCGGAGTCACGCGCCGATCCCGACTCCGAGGAGCCGGCCAGGGTCGAATCCCGTAGCGAGTGACAACTCACCGTATGGTTGAACCGCTCGCGATTGAGCGTGCCAGCCCCTCCACGAGACCAAGCCCGCGGACAACCTTAAACTCTACCTCCCGCGACAGGTCGATGATCTGGTCCGTCGGTTTTCCATCAGCACCCAACTCCGCGACGACCGGGCGCGTGTGCATCCCGGGATTCGCGCGGACCACGCGCCCGACGACGCCGTTGTCGAGTTCTACGTCGCTCCCGACGGGAAATACTGATACGCAGTCCAAGAACGCACGCAGGACGGTCCGATCCAGTCGGCCGCGACGGCCCTCGGCGAGCAGCTCCTTTACGGCATCATGGGGACGCTTCGCCGGGCGATGCGGGCGTGGCCGTACCATGGCACAGTAGGCGTCGGCGACAGCCACAATCTTGGCGAATGGATGCGTGGTCGTGCCGAACCTGTGCCGCGGATAACCGCTGCCATCGATCCGTTCGTGTACCTGGTAGCCAATGAACCTGGCTTCTATGGGCAGCCCCCCGACTCGTTCCAGGAACTCGAGGGTGTAGATCGGATGGCGGCGAACCTCGGTCAGTTCCACAGGCGTGAGCCGACGCGGTGCGAGCCGGATCTCCGAAGGCACCTGGAGCATGCCCACGTCCTGAAACATGGCGCCCAATCCGATGGTCAGAAGTTGCTCGCGACTTACGCCGAGCTGAGCCGCCGTCGTCATGCTCATTAGAGCGACGTTCACGCAGTGGTGGAACAGGTACTCGCCAAGCGCTTTCTGCATGCTCATGATCGTCGAAAGCAGATCGCAATCCAGCGTGAGCATGTCGATGAAATCGCCGATGAACCCGCGCGCCTGGTCCCCAGACGCCGTCCCTCCCTGTTGGACAGTTTCGCAAAGGTTTGCAAGGACCGAACTCGCCGCTACGTGTTGCTCGAGGCCACGCCGGCTCTCGAGCCACAACTTTTCGAGCGGTAACCGGGCCTGCTTGCTCGGTCCCGCCGCCGCGCCAAGCGGAAGTTGTTTTTTCAGGTCAGCCGAAAGGAGTTCATCGATCTGTCGGCGCGCAAGGCCTTCGGTAACATCGGCGTTGTGCGAGTCGGCGGGAGGCTGCAGCCGCACCGTCTTGATCCTGCGCTGCCGCAGCAGGAGCAGGAAGCGCGAGGTGACCTGCCTCCCGGCCGCCAGGAGCAAAACACCGCTCTGGTCGTAGATGTCATGGGAGAGATACATTCCCAGCCGTAACACGTCGACATTCACGTCGCCGGGTTCAATCTGGGCAGGCTTGTCCGGCGATTCAACGGCGCGGTCTTCAAGGTTGGCGGTAGAGGCCGCGTGCGACCCCTGCCCGCCGACAGAGTGTTCAGCGGGTTCGCGCGCCTCGTCGGGCCAGTCGTCGCCTCCGTAAAGGCCAGTAACGACTCGTGCCCCGAGCTTGTTGATACCCGGCTCGGATAGCTCGGTGCCTGCCGGAATAAGGACTCGTCCCGCCTCGTCACGCAACGCACCCGGCAGACGGAGTCCGGGGCGAATGAGATTGCTCGGAATTCGTTTCAGCACGGCCAACCTCGAGAAAGGCGCGTTTCCGACCATGTCCCCGCCCGTGCATTTCCTTCGGCTGGAAAAAGGAGTGACTGAATTGAAGCGGCGCCCTAAGCACGGCCGGGCCATAGTGCCGAACCGATGGGAGGGCGCGCGACCACCCGACAGAGAACGTGCCAGCCGTCAACGCGGTTACCGGACACTTCGCACCCGCAGGGCTCAACCAAGCCGGCGGTTCAATGATCCTCGTTGCCCGAAAGGAAAGTGGCCCGCCTAAGCGTCATTCCCGACCGCGTTCGAACGCAAAGCCGGAAAGCTCTACTTATCGGCATCTGGTCGTCACGGCGGCGTACGCATGACCACGACGCGTCCGCGTGGCAAACGCGGTGCAAGCCCCTATAATCATTTTCTGTCGGGTCGGCGCCCGATGTTTACACGTGTAACTGAAAGCGGAGATCACTCGTGCCAGCGCTGAATCCCACACCACGCATTCTCATGGGCCCCGGGCCGAGCAACCTGCACCCGCGCGTGTTGCGCGCCATGGCCACGCCGCTGGTCGGTCATCTCGATCCGCAGTTCCTCCAAATCATGGATGAGCTGCGCGACATGCTTCGACAGATATTCAAGACCAAGAACGAACTGACCTTCGCCGTCTCGGCCACCGGCAGCGCCGGCATGGAGGCGTGCATGGTCAACCTGCTCGAACCGGGCGACGAAGCGATTGTTTGCGTCAACGGGGTGTTCGGGAACCGCATGAGTGACATCGTCGAGCGCTGCGGCGCGAAGCTCACACGCGTGGATGCCGAGTGGGGCCGGCCTATCGATCCCGAGAAGGTCGGCGCAGCCCTTCAAAGCTGCCGGCCCAAGCTGGTCGCAATCGTCCACGCGGAAACATCGACCGGCGTGCATCAACCGCTCGAGGAAATCGGCCGGCAGGTGCACGAGGCCGGCGCCCTGTTCGTCGTGGACGTCGTGACCTCGCTGGGCGGCGTAGACGTTCGCGTCGATGAATGGGGCATCGACGCCGTCTACAGCGGCACACAGAAATGTCTCAGCGCGCCACCGGGACTGTCGCCGGTGTCGTTCGGCGCGCGAGCGATGGAGGCCATCGACCGCCGCGAACACAAGGTGCAAAGCTGGTATCTGGACGCCGGTATGCTGCGGCAGTACTGGGGCGCCGAGCGGGCCTATCACCACACCGCGCCGATCAGCTCCGTCTACGCGTTCCACGAAGCCCTGAGCATCGTGCTCGAAGAGGGCCTGGACGCCCGCTTCGCACGCCATCGCGAAAACCACATGCGGTTGCGACACGGCCTGGAAGCCATGGGCTTCGAGTTCGTCGTCCCGGAGCAGTTCCGCCTGCCGATGCTCAACTCCGTGCGCATTCCGGACGGGATCGACGACAAGACGGTGCGGCGCCGCCTGCTCGACGAATACAACATCGAGATCGGCGGCGGGCTCGGCGACTTCGCGGGCAAGGTCTGGCGCATCGGGCTGATGGGCGAAAGCTGCACCGCCAACAACGTGAACGTCCTGCTCGCGGCGCTGCGCGACATCATCGGCGATCGAAGTTGACTGAAAAACAAATGCGGCGCGCCGTGGCTGACAGACTGCGCGCTGCTACCGGTCATTCTTGAACGAAAGGAAGTGCAGATGGACTCGCCTCGCAAAACGGGGCTCGCGGATGACCTGGAAATCACCGCTCCGGTCGAAGGAG
This sequence comes from uncultured Phycisphaeraceae bacterium, assembly GCA_964574815.1. Lineage (GTDB taxonomy): Bacteria > Planctomycetota > Phycisphaerae > UBA1845 > UBA1845 > CAZNPL01. Next base: position 64,520 of record CAZNPL010000026.1, read on the forward strand.
AAAGAAAGGACATCCTCTCACCAGAGGCCCTGGACTTCGTCGTTCGACTCTGCCGCGCGGCCGAGCCCACGCGCCGCCACCTTGTCCTGCGGCGGCAGGAACGCCAGGACGAGATTCACGCCGGCGGGATGCCGGACTTCCTTCCCGAAACCCGAGCCGTGCGCGAACGCGACTGGCAGGTGGCGCCCGTCCCCCCCGACCTCCAGGATCGACGCGTCGAAATCACCGGACCGGTCGAACGCAAGATGATCATCAACGCGCTCAACAGCGGCGCGAAGGTCTTCATGGCTGACTTCGAAGATTCCAACTCGCCGACCTGGGCCAATGTCGTCGATGGGCAGATCAACTTGCGCGACGCGGTCCGCCGCACGATCACGTTCAAAAACCCCGACGGCAAAAAGTACGAACTGAACGACGAAACGGCGACGCTCATGGTCCGCCCGCGCGGCTGGCACCTGCCGGAAAAGCACGTCCTGCTGGACGGCGCGCCGGTCTCCGCAGCGTTGTTCGACTTCGGCCTGTTCTTTTTCCACAATGCCCGACACCTGCTCGACGCCGGCTCCGGGCCCTACTTCTATCTGCCCAAGCTGGAAAGCCATCTCGAGGCCCGCCTCTGGAACGACGTCTTCAACATCGCTCAGGACGAATTGGGCATTCCACGCGGCTCGATCAAGGCCACCGTGCTCATCGAGACGATCCTGGCCTCCTTCGAGACCGACGAGATCCTTTACGAACTGCGCGATCATTCGGCGGGCCTGAACTGCGGCCGTTGGGACTACATCTTCAGTTTCATCAAGCGTTTCAGCAAGCGGCCCGATTTCGTTCTGCCCGACCGCGCCCAAGTCACCATGACCGTCCCGTTCATGCGCGCCTACTGCCTCAACGTCATCAAGAACTGCCACCACCGCGGGGCGCATGCGATCGGCGGGATGGCCGCCCAGATTCCCATCAAGGACGACCCCGAAGCGAACGAAGAAGCGCTCGCGAAAGTCCGCGCCGATAAGGAGCGCGAAGTGGGCGACGGCCACGACGGGACGTGGGTCGCGCATCCCGGTCTGGTTCCGATCGCGATGGAATCGTTCTCACGCATGAGCGGTCCCAATCAGCTCGATCGCCGGCGACCCGACGTCGAAGTCACTGCCGAAGACCTGCTTCGCGTGCCGGAGGGCACCATCACGGAGGAGGGCCTGCGTACGAACATCCGCGTCGGCGTGCAGTACCTCGAGGCGTGGCTGCGCGGCAACGGGTGCGTGCCGCTGTACAACCTGATGGAGGACACGGCCACCGCCGAGATCTCTCGCGCGCAGGTCTGGCAGTGGATCCGGCACCCCGGCGGCGTCCTCGACGACGGCCGGCGCGTCACCGCTGAGCTATTCCGAAAACTCGCCCGCGACGAACTGAGCCAACTGCGCAACACACTTGGGCCCGAAATATACGACAGCGGACGCTTTGACCTAGCCGACAAGATATTCGATGAAATCAGCACGGCCGACGAGCTGGTCGAGTTCCTCACACTCCCGGCTTACGAATACCTGGACTGAACGAAGGAGCGTATCCGATGAGCGATCCCCGTAAATCAGAAGCCGAAGCGCTGCACAAGAACTGGGAAACCGATCCGCGATGGAAAGGCGTGACGCGCACGTACACCGCCGAAGAGGTCGTCCGGCTGCGCGGCTCCATCAGAATCGAACACACCCTCGCCCGGCTCGGCGCCGAAAAGCTGTGGCGGCTCGTGCACGAGGAGAATTTCGTCAACGCCCTCAGCGCCCTCACCGGAAACCAGGCCGTCCAGCAGGTGCAGGCCGGGCTCAAGGCCATCTACATGAGCGGCTGGCAGGTCGCCGCCGACGCCAACCTCGCCCAGCACACCTATCCGGACATGAGCCTCTATCCCGCCGACAGCGTGCCGGCGCTGGTGCGCCGCATCAACTACGCCCTCATGCGCGCCGACCAGATCGACCACGCCGCAGGAAACAAGGGACCCGACTGGTTCGTCCCGATCGTCGCCGACGCCGAAGCCGGTTTCGGCGGCAACCTCAATGCCTTCGAGCTGATGAAAAACCTCATCGAGGCCGGTGCCGCCGGCGTGCATTATGAGGACCAGCTATCGTCTGCCAAAAAGTGCGGCCACATGGGCGGAAAAGTCCTCGTCCACACAGGCCACGCCATCGAGAAGCTCACCGCGGCGCGGCTCGCCGCCGACATCCTCGACGTGCCCACCGTGCTCATCGCACGCACCGACGCGTTCAGCGCCAAGCTGCTCACGACCGAGATCGACGAGCGCGACCATCCCTTCATCAACAGCGGCGGCCGCCTCGCCGAGGGCTTCTACGCCTACAAGGGCGGACTCGACGCCGCCATCGCGCGAGGACTGGCCTACGCCCCGCATTGCGACATGATCTGGTGCGAAACATCCAAGCCGGACCTCGACCAGGCGCGCCGGTTTGCCGAGGCGATCCATAAGGAGCATCCCGGCAAGCTGCTGGCCTACAACTGCTCCCCGTCGTTCAACTGGAAGAAAAACCTCGACGACGCGACAATCGCGAAGTTTCAGCGCGAACTCGGGGCCATGGGCTACAAGTTCCAGTTCGTCACGCTCGCCGGTTTCCACGCCCTGAACTTGAGCATGTACAAACTGGCCCTCGGGTACAAGGCCGAGCAGATGGCCGCCTACGCTCGCCTTCAGGAGGAGGAGTTCGAGTACGCCCGAAAGGAGCAGTTCGCCGCCACCACGCACCAGCGCTTCGTGGGTACCGGTTACTTCGACCTGGTCCAGCAGGCCATCGCCGGCGAGGACACGCCCACCGCAGCCATGTCCGGCTCGACCGAGGAGGCCCAGTTTTCAACCGATTAGAACTAGCCGCACGGCCGAGATGAAGCCGAATTCAGGTGCCATTCATGGTTCTGAAACCTGGCCGGTTTACAAGGCCACAAGAATACGCAAGTTCACTGCTCGTTTGAGCGAGCGGCTCGTAGGTGCGCCTGATGAACGATGCAAAGCGAACTCCCAATCGATCTGATGAGCCGATTCGCCGACCAGACCGGCCTGACCGAGGCCGGCCCGCCGCGCCGCTACTTGTGGACCGACGCGTTCGCCGTCTGCAATCTGCTCGGACTCGCGCAACACACCGGCGACGCCGGGTATCGGGACTTGGCGCTGCGACTGGTCGATCAGGTTCACGACACACTCGGCCGGCATCGAGACGACGACCCGCGCGCCGGCTGGATCAGTGGCCTGTCCGAAGAAGAAGGACGGCTCCACCCCACGCGAGGCGGGCTTCGCATCGGCAAACCGCTGAATGAACGCAACCCCGACGAACCGCTGGACCAGACGCGCGAATGGGACCGTGACGGCCAGTACTTCCACTACCTCACCAGGTGGATGCATGCGCTGCACCGCGTAGCCCGGCACACCGGCCTGCTCCAGTATCACAGGTGGGCCTGCGAGTTGGCCGTGGCCGCACACGATGCGTTCACATTCCAAACCGGCGGCGCACGGCGAATGGTCTGGAAGATGAGCGTCGATCTCAACCGCCCGCTGGTCTCCGCCATGGGGCAGCATGATCCGTTGGACGGTTTGGTCACGTATCTGGACTTGCACACGGCCGAGGCCAAAGATCCCGACGCTCCGGACCTGACGCGGCTGGTCGCTGAGGCCGCCGAGATGTGCGAGGATGCACGCTGGGCGACGGAGGATCCGCTCGGGATCGGCGGACTTCTCGGGGACGCGGCGCGGCTGGGCCAAATCGTGTCGGATCGCGCGGCGGCGCAGCAGGACGTGCTTGACGATGTTCTTCGCGACACACGGCTGAGCCTGGAGCACTTTGTCGGAACGTTTTCGCTCGCCGCTCCGGCCGACGCCCGTTTGGCTTTTCGGGAGCTCGGCTTGTCGATCGGGCTGAAAGGCGTCGAGTTGACACAATCGTCCGTGGACAGAGATCCCGCCTTGACAACATTCTGGGTCAGCTTTCTCAAGCACCGCGACGTCGGCGAGGCCATCGCGGCGTTCTGGTCGGAACCGGAGCATCGCAAGGGCCGCACCTGGACCGCGCACGAGGACATCAACTCGGTGATGCTTGCTACAGCACTCGCACCGGACGGATACGTTCGGCTATGATACGCCTTCAGTTTGCTGCAGCCGCTGTCGCGACGTTTCGAAGGGCGGCGAAGCGACACACGGGCCGAGATGCGATTGCCCGGCCGCTATAGGACACCGTTGAATGTACCGCCTGTTCGATCACACTGCGGATGTCGGCTTCCACGTCGAAGCGGAAACCCTGGCCGCGCTGTTTACCGATTCCGGACGAGCGCTGATTTCCGTACTGGTTGATGACCCCGAAGCATTCCAGCCACGCCGCGAAACCACCCTGGAATGCCGAGCCGACCGCCCGGACGACCTCCTGTTTGACTTCCTCGCCGAGCTGCTCTATCGCTTCTTCACGGAGCGATTCGTACCCGTCAACTACGACATCGACACCGACGGCGAGCGGTTGAAGGCCACGCTGCAGGGAGAGGACTTCGACCCCGATCGCCACCGCGGCGGCGCAGAGGTCAAGGCCATCACGTACCACGGGCTGAAGGTCGAGCGCGCCGACAACGGCTATGTCGCCGAGGTGATCGTGGACCTGTAGTCGTCCCGAGTAACCGAAACTGTACGATCACGACCGTGCCATGGGAGTTTCATCATGAGCGACAAACGATACACCGGACCGCTCGAACGAGTGAACGACTACTGCTGGCGGATCCCCAAATCCTACAAGCCGGCGATGCGCGTCGACGCCCTCATCTACGCCTCCGATCGGATGATCGAAGCGATCAAGGCCGACCAGGCCCCCGAACAGGCCGCCAACGTCGCCACACTGCCCGGTATCTGCAAGGCCTCGCTGGCCATGCCGGACATCCACTGGGGCTACGGCTTCTGCATCGGCGGCGTCTGCGCCACCGACCCGGACGACGGGGGCGTCATCAGCCCCGGCGGCGTGGGCTACGATATCAACTGCGGTGTCCGGCTCGTCCGCACCGGCCTCGAATTCGACGATGTCCAGCCCCGGCTCCAACAGCTCATGGACGCGGTCTTCGCACACGTGCCGGCCGGCGTCGGAAAGTCCGGCCCCTTCAAGTTCAACAAGAACCGGCTGCGCACCCTGCTGAGCGAGGGGCCGCGGGCGCTTCGATCCGAAGACGCGGTCACCGACCACGACGTCGCCCATACCGAGGAGGAAGGCCGCCTCGATCGTGCCGATCCCGATGCCGTCTCCGATCGGGCGCTCGAGCGCGGCAAGGACCAGTGCGGCACGCTCGGCGGCGGCAATCACTTTCTCGAACTACAGAAGGTCGCCGAAGTGTTCGACGAGAAGGCCGCCGAAACAATGGGACTTCACGTCGGCGGCGTGTGCATCACGATCCACTCCGGCTCCCGCGGACTCGGTTATCAGGTCTGCGACGACACGCTCCGCGACTTCCGCAAGACTCCGGCCAAATACGGCATCGAGCTGCCCGATCGCCAACTGGCCTGCGCCCCGATCAACAGCCCGGAAGGCCGCCGCTACATCGGCGCCATGCGCGCAGCCGCCAACTTCGCCTGGTGCAACCGCCAACTGCTCATGGCCGAGTGCCGGCAGGCCTTCGCAAAGACCTTCGGCAAGCCCTGGGAGTCGCTCGGTTTGGAGCTGGTCTACGACGTGGCGCACAACATCGCCAAGTACGAGCCCTACACCATCGACGGCGAGCAACGGCGCCTGTGGGTGCACCGCAAGGGCGCCACCCGCGCCTTTCCACCGGGCCACGAGGAGATCCCCGAAGACTATCGCGCGATCGGCCAGCCGGTGTTGATCCCCGGCGACATGGGCCGCGCCAGTTACGTGCTCGTGGGTCAGCCCGGCTCGATGGAGCACACCTTCGGGACCACCTGCCACGGCGCCGGGCGGGCAATGAGCCGGACCGCCGCAAAACGCACCGCGGGGAACCGTCGCATCGACCGGGAACTCGCCGAAAAGGGCATCGTCGCCCGAGCCCACTCGCGCAAGGGCCTCACCGAAGAAATCTCCGAGGCCTACAAGGACGTGCGGCAGGTCGTGGACGTGGTCGAAAAGGCCGGCATATCCAAAAAGGTCGCCCGCCTGCAACCAATCGGCGTGCTGAAAGGGTGACCCCGCGACCGGGCCTGTGTTCAAGGCCGCGTGGGCGATTTGATCCGAAGCCTCGGATTCTTCACACCCGTGTCGAGCTTGTTGTTGACCTCCCGAACGACCCGCCGGGCAAGCGCGCCCTCGTGCGCTGCAAGAAAGCGTCGTACCGCCTCCGTGTCATGTTGGATAAGTTCGCGCAGGGCCCAGGACAACGCTTTGACGACCAAATCGTCGCTGTCGTCCGCCACTCGCCGGCAGACCTCCAGCGTGCGCGGCACGTCGCCGGTCCCGCCGAATGACTTGCGATTCAACGCAACCGTGGAAACCAGGGCCGCCCGCCGCCACCAGCGGTCCTTCGAGCCGGCCCAGTGGTGAATGTGGGCGTCTTTCAGGCGGCCGACGCGCCAAGCCGGCCCGGCGACGTAGCCGGCAAACACGTCCACGTCGCCCCAACTGTCGATCCCGCGGCCGAGCTGCTCCACCGTCTTGAGCGTGAGCCGCTGCAACGCATCGCGGCGATGAAAAACCAGCGCACAGGCGACAAACCGAAAGACATGATCCTGATACTTCGTTAAAGCAAGCGCGATTCGCACAATGCCCTGCCCGTCGCATTCGGCGAGTCGTTTCGAAAGATCACGGCGAAGAGCATGCAGCGCCGGCGCGGATCGGTCCTTCTGCGCCTCGACCCGCCGGGCGATGTCGCGAGACACCGACTCGATGTCGATCCTGTCGGGAGTCATTATCGTCGAGACCTTGGTCTCGCACACAACCTTGCTTGCAGCGTGCTGTTTGTCAATAATACGGTTAGGCCATCAGGACCGGAAGAACTTGATCGACGAATAGCCGCCGCCGCCCAGCTGAACCGAACGGCGAGAAAAGCGAACAGCGAGGGCGCGGTGCGTCAACGCACTCGAGCGCAGATCCCGAGCGGCCGCATAACGCACAATTCAGAACCAAGTTATGCGGGCGTAAGTTCGGACGAGCAAGTTATTAAGTTATACGGCGATGCTGCCGAATGGTCGGCCCGCTCGGCCGCGTGCAGGATCGCGACGGCACAGTATGATATGCAAGTACCACCTTGAGCATCAGGGAGCCCACATGCCACGTCCAGCCCAGCAGCGACGGGAGATGGTCGAATCGCAGATCGCCAGGCGCGGCGTGCGAGACGACCACGTGCTGACGGCCATGCGCATCGTGCCGCGCGAGCGGTTCGTGCCCGACGACCTCGAGCAATACGCCTACGCGGACGCGCCGCTGCCGATTGACGAAGGGCAGACGATTTCCCAGCCGTTCGTCGTCGCCTTGATGATCGAAGCCCTGGAACTCACCGAAGACGACCGTGTGCTCGAAGTCGGCGCGGGGTCGGGCTATGCGGCCGCCGTCCTGGGCCAGATCGCCCGAGAGGTCTACGCCGTCGAATGGCACGAATCGCTCGCCGAACAGGCCGAGCAGCGCGTCAAATCGCTGGGCTACGACAACGTCCACGTCAAGTGCGGCGATGGCACGCTTGGCTGGGAAGAGCACGCGCCGTACGATGCCATCGTCGTCGCGGCCGGCGGTCCCAGGGTGCCCGAAACGCTGCGCAATCAATTGACCATCGGCGGGCGACTCGTCATCCCGGTCGGCTCGGAGCCGCGCGTGCAGGAACTGATGCGCATCCGGCGAACCGGTATGGACGAGTTCGAAAGCGAGTCGCTCGGCGGCGTCCGGTTCGTGCCACTGGTCGGTAGCCAGGGCTGGTCGCAGGACGGCCTGCCCCAAGAGCGACATGAGGAGCCGTCAGCCGTCAGCCGTCAGCCATCAGCCGGAGCGCCGTCGCGCGTGGGTTGGTGATCGTTCGCGTTCGTTTGCCGGCTTGAGTAAACAGGTGCATCAAGATGCGCCCTACGGTGCTGCGCCGGCCGGCGGGCCTGGGTTTGGGTTTGAGAGACGCGTTGGATTACGCGCCCGGAGGTGTCTTGACGCTCACAGCGGCTCCGTCGCCGATGGGCAGCCAGATGGTTCGCAGCTCGGGGTGCTCGCGGAGGGAGCCGTTGTAGAGGGTGAGGGCGTAGCCGTAGGCCTTGACCTCGTCGGGCAGCTCCATGACCGGGAACAAGACATCGTCGGTGACCAGCATGCCGTTGGGTTCGAGCAGGTCGATCAAGCGCCTTAGCATGCGCAAGTAGTCGTCCTTGTCGCCGTCCTGAAGGATGATGCCGAACTGCCCGTCGAGCTCGGCGATCACGTCATTGGCGTCGTCGACGATCACGTCCACGACGCCGGTCAGGCCGGCCTTGCGGATGTTCTCCTCGGCCGCCCGCGCGAGGCGCGGTTCGAGTTCGATCGTGGTCAGATGCCCGCCGACCCGTTTAAGCGCCTTGCCCATGGCGATGGCCGAGTAGCCCGAGGAGGTGCCGATTTCGAGCACGCGTTTGGGCCTGGTGGCGAGAATGAGGACGTCCATGAGCTGCGCGACGCTGGGCCCGACGGTGGGCGGCGTCGGCAGATCGGGTGCGGGCTGAGCGTCGGTCCCGAGTTTTCGGATGTCCTCGGGCAGGAGGCCTTCGAGGTACTCCTGAGCGCTGTGCCAGTCGAATGAACGTCGTTCGGGCATCGTGCATCTCCGTTGCGTCAAAGGGCGCCGGGCGTCGCGTGTCCGCGGTGGAACCGGGCCTCCGGCAGCCCGGCCTGTGCAGGATCATAGCGTCATTCAGGTCCGCACGACACGGCGTCTGCGTAGTGTCAGCGTGGCGGTGGCCAAGAGCAAGAGGCACACGATGAGCGTGGCCCACGTGGAAGAGGCCGGCAGGTCGGCCGACTGGCACGCTCCGACGCAGAACGCACCCTCCAGAAAATCGATGTCGCCCGGATCGAGGTTCTCGAACCCGCCGATCAGCGTCGTGCCGGCAAACAGATTGTTCGCGTCGGTGAGCGACACGGTGACGCGCCCGGCGGCGGCAGAGGCCGACATCTCGACTCGCTCTACAAGGACCCATTCACCGACGCCAAGGCCATCGACCGGAGGCGCCGTCTGACATCCTCCGAGGTCGCCGACCGTTCCGGACGGGCCGTCGAAGTCCGGCGTGACGGCTTGAACGGGGAAGAAGGTGCCCGCCTGTGCGGGCGGTACGGCCTCGGCCAGCGCGGGGTCGTTGTACGACAGGTCCACGTGTACACAGGCAAGCCCATCGAGCGGATCGCCGGCGTTCGTGGCCCAGAACTCGATGAAGAAGGTCGAGCCCGGAGCGATTGTGGTATCAGACGCGGGCGGCGTCGAGCCGGGGAGCCGCTGGCCGGTGTCCGGCGTAGCGGTCTGCTTTACGACGGGCGCGATCCGTACGATCTGTGCGAGCGCCGTACCGCCGGCGATCCCCAGAACCGCGAGGGACAGACAAGCGTAACGCGTGGGTGCGGATCTCATATTCGCCAGTCTGGCAGAATCGTACGTTCCCCATCAACCCCTTATCGCCGAATTCGGCGGGTTATTGCTCAGAAGCAGTTATCACACCGAGACAGTTGCGCTGTAAAAAGCCGCTGCGCGTGCAGCAGGCGAGGAAAGGGCCTGCGCGCGCGACGTCTACTCCCCATAGCGTTCCTTGAATTCTTCCATCTGCTGCTGTCGGCGGCGGCGTTCCTCGGGGTCCATCTTGTTGAGGTACCAGCGGTGGTTCCCGGAATTGAGGACCTCGTCCAGCTTGGTCTGGAGGGCTTCGGCAGCGGCGACTTTCTCGGCATCCTCGGAGTCCAGGTTCCGCCGGATGAGGTGCTCCAGCTCGGGCACGTAGTGCGAGTAGAAATGCTTGGCCACCTCGTACGTGCCGTGCCAATGGGTGTAGTCGGGGCCCATCATGGAGACGCCGTGGCGGGCACGGCGGCCTTCGTGGTGCCAGATCTCGAACCAGATGAAGTCGAGCTCGTTGGAGAACTTGACCGGTCTCAGGAGGGGCTTGGCGAGTTCGTAGAGTTCCAGGCCCGGGCGGGCGAATTTGTCATGGTACAGTTCGAGCAGGTTGTCGTACTGGACGTAGAAGTTGTCCACCCACTGGGCTTCGTGACAGTTGACGCAGACCTGCTTCATATTATTGCGGCGGGTTTTCCAGTTAATGTCTGCACCCGGCAGGCCCATTTTCTTGTCCGAAACCTCCGGCCGGATGGAGATGGCCGGGCGGTTGTTCCAGCTTATGCGCAGTCCGACGTCGTGGGTGACGGGCAGACCAGGAGTAGCGGGGCGATCCTTGGTGGCGGCCCTGGCCGGGGTGGCGCTCATGTGGCAGGTGGCGCAGGTGGGGGCGTGATGGTAGTCCTCGCCGACGATCCATTTGGGGGAGTCCATGTTCAGGCGATCGACATTGGCGCGGAAGGCGATGCCGTGCTTGGACTCGTAGTAAATCTCCTTCTGGGGGTGGTCGGGCCCCATGTGGCACTTGCCGCAGTTGTCGGGATGGCGGGCCTGCTCGCTCGAGAAGGCGTGACGGCTGTGGCACGCGGCGCAGGAGCCTTTCGAGCCGTCGGGATTGATCCGCCCGATACCCGTGTTCGGCCAGGTGGCCGGGTCGAGCTTGCCGCCGGGCAGGACCTTGACGTGCGAGCCGTGGCACTGCCAGCAGCCGCTGACGGCGGCGGCGCTGACGCCCTGCTGAAATGCCGGCGTGACCATGCCCTGGTTGCCCTCGACGACCTCGGCAAGGATGTTGTCGAGTGAGCCGATGATCCGTGCCCCTTGCGCGTGGTGGGAGTCGGCGAATTCTTCGGCTTCGTTCACGTGGCAGCGGGCGCAGTCCTTGGGTGAGACGATGGTGGCGATCCACCGGCCTTCATGCTTGAAGGCGTCGGCTTCGCCCTCGGCGGCCGCGTGGCATTCATAGCAACCGATGTGAGCGCGGTAATGTTTGCTGGAACCCCACTGCTCATAGACTCCGGGATTCTCCTCCTTGTGGCAGGCGATGCACTCCTCGCTTTCCTTTGATAGCTCGGGCAGGCCCCAGGTTTGAGCCGTCGCGGCGGTTGAGAGGCCGGCGTAAAGGATCGTGCCGAGGATGATTCGTGTTATGGTCATGCTTTCGCTCCTTCGAGTCAGACGGCGTTTTCGGCGGTGGCCGGGTCGCCGGTTGTTCCATAGGTTTTGGCGTATGTCACTTCACCCGCGAGCACGGGCACCGAGATCCGCACGGCGATCGTGTAGAGCATCAGGCCGAAGGCCCAGATGCCCAGGCAAATAAGGATTTCGTGGGCCGTGGGGGTGTATTCGACGATTTCTCCGAGCGGGGTCGGAACAAATGCGGGCACGATCAGGCCCATCCCTTTTTCGATCCAGATGGCGACTATGGCCAGCACGCAGGCGATGTTCAACACGCGGAGGCCTCGCGAGGCGGGCAGCACGAGGAGGGCCGTCGCGACGATGTTGAAGGCGACCGCCGCCCAGATCCAGGGAACCAGTTCGTTGAATTGGCCCAGGCCGAAGTAGAGATACGTGGCCGACGCAACGTGGGCGGAGTCGGCGTAGAACTCGGTGAAGACTTCGCATCCGAGGAGGAAGAGATTGATGAGCATGGCGACCTGGACGATGCGTCGGAGGGTGAGGAGGGCCTCGTCGGTGACGCGGTGGGTGGTGTAGTGCCGGACGACCTGGAGGGTGAGGATGATGAAGGCCGGTCCGGCCGCGAAGGCGCTGGCCAGGAAGCGCGGGGCGATAATGGCGGAGTTCCAGAAGGGCCGGCCGCCGAGACCGACGTAGAGGAACGCGGTGACCGTGTGGATGCTGACGGCCCAGACGATCGCGATGAAGACGAACGGGATGTAGAAGATCTTGGAAGGCTTTCGCTGGCAATACGCGCAGTAGATCAAGTAGCCGCAGATGTGCAGATTGAGCAGCAGGTAGCCGTTGAGGGCGATCACGTCCCAGGTAAGCATCGAGATCGGAAAGTTGGCCCGGCGGAAGAGGTGGAGGATTCGGTCGGGGCGTCCGAGATCGACGGTCACGAAGAGCAGGCACATGATGATGACGGCGACGGCGAGCAACTCTCCGAAGATGACCACGTCGTTCAGGTGCATGTTGCGGTAGACGTAGACCGGGATGACGAGCATGGCCGCGGCGGCGGCGAGACCGACAAGGTAGGTGAAGTTCGCGATGTAGAGTCCCCAGGAGACCTGGTCGGTCATTCCGGTGGCGATGAGTCCGCGGACGAGCTGCTGGCACCAGGCGTACAGGCCGACGAGGGCGACCAGGGTGAGGACCGTCATCCAGGCGTGGTAGCGCCAGCTTCCGACGAAGCTGAGCCGGACGCACTGCCATAGGAAAGTGAGGTATCGGGTCATGCCTCGTCTCCCTTGGCTTCCGGCCCGATCGGTTCGTGGTAACGGCTGCCGCGCTCGTCGAAGTAGTAGAAAAAGCGGGGGAGCGTCCCGACCTCCTGTTTGAGGACGAAGATGCGTTTGTGGCGCAGGATGTAGCCCACCTCGCTGTCGGGATCGAGGACGTTTCCGAACTTGCGCGAGCCGGTGGGGCAGACCTCGACGCAGGCGGGCATCAGGCCGCGGCGGACTCGGTGCAGGCAGTAGGTGCATTTCTCCATGACGCCCTTTCGCCTGGGGCGATTGGAGAGGTAGGCGATGTCGGTGTTGAGCTCGTCGGTCGGGACCTGCGGCTCGGCGAAGTTGAAGCGGCGTGCCCAATAGGGGCAGGCGGCCTCGCAATAGCGACAGCCGATGCACCAGTCGTAATCGACGACGGTGATGCCGTCGGGCTCCTGCCAGGTGGCCTCGACCGGGCAGACCTTGACGCAGGGCGGGTTCTTGCACTGCTGGCACTGTACCGGCATGTAGAAGCTTTCGTGGTCGGGCACGGCGGGCGGGTCGTAGTGGTGCTCGGCCTGTTCGACATCGATGGTGCCCTTGGGCATCTTGAGCACGCGAATGTACTGTATTTCGGGCGAGCGCGACTCGTTGTTCTCTTTGACGCAAGCGTGTACGCAGCGGCGGCAGCCGATACAACGGCTGATGCTGAGGCCGTAGACGTACTCGACACCGGTGAGCGGCTGCGGGTCGGTGACGTTCGGACGGACGCCATGGCGGGCCTCGACTTCGCGAGCGATGCGCTCGAAAACGGCACGCTTGTCGTCGGGCGTCATTTCCTTGTAATGCTTCTGGAGGAATCGTTCGAGCGTGGGCAGATCGTTGGGGTCGAGGTTGCGCAACGGTGAGACCGCGGCCACGACGGCCGCGGTCCCCGTCACGCCGATTGCCCCTTTCCGGAAGAACCCGCGACGCGTCAGCCGGGGCGCATCACTGCCCGGGTTTTGTGGGCCCGCTTCTTGTGATCGCGGGTCGGCCATCACTCGTACTCCGTTTCGATGTCGCCGGGTTGTCCACGGTCGCCGATGGGCAGGTGACCCTCGTCGGTGACGTCTTGTCGGCGGTAGATGATCAGTGGGCTTTGGGCGGCCTCGTGGTGAATTTCCTTCTGATCGCCCATTCGCAGTGTGCGCGGCGCCGGGGCCGGGACGAGCGAGGGGAAGGGCGGCGCGTGCGGGTCGTGGCATTCGATGCACTTGAGCCGTTTCATGCGCGGTGAGGCGTAGTTCCAGGCTCCTTCGGTGCGGCCATGTGCCCCGCTAACCCAGTCGCGATAGACGGGGCCGTGGCATTTGGCGCAGAGGTGTTGGGGCTGGTCGAACGGTATCGTGCCGCCCCAATCGTCGGCGAAGGCGTTTCGATCGGTGAGATGGTGGCAGTTGAAGCAGCGGGTGTTGATGCCGTGCTTCAGGACGATATCGCGATGCTGGGTGAGGGTTCTGAAGGTCTCGGGTGGCGAGGGGAAGAGGGCGTGGCAGTCGTTGCACTTGTAGGTGTAGCCGCCGATTGCGATCTCGGGCCTCAGGGCCGGGTCTCGGATGGGCTCGGTCTCGACCATCCTCGGGGCGACGGACACCGCGGGCGGGGGCGGGGGCGTGTCGGGCAAGGGGTTGAACAGGAGTACGGCCGCGGTGCCGAGCAGAGCGACGGGGACGAACACGGCGCCGGCGCGATCGGTGGGCTGGGAGAGTGGGGAGGAATTCAAAGACGTTCTTTGCGACATTCCGATCTCACCGGGTCTGATTTACAGACCAAGGTGCATGCTAGCGGCGCTCAGAACGGCACGCCTTGACCTATGTCAAGCGGCCGGCGGACGGCCTTCGCGAAGGCCGGTTGAATCAGAAGCGGTACCGATACTGCACATAAAAAAGATCCGGGTCTTCGCGCGGACCCGTGTCGCTTATGAATTCGCCCGCCCACATGTGCGAGTAGCCCAGCAGGACGGATGAGTGCACGTCGAGTTTGACGTTGACCGTGACGTCGAGTTCGTGGCCGACGCGCCGCTCGCTGTTTCCGGATGAATCGCGGCGCAAGATGCCGCCGCCGGCATTGTAGAGGGCATCCTCGGGGGCGCTGAGCCAGAACACGTGGTATGCGAGTCTGGCGTGAACTTTCTGCTCCACGGGCCAGGCGGACAGGTTGACGTTAAGCGCCGTGATGTTCTGCCGGCCGATGAGGTCGAGGTAGCCGAGATACTTGTGGCCCAGCGGGAAAAGTTGGTCGAAGGTCTGTACGCTGCCGTCGTTGGGGTCGCGGTCGCCGCTGGCCCAGTCGAAGCCGGCGCCGAGCCGCGGCTGCCATGCGGCCTGGCGGAAGTTATAGCCACCGTCGAGCGTGGTGCTCCAGGCTTGTACCGTGTCGCCTCCCCATTTGCCCCATTGCCCGGCGACCTCGGCCTCGTAATCCCAGGGGCCAGTGGCACCCCAGAAGCGGGTCCCGAGTGTGTAGCGATGTTCGTTACCGCGCCGGGCATTGGGATTGGTGGGCTTGGTCTCGTCGTGGATTGCGAAGCCGTAGACGTCGAGTCCGTGGCGTGGCCAGCCGGTGTAGCTGAAGTAGGCTCCGTAGAAATCGACATCTTCGTTGCAGTCGTCGCCGCCCTTACGTTCCACGACGACGGGCCGGGCGTACCAGGCGTCGAAGCGCCACGTATCTTTTTGCCAGATGAGCTTGACCGCGTCGAACCGCCTGCGAACGTTGGCCCAGTCGAGCGGAGAGACGAGTCGCTGATTGCCGTACTGTAGTTCCTGGCGGCCGACGCGCAGGGTGAGCGGAACGTTCGGGCCGAGGATTCGCACGTCGAAGAACAACTGGTGCAAGTCCCAGCGGTTCTCGTCGATTCCGCGGAGGGCGAGGTCGCGGTCCTCGTCGAACGCGTTGATACCCTGTACGAACACTCGGGCGACGTCGCGATAATGCACGTCGGCGTGGAGGAGGAAGCGGTAAAGTTGAAACGTGTCCTGCGTTCGTTTGTTTGCGCCGAAGCCTTTGTTCGTTTCGGCTTCGAGGCGGAAACGAAACTCGCCGCCGAAGGTGAAACGCCAGTTCTCGTCGACTTCGATGAACTTGATCGGATCGAAGAAGTCTTCGCGGTAGGTTCCCGGCTCGCCGGTCAGGTAGCTGAAGTCGTCTTTGAAGCGGAGGTTGTTGTACTTGGGGCCGGGAAGCGGTTTCGGTTTTGGCGGGGCTTGCTGCTCTTCGACAACTTTCTTGTCCGGACTGTCGCGTTCTTCGTCACGGTCAACACCCGCGGGCGCGTTCGTCGATTCTTCGGTGGAGGGCTGTGCGGCGACGGGCGCGATTTGCAGGAGGACGGTGAACGCGATCAGATGATTCGTCTTCTTTCGAAGCATGCCGAGCCCTATCAAGAGTATGCAGCCTAAGCTTTTCTTTGCGCGTTGTAAAGCACGTCGCAGCGCGGAGTTCAGCACCGCGCCCCCATCGATGTACACATTTCACACGTAGCAGGCAGGCCGGTGACATACCTTGATTCAGATCAAGCAATCGCGTCCCGCCTGTGGACATCGGGCGTGAATGGCGGGTTTTCGACGTTCTTCTGATCGGCTTGCGGCGCTTGGTGAAGATCAAGAACAAGAAGGATTACAGTTCGTTCACATGTGCGTCAGGCGGAATTCACGTGCGCGGGGGAGATTACGACAAAGGCGAACCGACAAAGAGGGCCGTGCGCCGGCCTGCGAGTTCGCTTTGCCGTCTGACGTGATTTTCATGCAGCGTGCCGCGGCCATCATGGCGGGAAGCACGGGCTTGCTGTTGCTTTGCGCGTGCAACGACCCGACCGGCGGACATCCTGCGGCAGATGCCCGGGCCTGGCGGCCTGCGCAGCGGCAGATCGCCGGAAACGACGGCGCGTATCCATCCGCTACGATGCAAACGCCTGACTCGGCAGTTACCAATGGGGCGGAACTGCTTTCTCTCGAGCAGGTCATCGGGACGGCAATCAGCAACAGTCCGACCATGACCGCAGCCCGCGAGCGGGTGGCGGCGGCGAGCGCCGTGCTCGAGCACGCGCGAGCGCAGTTTCTTCCGACGCTGGACCTCGTACAGCACTACCAGGTCACGAATAACCCGGTTCAGTCCTTCATGTTCACGCTCAACCAGGCGCAGTTTGACCTGCGATCGGACTTCAACGACCCCGGCACGAACGACGACTGGCATACGCGATTGATTCTGCAGCAGGAGCTCTACACGGGGGGGGCGCGAACGGCCAACGCCAAGAGTGCCGCGGCCCGGGAGGCTGCGCGGCAAAGGGAGCTTCTGGCCGTGCGGAACGCACTCACGTTTCAGGCGGCGCGGGCGTTTTACCGGCTTTTGCAGGCCGAACGGCTGGTCGAGATTCACCGGGAAGCGATCGAGCGCGTGAAGCAGCATCTGGAAACCGTGACACTTCGGTTCGAGGCCGGCACGGCGGTGAAGTCGGACGTGCTGACCATCGAGGTGCGTCTTGCGGAGGAAGAGGAGGCCCTGATCGCGGCGCGCACGCAACTCGACATCGCCTGGGACGTTCTCGAGAACGTGGCGGCCGTTTCGTTTCGCGGCTTTGTGCTGCCGGCCGACGCGCCGGCCTTGCCCTGGGAACCGCTCGACATCGAGTTGGAGGCTGCCGTTGAGCGGGCGTTGCGCGAACGGCCCGCACTGGCGGCCATGGAAAGTGAGCGCGAATCGGCCGAGCACATGCAGCGGCGGGCGGCAGCCGGGTATCTGCCGCAGGCATCGGTTGTGGCCGATTACGACGTGCATTCGGGTGATCTTTCGAGTCAGGACGAGAGCTATTTCGTCGGGGTCAGCGTGCGCGTGCCGCTGCTGGACGGCTGGCGGACGCGCGCCGCGGTACGCGAGGCCCGGGCACAGCGGAGTCAAATCTCGGCGCAGCTTCGCCAGGCGCGGTTGGACATCGCGCTTGACGTGCGGCGTGCTTATCGAGGCGTGAAGGATGCTCGTGCCCGGGTGGCGGTCGCACAGCAGGCGATCGAGCGGGCGGCCGAGAGCCTGCGCGAGATCGAGATGCGCTATGAGAACGGTGCGGCAACCATCACCGAGTTGGTGGACGGACAGGTTCAACTGACGACGGCGAGGGGGAGACATACGGTGGCGACGGCCGACTTGCGAATCGCCCGGTGCAGGTTGTTGTGGGCCGTCGGTGGACTGGTTACGGAAGTTGTCTCGGCGGTGGAGACTCCTTGAGGAGAAGCTTGCCTTGATCCCGTCTCGTTGCACAAGTCAACGCCGGAATGGCACTGGCGGACAAGCCGCCAGTGTCACACCAACGACCGTTGGCAGCCGAGTTGCCGACTCCGGCCAGGACGCCTGTCGCACTCGATTGGTACTCGCCACACGAAGGAGCGCGTCGTGAGAAGGCCCGGCAGACGTGGCGGAGTGTTGCGATGGGTCGTGCTGGGGGTGGCGTGTCTGGCGCTGCTGGTGGTACTCGTGGCATGGGTGGCCGGGGCCTTTTACGGCAAGGTGCAACCCGGAGAAGTTGCAGCGGCACCAGAGTCGAGTGCCGGCGACCGCCCGACCGCTCAGGTCGTGCAGATCGAGCGGCCTGTCATCGTGGAAGCGATCGGAACGCTGGTCGCGACACGGCGCACGCAAGTGGCCAGCAGATTGATGTCCGAGATCAAGGCGATCCACGTGCGCGCCGGGGATGACGTATCGACCGGCGACGTGGTCGTGGAGCTGGAGCGCACGGAAGAACTAGCGCGCGTTCGGCAGGCTGAAGAGGCGGTGGCGGCGGCGGAGGCGCGGCTTGCGGAGGCGGAGAAGGACCTCGAGCGCCACCGGTCGCTCCTTGCGGGGCGTGCGGTGACGCCGGCGCAGTTCGATGCCGTCGAGGCCAAGGCCCGGGCCGCTCGAGCGGACGAGCAGCGAGCGCGCGAGATGCTTGCCGAAGCGCGGGCCGTGTTGGGCTACGCGACGATCCGCGCACCGCTGGACGGACGCGTCGTCGATCGGCTCGCGGAACCGGGAGACCTGGCTCAGCCGGGGAGTGCCCTGCTCACGGTGTACGATCCGGAGCGCCTGCGGCTTGAGGCACCCGTGGCCGAGCAGCTGGCTCTCCGACTGAAGCCCGGTGATCCTGTCCGCGTTTACATCGACGCGCTGGAGCAAGAGTGCTCCGGGCGAATCGATGAAATCGTACCGCAGGCGCGTGCTCACAGCCGCACGGTTCTGGTGAAGGCGGCGCTGGACGTTTCGTCGGGCGTATACGAGGGCATGGTGGGGCGGCTTCGGCTTCGTTCAAAACAGCGCCGTCTTCTTTGTGTGCCGGAGGCTGCCATTCAGACGCTCGGGCAACTGCGTTTCGCCGAGGTGGTCGACGGGGCCGGGGGCGCGGAGCGACGATTCATCAAGACCGGCGGCCGGGCCCTGTGTGCGGAGGGGATGATCGAAGTCCTGAGTGGGCTGGACGCCAGCGAAACCGTATTGCTGAACCCGCCGAGGACGGGATCGCATGACGCCCGCGAATGACGAAGCAGGGACGCCCGTGCTTACCCGGCTCGTCGCGACATTTCTGCGGGGCGATGTGGCGATTCTGTTGACGATTGTTTCGCTGAGTCTGGGCGGGGCGGCGTTGCTGCTCACACCGCGCGAGGAAGAGCCGCAGATCGAGGTGCCGTACGCCGACGTGTTCGTTTCGGCGCCGGGGTTATCCGCAACGGAAGTGGAACGTCAGGTGGCCACCCGTCTGGAGAAGCTTTTGTTCCAGGTGGAGGGCGTCGAGCACGTTTATTCGATGTCCCGTCCCGGGCAGGCGATCGTAACGGTCCGCTTCTATGTGGGCGAGCGGCGCGAGGATGCGCTGGTTCGTTTGTACGACAAGGTCTACTCGAACCAGGATCGCGTGCCGCCGGCGGTGCGCTCGTGGGTGATCAAACCGGTCAGCGTTGACGATGTTCCGATCGTGAACATCACGTTGTGGTCGGAGCGTCCCGAACAGTGCGGTCCGTTCGAGCTGCGGCGGGTTGCGGAGGAAATCCAGCACGAGCTGCTTGCGATTCGCAATACGAACCGACTGTCGATCGTTGCGGGGCGACCGCGCGAGATCCGCGTTGAGCTCGACCCGATGCGATTGGCCGCTCGGCACATGACACCGCTTCAGGTTGCCGACGCGCTTCGGGCGTCTAACGTCAAACAGCGGGCCGGCCGCTTCGAGCAGGGCAACACGTCGTACATTGTCGAAGGGGGTGTGTTCGTCGGCGACGCGCGGGCGCTGAGCGAACTGGTCATCAGCGTTCAGGACGACCGGCCGGTCTACCTCGGGGACGTAGCGCGGATCATCGACGGGGCGGCGGAAGTCACGAACTACAGTTGGATCGGCTTCGGCCCGGCTGACGGGCGGTACGATCAGTCGAAGGGCGCGCTGTATCCCGCTGTGCACGTCGCCATCGCAAAGCGGGAGGGGACGAACGCGGTATGGGTCGCCGATGCCGTGCGTGCGCGGATGGAGGAGCTGGCGCAGACGCATCTGCCGGCCGGGGTGCATTACCGCGTAACGCGCGACTACGGTGAAACGTCGAACGAGAAGGTCAACGGGCTGGTCGAGGGGCTGAGCGTTGCGGTCGTGACCGTGGTGGCCCTCATCGGCGTAGTGCTCGGCTGGCGGTCGGCGCTGGTGATCGCGCTGGCCATTCCGATCTGTTACAGTCTGACGCTTTTCGTGAACCTGCTGGCGGGGTACTCGATCAACCGGGTCACGATGTTCGCCTTGATTCTCGCTTTGGGGCTGCTGGTCGACGACCCGATCACCGACGTGGAGAACATCACGCGCTACTTCCAGAGCAGGCGGGGCCGGCCACGAGCGCTGGTGCTGAACGCCGTGCAGGAGGTTCGTCCCGCGCTGATTCTTTCTACCCTGGCCGTCATTGCGGCATTTCTGCCGCTGGCGTTTATTACAGGGATGATGGGGCCGTACATGGCGCCGATGTCGTTGAACGTGCCGGTGGCCGTCACGGTATCGACCGTGGTCGTGGCATTCATGATCACGCCCTGGTTTTCGATGGTCATGCTGCGTAAACACGCCGAATCGGGCGATGACGAGGGGGCGAACGCCACGGCCGAAGGAGATGAGGAAAAGAATCACCCCCTTTACGGTTTTTACAGCGGGCTGCTCGGTCCGGTTCTGGATCGACGTTGGGCGAGTTGGGCGCTGATGGGCGCCGTGGCGCTTGCGCTGTTGGGCGCTCTGGTCCTACCCTTGTTTCGCGCGGTGCCGGTCAAGATGCTGCCTTACGACAATAAAGAGGAGTTTCAGATCGTTGTCGATATGCCGGAGGGAACCACGCTCGAGGAGACGGACCGGGTGGCCCGCCGTCTGGGGGCGTATGTCGGCCGGCAGAACGAAGTGGTCGATTACGAGGTGTACAGCGGGCTGTCGTCGCCGATGGATTTCAACGGGATGATCCGGCATTACTACCTGCGGCGCGGCGATCACGTGGCCGACATCCGCGTCAATCTGAACGAGAAAAAGAGACGGGCACAGCAGTCACACGAAGTGATTCTGCGGATTCGCGAGGACGTTACGCAGCTTGCGCGCGAGTTGGGGGCAAACGTCAAGCTCGTGGAGGTTCCGCCCGGTCCGCCGGTTCTGGCGACGATCACGGCCGAGGTCCGCGGACCGGCCGGCGGCTCGTACGGCGAATTGATCGCGGTGAGTCGCACCATCGCCGATCGGCTGCGGCGCGAACCGGGCGTCGTGGACGTGGACGTCAGCGCCCAGGACGAGCAGCAGGTGTGGGTATTCGTCACGGACAAGCGCAAGGCGGCGTTGTCGCACGTTTCAACAGCCCAGGTGGCCGAAACGCTGACGACCGCACTCGGTGGCACCCAGGCGACGGAGCTGCATGAACCGTCCGAGGTCAATCCGCTCAACATCGTCTTGCGGCTGCCGCGGGCCGAGCGGTCGGCAATCGATGACTTGTCCGAAGTCTATGTCGTCGGCAGACGCGGGGAGCGCGTGCAACTGGGCACGATCGGCGCGTTCCATCAGCAACCGGAAGATCATACGCTTTATCATAAGGACCTGCAGCGGATCGCGTATGTGTATGCGGAAGTGGCGGGCCGTCCGCCGGGCGATGCCATCATCGATGTCCAGGCCGATCGCCGAACCGCCGCCACGGCGACGGACGAGGCGCAGGAGTCGCGGCCGGTGTCCGAACGCACGTGGCTGTCGCCGGGGGGCGGCGACCTGTGGAACCTTCCGGCCGGCATTCGGGTGGACTGGGCCGGCGAGGGCGAGTGGGAGATCACGCTGCGCGTCTTTCGCGATCTGGGCATCGCGTACGCGGCGGCGCTGGTGCTGATCTTCATCATCCTGATGTTCCAGACCGGATCGCGCATCGTTCCGCTGATCATCATGCTGGCGATCCCGCTCACGCTAATCGGCATCATGCCGGGCTTCTGGCTGCTGAACCGGCTCACTGAGGACTCGATCGGCGGATATTCGAATCCCGTCTTCTTCACGGCGACAGCCATGATCGGCATGATCGTGCTGGCCGGCATTGTCATCCGCAATTCGGTGCTCCTGATCGAGTTCGTCAACGACGCCCGGGCCCAGGACGTCGATTTCCGGGAGGCCGTGCTTCAGAGCCTGGCCGTGCGGACGCGTCCGATTCTGCTGACGGCGGCCACCACGCTGGTGGGCAACATCGTGATCACGCTCGATCCGGTCTTCTCCGGACTGGCGTGGGCGATCATCTTCGGCATCGTCACGAGCAACCTATTCACGCTGATCGTGATCCCGGTCGTTTATGCGCTGATGTTCGGGCAGACGAAGGACGGCCGGCTGGAGGCGCGTGTGTAAGGCATGCGATGCATGTACGTTCGCCTGCGATTGCCCGTCGTTGCCGACTCTGTCACGATCGTTGCCTTCTTCTGCCCGCAACTGGGAACGCCCATCCGGCTGAGCGCCGGCATCTGGCGAAACCGAATCCGTCGCGCCGAAAGCTGTTGCTCGCTTGAGGGACTGGATGCCCCCAGTCCTACATTTGTCGGTTGCCGCGGTGGGCGGCGCTGATAGAGTCCGTAGCCATGGATGTCTGGAACGTACTGCTGGACGTGGTCGTTCTGCTCGCCGTGGCCATGGTGATGGGGCTGGTCTTTGAGCGGCTTGGGCAGAGCGCCATTGTCGCCTATCTGTTGACCGGCACGCTGGTGGGGCCCGGCGTTCTGGGGCTGGTGCGCACTGAGGAGGCGATCCGTTCGCTGGCCGAGCTTGGCGTAGCACTGCTTCTGTTCACCATCGGGCTCGAGTTCTCTTGGAAGCGGTTGCGGGAGTTGGGCGTGGCCGCACTGGCCGGCGGGACGCTGCAACTCGTGCTGACGGGCGTCTTGCTTGCGGTCGGCGCGGTTCTATGCGGGGCTTCGGTTCGGACGGCGGTGGCGATCGGAGCAGTCGCGGCGCCGAGCAGTACCGCGTGTGTTTTGCGTGTGCTCGGTCAGCGTGCGGAGTTGGACAGCATCCACGGGCGCATGTCGCTGGGCATCCTGCTTTTGCAGGACGCGGCGGTCATTCCCCTGATCGTGCTGGTTACCACGCTCGGGCGCGCTGAAGGCGAAACGGGCGGCGTGATGGTCTTGATTGAGAGCGGCTTATGGGCTGCGCTGTTGGCCATCGGCTTTTTCCTGGTCGTCAACTACGTCATTCCACACCTTCTGGACGCGGCGGTTCTGACGCGCAATCGCGAACTGCCGATTCTGTTCGCGGCGGCGACGTGTTTGGCCGCGGCGTGGGCTGCACATGCGCTGCAGTTTTCTCCGGTGCTGGGCGCGTTCGTGGCGGGGGTCCTGCTGGCGGAGTCGCCGTACGCCACGTGGATCCGATCGGACGTGTCGGTGCTCCGTACGCTGTTTGTCACGCTCTTTTTCGCGTCGGTCGGCATGCTGGACGACGTGGACTGGCTTCGGACGCATTGGCACTGGCTGGCGGTGTCCGTGCCGGTGGTGCTGGCGCTCAAGGGCGGCGTCGTGGTGATCGTCGGGCTGATCCTGAAGATGCCGCTTCGATACGCGGTTGCCGGCGGTTTGTGTCTGGCGCAGCTCGGCGAGTTTTCGTTCGTTCTGGCCGCGGTGGCCGAGAGCGGCGGGGTATTTTCGAGCGATCTGTTCAACCTGACCGTGACGACGACGGTGTTGACGTTGATCCTGACGCCGTACCTAGTGGCGTGGGCGCCGCGGCTGTCGCGCTGGATGGGTGAGCGTGCTTCGGCGAGGCGTTTTGGGGCGATGACCGCTGCGGAAAGAGAAGCCGGCGCCGAGCATTGGACAGGTCACGTGGTCATCGTCGGTTTCGGTCCGGCGGGTCGCGGGGCGTGGAGGGCGATTCGAGACTCCGGTTTGTCCACGGTCGTGGTTGATCTGAATCGGCGTTCGATCGAGGAGGTACGCTCGCCCGACGTCCATGCGGTGGTTGGGGATGCCACGCAGGAGGCGGTGCTGGAGCACGCGCACGTATCGAGTGCCCGGGCGGTGGTGATCACGGTTCCGGACCACCGGTCGGCGATGCAGATTATCGCGCAGGTTCGGATTCTGGCTCCCGGTGCAGGGATCTTCGTGCGCGCCCGATATGACATCTGGTCGGGGCAACTTGAAGCGGAGGGTGCCACGGCGGTCAACGAAGAGCGTGAGACCGGCTCGCGCATGGGCCGCGTCGTGGTGGAGGCACTGGGCGCGAAGAATGCCGCGGATCTTGACTGAAACAACGTGACCGCATTCAAACGCCGCGTGCCCCGTCACTCGCGAAGCGAAGGTGTGGGGCACAAACTCGCAGAGGTAGCATGTGGGGCCGCCCCGCGCTCGCCATCATCGGCTACACCTCCCGTCGCGTAGGCCTCTCACCGCTTGGCACAGGCTTTGCCATCACCTGCGCGGCAACTTGAGGACTCGACAGCCAGGATTCCATCTCGTCGGGCGAAATACCGAATTTCTGCGCGGCATACCGGACGCCCTTCAGATACGCCCGGCTCCATATGTCTTTCCGATCCGCATACTGTGTCGCAAGCAACACGAGTATGAAAAGAGTGACTATCGCCCCGACATAATCTTTGCCTTTGAACTCGAACCCCGCTTCCGTGAACGCCTGGAGAAACGCCGCATGGCACTGGACTGGCTGCAACCCATTCTCGCGCAACACATTGTCAAATGAATCGCGCCACTCGAAGGATCCGTCCGCTTGTTGGGTCGCAAGGATCTCTATGAGCGAGTCGCTTGACTCCGATACCAGTGAGTCGTCTCTGACTTGCCGATATTGTTCCCGGTCGGACAGAACCGGTGCCTTGCGCCCTGCAACCATGCCTTCTTCCTTCGCCGACCGGGCACGCAAGTGCTTGGCGAAGCCTTCTGTATCTGCGGCCTCAGAGCGAACTGTATATCCAGGGAGACCGGTGAATAGGTAGTCAATTCCGTGCCAGCCACGCGCAAGCTGGACGGGAACCCGGCGGAACGCCGGAACGCCATCGGTGCGCTCTTTGACCGACCGATGCTCCAGCGCAATGAAGCTGGTCTGGGAACAGAGGATACGGAACGCCTTCGAGAGTCGGATCAGCTCTTTATTCCGGCGTCTGGTCGCTCTGGGCGACCAGTGCTCCTCGCCGGAGACGTCCTCGAGGTAACGAATTCGGCGCCGAGCCCACAGGCTGGCGATCGTATTGTCTTGTGAGGCGTGCGCAGGGATCGGTATCCGCCATTCGCACGGCCCGCCCGATGTCTTGATGCTGACCGTACAGTGCGAGGGCGCCTGTCCGATCACGCGGCCGAGGAGCATGAGCGAGTCGCCCTCGAAGGCCGGCGGCACGTCCGGCGAGGCTGCAATGACCTCGGCATCACCCCAATCAATGGCAACGTCTGTGGCCATGGGCGAGCACAAACGGCAGAATGTCCGCAGCACCTTGTCCTCGATCCTTTCCCCTTCCGAGACGAATTCGGCGGCCCCGCCGGTGACGCGGGCGAGGCTCTTGACCAGATGCGCGCTGCACGCTGAGCCAATCCCGAAAGTGAAGATCCGGTGGTCGCGGTTGTGACGCCGGGCCAGGTCGATGACGGCTTGTTCGTTGCTGATCTGCCCGTCGGTCAAGAGAACGATCTGCCGAGGCCGGCCGTCGGTGGTCGGAGTCTTCAAGATCGCCTCGAGCGGTGCGAACAACTCCGTTCCGCCCAGATCCGCTCCTACGCGGCGAATGTACTTCACGGCTTTGTTCAAAGTCTTTGCGGAATAAGACAGCGATCGGCGGCTCATCATTTCGAAGGTCGAGCCGAACCGGCAGATGTTGAAGCGGTCCCGTTCCGACAGGCTCCTGAGGCACAGCTCCAAGGCTCGTCCGGCCTGACGGATCGAATCGCCGGTCATCGAGCCGGAGCAGTCGAGCACGAAGACGACCTCCTGAGGTGCGGCCGGGATATCATCGACATCGTCAAACTGAGGCTGCAGCGTCACGGCGACGAACGTGTCGCCGCCCGGTCCTGAGCACGCTTGGGCTGATGGAGTCGGTTCGCGCCCGAGCGTGATCTGGAGAACGATGTCGCGGTCCAGCTCTGTGATGCCGGCGGCCAAGCGGACCGTCCCCCGGCCTTCTTCATCCATTTGAGCTTCGATTGCGTGGCTGCTCGACTCGATCGCCGTTACGGGCAGTCCGAGGTCGACATCCATTTCGAGCGTCAGGCCGTACGGGACCGACAGCACGTGCGGCGGGTTGATCTGTTCGCCCTCGATCATGGCCTGTAGCGGGTCCGTTCCGGTTGCGGTCACGTAACGGGGCGCGACGGTGGTCGGGAAAGCCAGTCGGATAACCGAATCAGTGGCCTCCAGCTCGGCCACATAGGTCAAGCGGATGGTCACCGCCTGCTGCGGTTTCAGGTTGCCGACATTGATCGTGAAGATGTCGGGGCGATGTTGTTCGAGCAGGTAGCCGCCGTGACCTCGAGAGACGGCGTCGTCATACGCTTCTTCCGCCTTTTCGGATTCTTCAACCTCGCCGGTCAAGACGCGGTCGCCGGTGACGATCTCAAAGTGACACACTGCGGCGTTTTCGGGCAACGGGAACGTGTAGACGGCCTCGATGGCTCGCTTCTCGAGGTTGACGAATGTCTGCTCGACGGTGGTCTTGTGTCCTGAGGCAACCAATTGAGAGCAGAGGCGTACGCCGCGAAGTGCGACCTGGTCGTTCCGGCTGGCTGATTTAAGGGCGATGCCTTCCATCACAACTCTCCTTAATCCCAGATGGGCAGTGCGTTCGGCGGCTTCCTTTTTCCCGCCCGAGTCAGCCGAGGATTTCCTTGATCGTTTTCTGGATCAGCAGCAGATCCTCGGCCTCCGGGCTGTGCTTACTCGCATCCAGATGCAGTTCGACACCGTCGGCGATCACGATCCGTGTCCACAGGCCTGCCGACAAGGCCGCACGACGACGACGGTCGCGACCGTTGTCCGCGGGTTCCGGCTGTTCCACGGCCTGACCACTCTGAATACGCTTGATCGCATCCAGGGTGTGACCCGCCTCCTGCAAGCCGCGGATCTTCCGCAGCTCCTCAAGGTGCCCGGCGTCGTAATGGCGCCCTCGCCCCCGGCCGTGTGGCGGTCGCAGAAGCCTGCGCTGGACGTAAAAGCGGACCACCCTGGGGCTAAGGCCGGCGGCTGCGGCCAGCTCCGTGATGCTCATCCTGTCCGTGTCCATACCCAAACAATACGACACTAACTGTCGTATTTCAAATGTCAAATAAAGTTTTTTATCGCTCCTGGCCCCGGGGGATCGCAGTCTGAGCGCTTTGCTCCGGGCGGGACCGTTTGCTACCTTGATCGTTGCTCATACCGTACGCACGAGACGGGAGTGGCCGGCGGAGGGCGATTCGGGCCGCGCGGTTCTGTCATTACACGCTGAACCAGCGGTGAAGGTGCAGGGGCTGGCAGAGGGAAACCTGGATGATTCTACGCGACATTCTTGGGGCGATCGGATGCACGCCCGTCGTGAAATTCAACCGGATCGGCGCGGACCTCGATTGCGAACTGTACGGTAAGTGCGAGTTCCTCAATTCCGGCGGATCCGTCAAGGACCGCATCGCCGTCCGGATGGTCGAGAACGCCGAGAAGTCCGGGCGCATCAAGCCCGGTGACACCCTCATCGAGCCCACGTCTGGGAACACGGGAATCGGCATGGCTTTGGTGGCTGCGGTCAGGGGCTATCGCATGATCGTCACCATGCCGGAGAAGATGAGCCGCGAGAAGGAGGTGACGCTGAAGGCCCTCGGGGCCGAGATCGTCCGCACGCCCACCGAGGCCGCCTGGGATTCCCCCGACAGTCACATCGGCGTGGCGCTTAGACTGAACAAGGAGATTCCCAACTCGCACATCCTCGACCAGTACGTCAACCCTGACAATCCCGACGCTCATTATCATGGTACAGCGGAGGAGATTCTCAACGAGATGGGCGACAACCTCAGTATGGTGGTCGTCGGTGTGGGGACGGGCGGCACGGTCACGGGGATGGCCAGGCGGCTGAAGGAGGCGTTACCCGATATCGTCGTGGTCGGAGTCGATCCCTACGGCTCCATTCTCGGCGGCGGGGAAGAGATCCATTCCTACCTGGTCGAGGGAATCGGCTATGACTTCTTTCCGGATGTTCTGGACAACACACTCATCGATGAGTACATCAAGACGAACGACAAGGATTCTTTTCTGATGGCCCGGCGGCTGATCCGCGAGGAAGGCCTGCTCGTCGGGGGATCGTCGGGTTCGGCCGTCTGGGCGGCGTTGCAGGTGGCCCCGAGGCTCAAGAAGGGCGAGCGCTGCCTGATCATCCTGCCGGATTCGATCCGCAACTACCTCGGCAAGTTCGTCGACGACGAGTGGATGAAAGAGCGAGGCTTCCTGGACTGACGGCGGGCGGGGCTCCCGCGGCCTCCTTTGCCCTGAAGTTGTGCTTCGATCGAGCCGGCCGCAGGCCTGGCCGCTCATCCTTTGCACGAACCGCACCGATTACAATATTGCATTTCAGCAAGCGATTCGGTAAACTCCGGACCGGGTAAGGGCTAGTCGCCGGCATTTTCGGGCCGCCGGCAATCTTGTTAAACTTGGGGGTTTTGATGAATGACCATGTCATCGACAGGGGTATCATCGCGCTGTGTCCGCCGGGCGTTCGCGCTCTGTGTTGCGGCATCACTGACTTGCGGGCCGGCGACCGCACAGACCCTGACCGGGCCGTTTGAACGTTTCAATCCCTGGTGGTTGCATCCGTCGTTTGGGACACCCGGTGTGAATGGCGGCGCCCAGATCTGCATCGACCTTGACGGGGACGGAGTAACCGAGTCGTGCTACGCCCTGCCGAGCGTTCCGTCCGGCGCCCTGACGAATCTGCGATTGTCCCCGACCCGGCGCGTGCTCCTGGCGTTCGGCGCAACGTCCGACTGCGGTGGCGACACCCAGGTTCATTTCTTCGACGTTCCGGATCCGCCCGGGGACCTGACCTTCATCGACAGCGAGTGCATCCCGAACGGAGTCAACTCCGGGCAGATCGGCTTCTACGATACGGGTTTGTGCTGTGACGGACTGACCGACCCAAGCTGCCCGTCTTTGGGCCTGAGTTGTTTCGATTCGATTGGCGATCCGCTGCTCGGGGTCTCGCCTCAACGCGTCGCGTACGTCGCGGATACGGGTGATGCGTTCACTCAGACCGTGCAGATTTACTGGTTCGACCTGAACAACGGCACGCACACGAAAACGTTCCCCGGATTCGACGAGTCTCTCCAGTTGACCCGCGTGCCGGTTTCGCCATACGGCGATGTGGCCTTCGTGCAGCACGACGTGGGCGGGGATTCGGATTCGAATTACACGGCGATTGACTTGTGCGCCGGCAGTCGCTTCGGACTACCTCTGAGCAGCGCGGTGGGCGGCGCCCTGTTTGGTCTGGGCACGCCGACTGCGACCGCTGAGATGGTCGACGCCGGAGGCGGCGACTTTTTGGTCGTCGTGACGCATCCGGATCTGACCGGCGGGCAGTTGGCGCTCGAGTTCACGCCGTGCTCGGAGGGACCGCCGCCGGCAATCGGGGCGTGCTGCCGGCTGGACGGCTGCTCGGAGGAAACCACCGACGATTGCGAAGCGCTGGGAGGCGACTGGCTGGGGCCGGAGACAGATTGCCAGGACTGCCCTGCGTTCACCCTGACGGTGAACGTGAACGGAGGCGGTTCGGTGAGTTCCGACCCGACCGGGATTTCGTGCCCGTCCGATTGCGATGAGACGTACGCGGCCGGCCAGGCGGTGACGCTCACGGCGACGCCCAGCGGCGGCGCGGTATTTATCGGATGGAGCGGCGATTGCAGCGGCACGGACCCGATGATCGACGTGACGCTCGACGCGGATCGGAAATGTACCGCCGGTTTCGACTTCGTCGCCGACTTGGGCATCAGCAAGAGCGACAACCCGGATCCCGTCCTCGCGGGAGACCCTCTGACGTACACGCTGAACGTGTCCAACGCCGGGCCGTCGGACGCCACAACGGTTTTCGTGGCCGATACGCTGCCGTCCGGCGTGACCTACGACCAGGACTCGTCGGACCCTGCGTGCCAGGAATCTGGCACCGTTATCTCGTGTGACATCGGGGACCTGCCCAACGGTGAGAACCGGTCGGTCGTCATCGGCGTCAACGTTGATCCGGATACGCGCGGAACGCTTGTCAACTCGGCCAGCGTCTCGGGCGACCAGACGGATCTGAACCCTTCGAACAACAGCCAGAACCACGCGACGACGGTCGAGGCAGAGGCCGACCTCTCCGTCACCAAGGCGGCGTCGCCGGAACCGGTCGCGGCCGGCGGGCGGCTGCTTTATGAGATTACAGTGTCCAACAATGGTCCGTCGCTGGCCACCGGAGTCGATGTAAGCGATACGCTGCCGGCGGACGTCACGCCCGCGGGAGATGGCTCCGGTTCGGGGAACGTGGTCTGCGGCGTCGGGAGCGGAGAGGTCGCGCCTGGTGAAACGTTGACGCTGGGATTCTCCGTGCTGGTGGATCCCGGTTTGGCCGATGGCGCAATCTTGACGAACACCGTCGAGGTGATCGGGAATGAAACCGATCCGGTGCCGTCCAACAACATCGCCACCGTCGATTCGATGGTGAGCGGGCAGATTCCCGCCCCGGCCGGGCCGACGTTCGTCAAGATCGCCGACACCGACATGCCGATTCCGTCGGGCACGGGCAACTTCACGAATTTCGGCGTTCTCTCGGCCGCGGCTGTAAGCGATGGGAACGTGGCGATTCGAGGGCGCGGCGTCGATCAGGACGGAATCTACCTGTGGCAAAACGGCGCCCTCGACGTCGTGGCCGACGTGAATACGCCCATCCCCGGCGGCACGGGAACGTTTGGTGCGCCGGCCACCGGCGGGTTCGGCCCGCCTTCGATCGATGGCGACGACGTGGCCTTCGGTGGCGACGATCAAACGATCTCGCAGCGGGGCGTGTACGCGTTGCTCGACGGCGTTCTGGAGGTGGTTGCGGACAAGGACACTCGGCCTCCGGGAGCGAGCGACGAGTTTTCCACCCTGGGAGGGCCTTCGCTCCACGACGGCAGTATTTCCTTTTGGGCATTTGTTCCAGCGCTGCCCTTCCTGGAGGGCATCTACTTCGGTAACCCGTCGGGGATCACGAAAGTGGCCGATCAGACCACGTTCATCCCAGGCGGCGGAGGCCGCTTCAACAGTTTTAACAGCGGCAGCAGTCAGCATCACAGCGGCAAGGTGCTCTTCTTCGGTCGGGACTCCGGGTTTAACAGCGGTCTGTATATGTGGTTTAAAGGCGTCTTGTCTGTGATCGCGGATCGCTTCACGCCAATCCCCGGGGGCGCCGGTAATTTCAGCTTCTTTCTCGAGCAGGTGTCGACCGACGGGTTGAACATCGCTTTTCGCGGCAATGACACAACGCAGACGCGCCCGGGGATCTACATGAACGACTGCGCCGGCAACCGCGTCGTCGCCAACACGAACACGCCGGTACCATGTGCAAGCGGGACGTTCGAATGGTTCGGAGCGTTTTCTACACAGGGTGGCAGCACGGCCTTTGTGGGGTTCGGCGCGGAGAGTTCCGGGCTTTACGTTGATTCGGGCGGATCAATCGTGAAGGTGATCGAGGTACTCGATTCCCTGGACGGCAAGAGGGTCAGCAGCCTTCGCGTCGCGCCGGAAGGGCTGGACGGCGATCAACTCGGCTTCCGGGCCTACTTCACCGACGGGTCGGAAGGCATCTACCTGGCCACCCTGACCACCAGCGGCGTCTGCTACCCGAATGACGCGGACGAGGACGGCGATCGCGACCTGCACGACTTTGGCGTGTACCAGGCCTGCGTGGGAACGGGCGCGCCCGTATCTCCCGATTGTGAGATCTTCGACAACGACGGCGACGGCGACGTGGACACGGATGATTACGACGGCTTTCTTGCCGGCGTGACGGGTTCGATTCCGCCCCTGCCCGTCGAGGCCTGTTGCCTGCAGTCGGGCGCGTGCGTGATGGCCGACGCGTTGGAATGCGAGTTCATTCAAAACGGCACGCCCGCACCGGGCGAGACCTGCGCCGACAACCCCTGTGCGCCCGAACTCGGCGCCTGCTGCTCATTCAAGGGCTGCTTCGTAACGGACGCCAAGACCTGCGCCAGCTTAGAAGGATCGCACTTCCCCGGTCAGGACTGCAAGACGGCGCCGTGTGAGTAGAATCCTGGCCAATGTCCAAACCGAAGGTCAATGAATCGTACCAGCAGCAGACGTTGCGGGTTGAGACGTGGGGGTGAGCGCCTCCGCACTACACAGACGGGTTAATGGGAAGCACTCTTGCATGCTGCCGCGGGCGATGCCGAATAAGTTCCTGCGGTCGGGTTTCGTGAAGCGGCCGTTTCTTTCGGCGATGTTGGCGGCGATGAAGACGGGGGCTCTGTTGAGTTAGTCGGCGAGGAAGAAGTAACCGCGGGGGAAGGTCTTGGTGGGCGTGCAGACGGCGTCGGCGAACGCTACGGCTTTCTGGTAGACGACGAGTTTTTCGAAGGCGAAGGGCATGAGGTTAGTATGACAGCGCTATGAAGTATCTGGATTGATGCGCCGTCGTCGGCTGTTGTA